>NZ_CP026377.1:1811042-2112882 GCF_002953195.1 Mixta gaviniae | reverse complement strand
AATGAGATCCTGATGTCTGAATCGAAACAACTGAACGCCTTATCCGACCGCTTCCGCGGCTTTTATCCGGTGGTGATTGATGTGGAAACCGCCGGATTCAATGCTAAAACCGATGCGCTGCTGGAGATCGCCGCCGTCACGTTGAAAATGGATGAACAAGGCTGGCTGCAGCTTGATCAGACAATGCATTTTCACGTTGAGCCTTTTGAAGGCGCGGTCCTGCAACCGGAGGCGCTGGCGTTCAACGGCATCGATCCACACAATCCCCTGCGCGGCGCTGTCAGTGAATATGAGGCGCTGCATGAAATTTTTAAGCTGGTGCGCAAAGGCCTGAAGGATCGCGGCTGCAATCGCGCCATTATGGTGGCGCATAACGCCAATTTCGATCACAGCTTTATGATGGCCGCCGCCGAACGCGCCGGTCTGAAGCGTAACCCGTTCCATCCCTTCGCGACTTTCGATACCGCAGCCCTCAGCGGCCTCGTCGTCGGTCAGACGGTACTGGCGAAAGCCTGTAAAGCGGCCGGCATCGCCTTTGACGCCACGCAGGCGCACTCGGCGCTCTACGATACCGAACGCACCGCGGAGCTGTTTTGCGAACTGGTGAACCGCTGGAAACGCCTGGGCGGTTGGCCGCCGCTGCCGGTTGGCGATGAAGAGCCGGCTGATGAGGCGTTAAAGGTGGAAGAGTAAACCGCCGCGCGCCATGAAAAAAGGGCGCCGCAGGCGCCCTTTTGTGCTTTCAGCAGTGCTTCCAGCGCTCGGCTGAAAGTTATTCCGCTTCTTTATGCTTTTCCGCCGTCTCTTTAATCAGCGTCTGCAGCTCACCGCGCTGGAACATCTCAATAACGATGTCGCAGCCGCCAACCAGTTCGCCATCTACCCACAGCTGCGGGAAGGTCGGCCAGTTAGCGTATTTAGGCAGTTCAGCGCGAATATCGGGGTTTTGCAGGATATCGACATAGGCGAAGCGCTCGCCGCAGGCAGAAAGAGCCTGAACCGTCTGCGCAGAGAAACCACAGCTTGGCAGCTTCGGCGAACCTTTCATATACAGCAGGATCGGATTTTCTGCGATCTGGCGCTGAATTTTTTCAACAGTACTCATAATTGCCTTCCTTAAATAGCTTGCTTCGTGTCTATTGATTGTAGCGACTGTAGCGGGTCACTGAAAACGACATTTTCTGTAGGGTTAAAGCGTCCGGCACATTTATGGCCGCCATCGCCGCGCAAATAATGCGGCGCGTCGTCATTACGCACGGCGATTAATAAATGGCAATAACTGTGCTGAGATAACCAGCTGTTTCCGTTTATTTTTACATCTTTATGCAATTAAAGGCCATTCAATTGCAAAAGGCTTTATCTTTTCAGAAAAAGTTAGATTAGAATCGGCCTTCAGGGGTCTGCCGCCAGGGCAGAAATAAGATTAACTCCGCGCTGTATATCGCGCTTTTACTGTAACCACACTATGCGTTTACTGATTACGCTTTTTATGCTGGCTTTTGCTCAGCTGTTCTTTAACGTTGCGCAGGCCTCCCCGCAGGCGCCGGTTAAGGCCAGTCAGCATAAGATTGATAAGAAGAGCGCCCGTGAAGATGAACGGCGCAAGCGTCGCCCATTAAAAACCACCAGCAAAAAAGCGCGTCCGGCGACGGCGGAAAAAAGCAAAGTTAAAAAGAAAGGCAAGGCGACCGCTGTTGCGGCCTCTCCGACGTTAACGGCGAAAAAAGGCCGCGCGTCGGCGAAAACGGTCAAGCCGGTAAAAACGGCAAAGCAGAGCGGCGTCAAAAAGAGCGCGGCGAAAAGCGCCAGCGCGCGCTATGGCCGCCAGCGCGGCGATAAAAAAGGCGCGCTGCAGGCGAACGGCCGCGGCCCACTGGAGATGAGCAAGGCGCACCGCGAGCGTTATCAGAAAGCGCGCGAAACGGCGATGAACAAGCTGATGGGACAGCTGGGCAAACCCTATCTCTGGGGTGGCACCTCGCCGCACACCGGCTTCGACTGCAGCGGCCTGGTCTGGTACGCCTATAAAGATGTGGTGAAGTTTAAGATCCCGCGCACTGCTAATGAGATGTATCACCTGCGCGACGCCGCAGCGGTCAGCCGCGAATCGCTGGAAAAAGGCGATCTGGTCTTTTTCCGCATTAATAACCGCGGCGCCGCCGACCACGTTGGCGTCTATCTCGGCAACGGCCGCTTTATTCAGTCGCCGCGTACCGGCAAAGATATTCAAATCAGCCAGCTCAGCGATGATTACTGGGAGCGCCATTATGTCGGCGCGCGTCGCGTGATGACGCCCAAAACCATTCGCTAGGCGCGTTGCGCAACAAAAAAGCCTGTCTTGCGACAGGCTTTTTTTTATGCGTTATCTGCTTAGTGCATCACAGCGGTAAAGCTGAAAGCGATAATCATCAGCAACGCCGCGACGGTTGTGCCTAACGACAGCTTTAAATCAGTACTCACCCGGCCTCTCCTTTAACCCTACAAACGATAACGGTATAGATTTTCCCATACTCGCCGGTAAAAATCTCGTTTTCTTTGCGTCAGCTTGGTAGAATCCCCGCCTTGCGTTGCGCAACAATGGCAAACAGCCGCTATTGGCCCTTTTTTAAAGACGTCCCACCTGCCAGACGTATCTCAGCCAGCATAATGACAACTGACAAGCACGCTGAAGCAGGCCGTGAGGACGCAAACGTTTAACATTAGCCTTATCAATTCGTTATGATAAGCGCAGGAGTATCTTTTTAATGGCAACAATCAAAGATGTCGCGAAGCGTGCCGGCGTTTCTACTACGACGGTGTCACACGTCATCAATAAGACCCGCTTTGTCGCGGAAGAGACGCGCGAGGCGGTGTGGGCGGCCATCAAAGAATTACACTATTCGCCCAGCGCGGTCGCGCGCAGCCTGAAGGTGAATCACACCAAATCGATCGGCCTGCTGGCCACCTCCAGCGAGGCGCCCTATTTTGCGGAGATTATCGAGGCGGTAGAAACGCGCTGTTTCGCCCGCGGCTATACCCTGATTCTGGGCAACGCCCACAACGATTTGCAAAAGCAGCAGGCCTACCTGTCGATGATGGCGCAGAAGCGCGTCGATGGTCTGCTGGTGATGTGTTCCGAATACCCTGAAGCGCTGCTGAAAATGCTTGAGGAGAACCGCAATATCCCTATGGTGGTGATGGACTGGGGCGAGTCGCGCGGCGACTTCACCGATACCGTGCTGGATAACGCCTTTGAAGGCGGCTATCTTGCCGGCCGCTATCTGATCGAACGCGGCCATCGCGATATCGGCGTGATCCCTGGCCAAATGGAGCGCAATACCGGCGGCGGCCGCCTTGCCGGCTTTATGAAGGCGCTGAACGAAGCGAATATTCCGGCGCGCGAAGAGTGGATCGTGCAGGGCGATTTCGAACCGGAATCGGGTTACCGTGCCATGCAGCAGATCCTGACGCAAAAGCAGCGCCCGACAGCCGTCTTCTGCGGCGGCGACATTATGGCGATGGGCGCCATTTGCGCAGCGGATGAGATGGGCCTGCGCGTACCGCAGGATATTTCGGTGATCGGCTACGATAACGTGCGCAACGCCCGCTACTTTACGCCGGCGCTGACCACGGTGCATCAGCCAAAAGAGCAGTTGGGCGAAACCGCCTTCGATATGCTGCTGGATCGTATTATCAACAAGCGCGAAGAGTCGCAAACCATTGAGGTACATCCGACGCTGATCGAGCGCCGCTCGGTGGCCGACGGCCCGTTCCGCGACTACCGCCGTTAATGTTGCTGGCGGTGACGACCATCACGGTCGCCACCGCTGCAATGTTGCTCAGGAGCCCCCCTCTCCTGAGCCAGCGCCTCTTCCCGCAGCCACTCCCGATTTAACGTCTCCGTATCGCCCAGATAATCCAGTAACCAGCTCAGCGCCGGCGAACCGCTCTGTTCCGACCAGCTGACGCAGCAGTGGCTGTCAGGGAAAGGCACCGGCAGCGGCAGCTCGCTCAGCTCCCCGCTCGCCAGCAGCGGCGCAGCGAATTGCCCCGGCACCATGCCGACGCAGAGCCCGGCGCGCAGGCAGTCAAAGGCGCTTTCCCAATCGGGCACCACCAGCCGCCGCTGGTTATCCAGTGTCCAGGTGGTGCGGCGCGGCAGCGCGCGCGAGGTATCCTCCAGCACCAGCGACGGCCAGGGGCGAATATCGTCATCCTGCAGACGATCGACCGCCCCGGCGAGCGGATGACGGGCGCTGACCACGCAACGCCAGTTCAGCGCCCCCATATCGCGAAAAGCGAAGCGGCCGCCGACCGGGATCGCCTGGGTGGCGCCGATCGCCACATCAACACGTCCGTCCGCCAGCGCATCCCAGACGCCGTTAAACACCTCCGGGGTGATCAACAGCTCCATATCGGGAAAGTGGCGATAGAAATCGAGTACCAGCTGACGCGTGCGCTGCGGTTTGACGATGCGATCGACGGCGATGCTCAGCTGCCCGCGCCAGCCGTTCGCCACCTGCTGGCACTGACGGCGCGTGGCGAGCATTTTTTTGATAACAGCACGGCCCTCGCGAATAAAAAGCTCGCCGGCCTCGGTTAACACCACATCGCGGTAGCGTCGTTCGAACAGCGGCACCGCCAGCCAGGACTCCAGCTGGCGCACGGTATAGCTGATGGCGGACGGCACGCGATGCAGCTCCGCGGCGGCGGCGGAGAAGCTGCCGGTGCGGGCGACGGCATCGATCACTTCAAGCGCATGTTCTGACCACATTTTCTGCCTGCAAAAATTTTGAAATCAACCGGCAAATTTTAGCGTTTCACATTCAGAAAAACATCCTTTACCCTCGCGCCGTCTGTTCACCTGCTAATTAATGAGAAAGAGATGTCTGGTTCAAAAGGATTTATGCTTTATCTGGCGCTGCTCAGTACGCTGGGCTTTCTCGCCACCGATATGTACCTGCCGGCCTTTACCGCCATGCAGGAGAGCTTTCACACCTCCGCCGGCGTCATCAGTGCCAGCCTGACGGTATTCCTTGGCGGCTTCGCCTGCGCCCAGCTGATGTGGGGCCCGCTCTCCGATCGCTTCGGCCGCAAGCCGGTGCTGCTGCTCGGCCTGACGCTGTTTGCGATCGGCTGCGCCGGTATGCTGTGGGCGAATGAGACCTGGCAGATGCTGACGCTGCGCTTTATTCAGGCGGTCGGCGTCTGCTCCGCCGCGGTAAGCTGGCAGGCGCTGGTGGTCGATCGCTATCGCGGCGCGCAGGCGAACCGCGTGTTCGCCACCATTATGCCGCTGGTGGCGCTCTCCCCGGCGCTGGCGCCGCTGCTGGGCGCCTGGCTGCTGAGCCATTTCTCCTGGCGTTCTATTTTCCTTGCGCTGCTGCTGGTCACCCTGCCGCTGCTGTTTGCCACCGCGCGGCTGAAAAAGGCACCGGCGGCCACGCACGAGACGCGTCCGCGCGCCGGCTTTTTCCAGATGCTGGCCTCGCGCGTCTACAGCGGAAACGTATTGATCTATGCCGCCTGCTCCGCCAGCTTTTTCGCCTGGCTGACCGGGTCGCCTTTTATTCTGCACGATCTCGGTTTAAGCCCGGCGGATATCGGCCTGAGCTATGTGCCGCAGACCATCGCCTTTCTGATCGGCGGATTCGGCTGCCGCGCGGCGCTTCAGCGCCGCAACGGCAGAACGCTGCTGCCGGCGCTGCTGATGTTCTATGCGGTTAGTGTCGTGGCGTTGTTTATGGTGGCGATGAGCGGCAACGCGACCTTGTGGGGCTTGCTGGTGCCCTTCTGCGGCATGGCGCTGGCGAACGGGGCAATCTACCCTATCGTGGTGGCGAATGCGCTGCTGCCGTTCCCGCAGGATACCGGCAAGGCCGCCGCGTTGCAGAACTGCCTGCAGCTGGGCCTCTGCTTTTTTGCCAGCCTGGCGGTCTCCGGCTGGCTGACGCACCCGCTGCTGACCACCAGCTCGGTTATGCTGTTTACCGTGCTGCTGGCCGCAGTTGGCTATCTGCTGCAGCTGACGCGACACGCGCCAGCGACGGAGTCACAGAACGCGGCATAATCGCAATACCTGCCGCATCGCCGATGACAGCTATTGGTTAGCACACTAACTGTTAGCCGTTGTATATTCCCTGGCGGGAGCATATACTCCTTGCCAGGCAGTCACTTATAATAACCAGTGCGTTTTTTCCGGTCGGCCGCTCCGCTTACGTGCGGCTGTCTGACCGGTCTGTTCATTCAGTTTCAATCCTCTGCTCAACGTCGGCTATCTGGCACACGGTTTTCCGTGAGATTTCTCACAACCCTGTAGAAATTGACTATTCTGTTTCTCAGGTTCGTATCACACAGGTGATGGAGAAGCTATGAGTTCATCGTGCATAGAAGAAGTGAACCTGGAGGAAAACCATTGGTATCGTATCGCCCATGAGATGTTGGAAATGGCCGATATCGAAGTCAATGGTCATCGCCCCTGGGATATTCAGGTGAAAAACCCTGACTTTTTTAAACGCGTCTTACAGGAGGGATCCCTCGGTCTGGGCGAGAGTTACATGGATGGCTGGTGGGAATGCGAACGGCTTGATATGTTTTTTCATCGCGTGCTGAAGCACAAACTGGATCAACAACTCCCTCACCATTTCAAAGACACTTTACGCATCGCCGCCGCCCGGCTGACCAATCTGCAGTCAAAAAAACGCGCCTGGATGGTGGGCAAAGAGCATTACGATTTAGGCAACGATCTTTTTTCGCTTATGCTTGATCCCTTTATGCAATATTCCTGCGGCTACTGGAAAACAGCCGGCACGCTGGAAGAGGCGCAACAGGCTAAGCTAAAAATGATTTGCGAAAAACTGCAGCTGAAGCCGGGTATGCGCCTGCTCGATATCGGCTGCGGCTGGGGCGGGCTGGCGGAGTTCGCCGCGCGTCACTATGGCGCAAAGGTGGATGGCGTCACCATCTCCGCCGAACAGCAAAAAATGGCGCAGCAGCGTTGCGAAGGGCTGGACGTCACGATTTTGCTGCAGGATTACCGCGACCTGCACGATCAGTATGACCGCATCGTCTCTGTCGGCATGTTCGAACACGTCGGCCCTAAAAACTATGCTACCTATTTCGACGTCGTCGACCGCAATCTCAAGCCTGACGGCCTGTTCCTGCTGCATACCATCGGCGCGATAAAAACCGATATGAATGTCGATCCCTGGATTGATAAATATATTTTCCCCAACGGCTGCCTGCCGTCGGTGCGCCATATTGCCGAAGCCAGCGAACCGCACTTTATTATGGAAGACTGGCACAATTTCGGCGCCGATTACGATACAACGCTGATGGCGTGGCATGCCCGCTTTTTGCAGGCCTGGCCGCAGCTGGAAGAGAAATATGGCGAGCGCTTTAAACGCATGTTCACCTACTACCTGAACGCCTGCGCCGGCGCGTTCCGCGCGCGCGATATTCAGCTCTGGCAGGTGGTCTTTAGCCGCGGCGTGGAAGGCGGCCTGCGCGTACCGCACTAGCGCCCCGCGATGACGCAACGCATAAAAAAACAGGCAACCGGGTTGCCTGTTTTTTTTCGCCCGCCGGTTACTCGTCGGCGTCGGCGACGTTTGCCACGTTGGCAGCCAGCGCCGCTTCACGCTGCGCCAGCACGCGCTCGACGGTCTCGACAATCGCCTGCGTATGGGGATCGATCTCGATATTCACGCGGTGACCCAATTTTTTCGCGCCCAGGGTAGTGCGCGCCAGGGTCTCAGGAATTAAATGCACGCAGAATTTGGTTTTTGTTACGTCGCCGACGGTCAGGCTGATACCGTCGATGCCGATAAAGCCTTTATGCAGGATATATTTCAGCAGCGAGCTATCCTGCGGTTTGAACCAGATTTCGCGGTTATTTTCTGCATTTATTATTTTACAGATTTCAGCGGTGGTCATAATATGCCCGGACATTAAGTGTCCGCCAATTTCATCGCTGAATTTCGCCGCGCGCTCAATATTCACCACATCGCCCGGCTGCAGATCGCCGAGATTAGTAATACGCAGCGTCTCTTTTACCAGATCGAAACTGACGCGATCGCCGTTAATTTCCGTTACGGTCAGACAGCAGCCGTTATGCGCGACCGACGCGCCCAGCTCGAGGCCCGGCAGCAGCGCCGGCGGCATTTTAACGATATGGGTGCGAAAGTTGGTTTTCTCTTCAATGGCAACCACTTCTGCGGTGCCCTGCACAATTCCGGTAAACATAGGTTAGCCTCAGTCTGTTTTTGCTGATATTAACATACTCTGTGCCGCAGACCAGGCCAGGCGGCCGACGATCGCCCCTGCCATGGGTGATAAAATGCGGTTTCTTTGCGGCGGCGATGCCGCTATGATCTTTCGCCGACAACGGACGTGTTCTTCTATTCTTTATTATCCAGCCCGTCAGGGCGAATGTTTATTCATTCCTGTAACCATAAAAAGGTGTTTACGTGCAGAAGTATCTGACAGAAGCGCGGCAATTATTGGCGCTGGCTATTCCCGTTATCCTGGCGCAGGTTGCGCAAACGGCAATGGGCTTTGTTGATACCATTATGGCCGGCGCGGTGAGCGCAACGGATATGGCCGCCGTCGCAGTGGGCACCTCGGTATGGCTGCCCGCTATCTTATTCGGCCACGGTCTGATTCTGGCGCTGACGCCCGTAGTGGCGCAGCTCAACGGCTCCGGCCGCCGCGATCGCATCGCCCGTCAGGTACGCCAGGCTTACTGGCTGGCCGCACTGGTATCGGTGCTGATTATGGTCGTGCTGTGGAACGCCGGTTATATGATCCGCGCCATGCATAATATCGATCCGGCGCTGACCGACAAAGCGGTCGGCTACCTGCGCGCGCTGCTGTGGGGCGCGCCCGGCTACCTCTTTTTCCAGGTGGCGCGCAACCAGTGCGAAGGGCTGTCGAAAACCAAACCCGGCATGGTGATGGGCTTTATCGGTTTGCTGGTTAATATCCCGGTGAACTACATCTTTATCTACGGCCATTTCGGTATGCCGGCGCTGGGCGGCGTTGGCTGCGGTGTGGCGACGGCTTCGGTCTACTGGGTGATCTTTATCGTGATGCGTTTATGGATCAAGCGTGCGCGTTCGATGCGCGACATCGCCCTGCCGGACTACTTCAGCGCGCCGGATTGGGCGGTGCTTAAGCGTCTGACGCTGCTCGGCCTGCCGGTGGCGCTGGCGCTGTTTTTTGAAGTGACGCTGTTCGCCGTCGTCGCCCTGCTGGTGTCGCCGCTGGGCATTGTTGATGTCGCCGGACATCAGATTGCGCTTAACTTTAGCTCGTTGATGTTCGTGATGCCGCTTTCGCTCGGAGTGGCGACCACCATTCGGGTTGGCTTTCGGCTTGGACAGGGTTCGGTGGAAGCGGCGAAGGTCGCCGCCTGGACCGGCCAGGGGGTGGGCATTATGATGGCGGCCTGCACCGCACTGTTTACCGTCACCTTTCGCGAACAGATCGCCCTGCTCTACAACGATAATCCGCTGGTGGTGGCGCTGGCCGCGCAGCTGATGCTGCTGGCCGCCGTATACCAGTTTTCCGATTCAATTCAGGTGATTGGCAGCGGCATTCTGCGCGGCTATAAAGATACCCGCTCGATTTTCTTTATCACTCTGGTCGCCTACTGGGTTATCGGGCTGCCGAGCGGCTATCTGCTGGCGCTGACCGACTGGCTGGTGCCACCGATGGGGCCGGCCGGCTTCTGGTGCGGCTTTATTCTGGGGCTGACCTCCGCCGCCGTAATGATGATCTGGCGTATTCGCCGGCTGCAGCGATTGCCGGCGGAGAGGATCCTGCAACACGCTTCGCGCTGAAGATAAGGGCCCGCCGTGCTTAAAAAAACGGCGGGTCGCACAGATGCTGGGCAGTTGCGCAGAAATTTGTATGTTTCCCCTTGCCAGCGGTAAACAGTGTCGCTAATATTCGTCCCCGTCGTCACCCAAGACGACAGATGCGTTCTTAGCTCAGTTGGTTAGAGCACCACCTTGACATGGTGGGGGTCGATGGTTCGAGTCCATTAGAACGCACCAAAGTGCGTCCGTAGCTCAGTTGGTTAGAGCACCACCTTGACATGGTGGGGGTCGGTGGTTCGAGTCCACTCGGACGCACCAAAGCGTTTTCACTGCGTTCTTAGCTCAGTTGGTTAGAGCACCACCTTGACATGGTGGGGGTCGGTGGTTCGAGTCCACTCGGACGCACCAAAGCGTTTTCACTGCGTTCTTAGCTCAGTTGGTTAGAGCACCACCTTGACATGGTGGGGGTCGATGGTTCGAGTCCATTAGAACGCACCACGCTTTTTTCTTCTGCTGCTCGTAATACCTCACGACTGACCTCCTTATCTTTTTATCCAGATCGCCGACGAAGCGCGCAGATTGCTTTGCCTCTATTACCGCCGCACCGGTTTCCTTGCTCCGCTTTACCTTACCGGATGGCCTGTCTTGCTCTGCCTTACCCCAGCCGACTGACTCTCTTGCCCTGACCTCCCCTGCCAGATAGCCTCTCTTATCCAGACTTCCCCTTGCCTGAATTAACATTTTCCGCCCGACCTTGCCCCTGCCGATTGCCTTTTTTATCCAGACTTCCGTTGCCTGCATTGACTCCCCGCCCAACCTTACCCCTGCTGGATTGACGCCCTTGATCTCTCTTAAGGTTGTCGAATTGACCCGTTTATCCAGCCTTAACGCTAACCAAATTGATCACGCCTGGTCTCATCCGGCGCTCCGCGTAGTGCCAGCCGACGCCGGTGGCCGATGCAGCGCTTTCAGATAAACCTTACCCGCATCGGGCCTGGTTTTGTGCGCCCCGCCGTACGGGCGGCACACTCTCAGCCGCTGATAACGCACCGCTGATAAAAGGCGCGCGCGGGGGCCTGCGTCCACATTGCGCGGTTGCGGCAACAGGCTTTTCCTTGATCTCGCCCCATCTGTCCATATGCTTTTTGATTGGTTTTCGTATACTTAGCGTCTATACTATTCCCGGTGTTTCACTTGAATGGTTTCAGCCAATTGACGTGCCCTTACCTACACTCACAACAGGTTGCGCAACTCGCCCACGCGGGCCATGGAACATCACCGCACAACTTCCTCTGCACGCTTCATATCTGTCACCTATTCTTAGTTTGTATCGCAGTCCGCTCGCTGAGCATGAATATTTCCCCGATGCGCCAGGCATCGACCTCAAACCTTTATCATCCATCACAACTTACAGATAACTTGTCATGAAAAAGACCAAGATCGTTTGTACTATCGGCCCTAAAACTGAATCCGAAGAGATGCTGACCAACCTGCTGGAAGCGGGCATGAACGTTATGCGTCTGAACTTTTCTCACGGCGATTACGAAGAACACGGTCGTCGTATCGCCAATATCCGCGCGGTTATGGAAAAAACCGGTCGTCAGGCGGCGATTCTGCTGGATACCAAAGGCCCTGAAATCCGCACCATGAAGCTGGAAGGCGGCAACGATGTGTCGCTGAAAGCGGGTCAGACGTTCACCTTTACCACCGATCAGTCAGTGATCGGCAACAGCGAGCGCGTAGCGGTCACTTACGCAGGCTTCGCCGCCGACCTGAAAATCGGCAACACCGTACTGGTCGATGACGGCCTGATCGGCATGGAAGTGACTGAAGTCACCGAAAACAGCGTGGTCTGCAAAGTGCTGAACAACGGCGACCTCGGCGAAAACAAAGGCGTTAACCTGCCGGGCGTGTCCATTCAGCTGCCGGCGCTGGCGGAAAAAGATAAACGCGACCTGATTTTCGGTTGCGAACAGGGCGTCGATTTTGTTGCCGCCTCTTTTATCCGTAAACGCTCCGAC
Organism: Mixta gaviniae; assembly: GCF_002953195.1. Taxonomy (GTDB): domain Bacteria; phylum Pseudomonadota; class Gammaproteobacteria; order Enterobacterales; family Enterobacteriaceae; genus Mixta; species Mixta gaviniae. The sequence goes on along the minus strand of NZ_CP026377.1, from coordinate 2,101,061 downwards.
GTGCTGGAAATCCGTGAACACCTGAAAAAGCACGGCGGCGACCATATTCAGATCATCTCTAAAATCGAAAACCAGGAAGGCCTCAACAACTTTGATGAGATCCTGGACGCCTCTGACGGCATCATGGTTGCCCGCGGCGACCTCGGCGTGGAAATCCCGGTAGAAGAAGTGATTTTCGCGCAGAAAATGATGATCAAGAAGTGTAACAAAGCGCGCAAAGTGGTGATCACTGCCACCCAGATGCTTGACTCGATGATCAAAAACCCGCGCCCTACCCGCGCTGAAGCGGGCGACGTGGCTAACGCCATTCTCGACGGCACCGATGCGGTTATGCTCTCTGGCGAAAGTGCCAAAGGGAAATATCCGCTGGAGTCGGTCACCATCATGGCGACCATCTGCGAACGTACCGATCGCGTGATGAAATCGCGCATCGATTCGCTGAACGACAGCCGCAAGCTGCGTATTACCGAAGCAGTCTGCCGCGGCGCGGTAGAGACCGCTGAGAAACTGGAGGCGCCACTGATCGTTGTGGCCACCGAAGGCGGTAAATCAGCGAAATCAGTGCGTAAATATTTCCCGGACGCCACCATTCTGGCGCTGACCACCAATCAAATCACCGCCCGTCAGCTGCTGCTGAGCAAAGGCATTGAAGCGCGTGTGGTGAATGAGATCGCCTCTACCGACGATTTCTACCGTATTGGCAAGGAAATCGCTCTGGAAAGCGGCTATGCGCAAAAAGGTGACGTCGTGGTAATGGTCTCCGGCGCACTGGTGCCGAGCGGCACAACCAATACCGCCTCTGTACATGTACTGTAAATAATTACAGCGATGATGAAAAAAGCGCCGAACAGGCGCTTTTTTTTATTTTGCGGTAACGGTTATTGTTAAAAATGCCAATTGAAAATAACGATAAAAGCCGCCTTTCACCGAAGATAAAATCAATTAAATCTGCCTGTTTTCCTTTATTTTTTCACAATAAACGTCCAGACAGATGTTTCTTTGAGCGAACGAGCAAAATTAAGCATGTTCTCATCAAAAATTTATTCTCATACCAAAAAACTTTGTGTAATACTTGTAACGCTACATGGAGATTAACTCAATCTAGAGGGTATAAATAATGAATCGTACTAAACTGGTACTGGGCGCGGTAATTCTGGGTTCAACTCTGCTGGCTGGTTGCTCCAGCAACGCTAAAATCGACCAGCTGTCAAGCGACGTTCAGACTCTGAACGCGAAAGTTGACCAGCTGAGCAACGACGTGAACGCAATGCGTTCTGACGTTCAGGCTGCTAAAGATGACGCAGCTCGCGCTAACCAGCGTCTGGACAACCAGGCTCACTCTTACCGTAAGTAAGAGTTCTGGTAATAAAAATGGCGCCTGTCGGGCGCCATTTTTTTTGTCTTTTTTCTTCCACCTGATCTTCCCTGCGCCAGCAACTGCCTTTGCCTGACGCCATCGGCGCCAGACGCCGTTGTCAGCTCTCTCCCGCCTTTTCCGGCTGCGCCTGAGTTACCCCAGCCTTTTGCATCGTTGACGGCGCTGCGTCGTGCTGAGAGGGCTTCCCGGCCGCCTCGCTTACCGGCTCGCCCAGATTGACCAGAATCGGCATCCCGGAGCGTCGTTTTAGCGCCGCCTCGATTAACGCGCTGTCGCTCTGCTTGTTTTTTATAAAGCGCTTGAGCGCGCCGTTCAGCGGCAGCGGCATGGTTTGCGGATCATCTTTCTCGTTGCGCGAAAGCGGCTGATGGACTTCGATATAGCGCTTGCCGTCAGGCTCAATCGCATATTTCACTGGCTGATTGACGATCTGCACGCGCGTCCCCTTTGGCACGCTGTTAAACAGCGCCTCGATATCATCTGGCCGCAGGCGAATACAGCCGGAGCTGACACGCATGCCGATGCCAAAATCGGCGTTAGTGCCGTGGATCAGGTAGTGTCCGCTGCCATAAGCGAGACGCATCGCAAACAGCCCCATCGGGTTATCGGGTCCGGCAGGCACCATCGGGGGCAGCGTTACGCCCTCTTTCGCATAGCGCTTACGAATATTCTCAGTCGGCGTCCAGGTAGGGTTAGGAATTTTCTGGCTGATACTGGTCACCATTGCGGGCGTCATTGCACCCAGCTGGCCGATGCCGACCGGATAGACAATAACGCTGTTTTTTCCTTTCGGATAATAATAGAGGCGCAGTTCCGCCAGGTTCACCACAATGCCTTCGCGTTTGGTGTCGGGCAGCAGCATCTGTTGCGGAATGATCAGCTGCGTACCCGCCTGCGGCAGCCAGGGATCGGTACCAGGATTCGCTTCCAGCATATTCAGCAGGCCGATTTTATAACGCGCGGCGATATCCTCCAGCGGACGATTATCGGCCGGCACGACGGTGGTGCTGTTTTCGCCAATCAGGCGGCTGTTTTCAGCAGGGAGCGGATACTCGGTGGCGCCCGCCAGCAAGGGCGCCAGCAGCGCAACGCCTGACAGCCAGAGGGCGAAGGGAAATGATACTTTCATGAAGGCTTCTCTCGTCGTCAACAGAACGCACCCCGCTAACCGTAGCGGGGTGTGAGAGAAGTGTAGCTTAGCAGAGCGCCTGAGCGCGGGCGCGAATAGTACGGATCATCGCTTCCAGCCCCTGAGAACGGGACGGCGTGAGGTGCTGCGTCAGCGCCAGTTGCTCAAACCAGGGGCGGACATCAAAGGCGACGATCTGCTGCGGCGTCATTCCCTGATAGAGGCTAAACACCACGGCAATCAACCCTTTAACGATAGCGGCATCGCTGTCGCCCTGCAGTTGAATGGTGCCATCCTCAGCCTGATCCATCACAATCCAGACCTGGCTCTGGCAGCCGGAAACGCTGTATTCCGCCTGGCGAAAGGAATCGGACAATTCCGGCAGCTTCCCGCCCAGCTCAATCACATACAGGTATTTTTCTTCCCAGTTGGCGCAACGGTTAAAGTTGCGCACCAGCTTCTCTTTTTCTGGCAGTGTCGCCATTCCTTCCTCCCTTGCCAGCCGGACGGCCTTAGCCTCCCAGCAGGCGGTGTATACGTGTCAACCCTGCGGCAAGCCGATCGGCCTCTTCTTCGCTATTATACATGGCGAAAGAGGCGCGGCACATGGCGGGAACGCCGTAGTGCTTCATCAATGGCATGGCGCAGTGGTGGCCGGTACGGATGGCGATACCATACTGATCCAGGAAGCTGCCAACATCATAGGCGTGATGTTTGCCGAGGTTAAAGGCGATAACGCCGGCGCGTGCCTGCGGCCCGTAAATCTGCAGATCGGGCACCGAAGCCAGCTTGTCCAGCGCATAGCCCATCAGCGACTGCTCATAGGCCTGAATATTGTCCAGGCCGAGCGCCTCGACGTAGGCCAGCGCGGCGCCAAGACCGATGATGCCGACGGTATTGGGTGTGCCCGCCTCCAGGCTCCACGGCGCTTTCGCATAGGTGGTGCCTTCCGGCAAGACAACCTGTTCGATCATCGATCCGCCGCCTTCCCACGGCGGCATTTCCGCCAGCAGCGCCTGACGGCCATACAGCACGCCGGTACCGGTCGGCCCATAAATTTTATGCCCGGAGAAGACATAAAAATCACAGCCGATATCCTGCACATCGACGCGCTGATGCATGACCGCCTGCGCGCCATCCACCAGCGTAACCAGACCGGCTGCTTTCGCCTGCGCCACCAGCGCTTTGACCGGGTTAACGGTACCCAGCACGTTGGAGACATGAGTCACCGCCAGCAGGCGGGTGCGATCGTCTATCAGCGACGCCAGACGGGCGCTGTCCAGCTCGCCTTCCGCGGTCAGCGGCAGGACGCGGATAGCGGCGCCGGTGCGCGCCGCCACCATCTGCCACGGCACGATGTTCGCGTGATGCTCCATCTCGGTGATAATGATGTTATCGCCCTGGCGCAGCTGACTGCCGCCCCAGCTGTTGGCCACAAGGTTAATGCCCTCGGTGGTGCCTTTGACGAAAACAATCTCTTCCGGCGAGGCGGCGTTAAGAAAGCGCGCCGCCTGCGCGCGCACGTTTTCCATATCGGTGGTGGCGGCGGCGCTCAGGGAGTGGATCCCACGATGCACTGCGGCGTAGCCGTGCTGACAAAAGTGGCTTTCAGCGTTAATTACCGCCAGCGGCTTTTGCGCGCTGGCGGCGCTGTCAAGGTAGGCCAACGGCTGGCCGTTGACCTCGCGCGACAGGATCGGGAAGTCGGCCCTGACGCGTGCGAGATCAAAATTCATTGATGCCTCCGGGGAAACGCTGCTCGATACGCTGAAGAACGGTCGCCTTCAGCGTCTCATCTTCAATCGCCTCGGTCAGCTCAGCGGCAAACGCATAGACAATCATCCGCTGCGCCGCCTCTTCGCTGATGCCGCGCGCGCGCAGATAGAACATCTGCTCTTCATCGATCCGGCCTACCGTGGCGCCGTGGCTGCATTTCACGTCGTCGGCGTAAATTTCCAGCTGCGGCTTGGTGTCCACTTCCGCCAGACGGCCCAGCAGCAGGTTATTATTGGTCATCTGACCGTCGGTTTTCAGCGCGTGCGGCGCCACCTTGATCATGCCGTTAAAGACGGCGCGCGCACGGTCGCGCACGATGGTTTTATGCAGCTGACGGCTCTGGCAGTAGCCTTTGTTATGCTCCAGCCAGGTGCGGGTATCGCACACCTCTTTATCCACCGGCAGCACCAGGCTGTTAATGGAGAGGTTGCTGTTTTCGCCGTTAAGCTGCGCGCTGGTGTTGTGACGGCTCAGGCCTGCGCCCAGCAGGAAGCTGTGGCTGCTGACGTTGGCATCGCGTCCGGCGACGATATCATTATGCGCAAAGTGGTAGCTGCCGACGTTTTCAAACGACAGTTTGGTGTGGGTCAGCTGCGCATTATCGCCCACCGCCATGGTCAGGCGCGCGCCGGTAAAGTGCGGCTGGTCATTCAGGCTGACGTAATGTTCGATAATCTGCGCCTGCGCGCCCGCGTCAATCTGCAGATGGTGGCGATAGTGAACGGTGTTCAGCGCCTCTTCCATCCGGCCGCTGCTGATATGCAGCAGATAGAGCGGCCGCGCCGCCGCTTTGCCGCGCGCCAGGCGCAGCGTGGTCGCCTGTTCCGCCAGGCTTTCGGTCAGGTGCAGGAACACCTCCGGCTGAACCGGCGCCGCCAGGTTACGGCGCTCCGCCGCGCTGGCGACCTGCACCTCAAACTGGTCGAACCCGGCGTCACTGAGGCTGGCGTCGAATCGGCCGTCGACGAAAACCAGACGCACCGCATCCAGCGGCAGCGCCAGAGAAGCGACCTGCTCCGCCGTCAGCGCTGCGTTCGTCGGCAGCACGAAGCGATGGCTGAACAGCGTGTCCAGCGGCGTATATTTCCAGTTCTCATGCTTACGGGTCGGCAGACCCAGCCGCATCAGCTGCTGCCAGTGCTGCTGTGCCTGCAGCGAACGATCGTCGCCGCGCGACTCAAACAGATGATGCCACTGCTGCAGCGCGTTCTCACTCCTGGTCGGTAAGCCAGCCATAGCCTTGCTCCTCCAGCTGTTTCACCAGCGTAAAGTCGCCAGATTTCACGATTTTGCCCTGATACAGCACATGCACGTAATCAGGCTTGATGTAGTCGAGGATACGCTGGTAATGCGTGACGATAATAAAAGCGCGCTTGCCGTCGCGCAGCGAGTTCACACCGTTAGAGACGATTTTCAGCGCATCGATATCGAGACCGGAGTCGGTTTCATCGAGAATGCAGAGATCCGGCTCCAGCGCCGCCATCTGCAGAATGTCGTTGCGTTTTTTCTCGCCGCCGGAGAAGCCGACGTTCACTGAACGGGTCAGCAAATCTTCCGGCATCTTCAACATGTCGATCTTCTCTTCGATAAAGTCCTGGAAGTCGAAACGATCCAGTTCGCCCTGGCCACGGTATTTACGCACCGCGTTTACCGCGGTCTGCAGGAAGAACTGGTTGCTGACGCCCGGGATCTCGACCGGATACTGGAAAGCCATAAAGATGCCTTCGCCGGCGCGCTCTTCCGGCGACAGCTCCAGCAGATCCTTGCCCTTAAACGCCACTGAACCGCCAACGATTTCATACTCTTCGCGGCCTGCCAGCGTAGCGGAAAGCGTGCTTTTGCCGGAGCCGTTCGGCCCCATGATGGCATGCACTTCGCCCGGCTTGATCTCTAAATCCAGGCCGCGCAGGATGGCCTTATCTTCAATGCTTACCTGTAAATCTTTAATGCTTAACATGTTTTGTCCTTCGCTTGCCCGCAGGCAACGATGCAGATAACGCCGGCGTTAACCGACGCTGTGTTCCAGACTGATGGCCAGCAGCTTTTGCGCCTCGACGGCGAATTCCAGCGGCAGCTCGGAGAAGACATCCTTACAGAAGCCGTTGACGATCATTGAGATCGCATCTTCTTCGCTGATGCCGCGCTGCAGGCAGTAGAACAGCTGATCTTCGCCGATGCGCGACGTGGTGGCTTCATGCTCCAGCTGCGCGGTGTTATTGCGCGTCTCCACATACGGGAAAGTATGCGCGCCGCAGTCCGGGCCGATCAGCATCGAGTCGCACTGGGTAAAGTTACGGGCGTTAGTCGCCGTCGGCATGATTTTCACCAGGCCACGGTAGGTGTTCTGACTTTTGCCGGCGGAGATCCCTTTGGAAATAATCGTCGACTTGGTGTTTTTGCCGATATGGATCATCTTGGTGCCGGTATCCGCCTGCTGGCGGCCGCTGGTCAGCGCGACGGAGTAGAACTCGCCGATGGAGTTATCGCCGCGCAGGATCACGCTGGGGTATTTCCAGGTGATTGCCGAGCCGGTTTCCGACTGCGTCCATGACATCTTGCTGTTTTCGCCTTCGCACAGTGCGCGCTTGGTCACGAAGTTGAGGATACCGCCTTCGCCCTCGCCGCCCGGGAACCAGTTCTGCACCGTGGAGTATTTCACTTCGGCATTTTTGTGGATGATCACTTCCACCACCGCCGCATGCAGCTGATAGCTGTCGCGCACCGGCGCCGAGCAGCCTTCGATATAGCTGACGTAGCTATCTTCATCGGCAATCAGAATGGTGCGCTCGAACTGACCGGTTTTCGCCGCGTTGATGCGGAAGTAGGTGGAAAGCTCCATCGGGCAGCGCACCCCTTTCGGGATATAGACGAAGGTGCCGTCGGAAGCGACCGCCGAGTTAAGCGCGGCGAAGAAGTTATCGTTGTGCGGCACCACGGTGCCGAGGTATTTCTGCACCAGCTCCGGATGTTCCTGAATCGCTTCGCCGAAGGAGCAGAAGATAATGCCCTGCTCCGCCAGCTTATGGCGATAGGTGGTGGCCACGGAGACGGAGTCGAAAATGGCGTCGACCGCCACCTCTTTGCCTTCGCGCACCGGCACGCCAAGCTGATCGAACGCTTTTTCCACTTCCTGCGTCAGATAGCTGCTGCTCGCCTGCGCGCCGGAGGTTTGCGTCGCGCCCGGCTCCGAGGCGCAGCTGTCGTCGCAGTTGCCGCAGGAGGGTGCCGAGTAGTAACTGTAATCCTGATAGTCGAGCTTATCGTAATGGGCTTTCAGCCAGTGCGGCTCTTCCATTTGCAGCCAGGCTTCATACGCCTTCAGGCGGAATTCGAGCATCCACGCCGGCTCGTTGCGCTTGGCGGAAATGGCGCGCACCACCTCTTCGCTGATGCCATGCGCCAGCTCGTCGGTCTGCAGGTGGGTAAAGAAGCCTTCCTTATAATTCTGTCGGCCGCCTTCCCAGATTTGTACGTCATCTGATGCTTCACTGTTTCGGGACATAGCAATGTTACTCGACGCCAAAGCTCTCGCCACAACCGCAGGCGTGCTGAGCTTTAGGGTTATTGAATTTAAATACCTGATTCAGACCTTCGCGCACAAAATCGACCTGCGTGCCGTCAATAAACGGCATCGCCTGCAGCGGCACGTACAGCGTTGCGCCCTGATGGGTAAACAGCAGATCGTCTTCCGCTGGTTCTTTCACCAGGTCCATGATGTAGCCGAAGCCCGCGCAGCCCGACTGTTTCACGCCCAGTCGCAGCCCTTTTACATGCGGATCGTTAGCGGCAAGCGTTTTGATTTGCTGCGCCGCGCTGTCAGTTAAGGTCAGACCCTTCCAGACGAACTCATCTGGAGAGAAAGATGCCGGATTTGCAGATTGCATAGTTTATTACCTCGCGATGCGATGCCTGGCGGCCTATCCCACTATGGTAGTGATAATGGTAATTGCTTCAACCTCTTGTTTTGCAGGGATAAGCGCAAAACGTCCTTTTTCATGCCGGTTTATTAAGGATAGTCCCTGCCAGACAGTTTGCCGGAAGAGCGACAGTGCCCGCCAGGGCGGAGAATAATAGTGGAAAATCATTCTGTTAAAAAGCATCCGCTGCATTAAATCCCCGTTGCCGTTATTTTACGCTTCCTGACGGCGAAGAGGATTGTTATTGCCGATTTTATCGACAGGCAGCATTAATGGATAAATTCTTCTTTATCGCCATTGCAACCTGAACCGATTTTATTATGATAATGATTATCATTAACACGCCACGGGTGAAGCATGAACGTTTCCATCAATGCCTGGCTACAGTACAAAATTGATGAGTATAAGTTTGCCGTGCGCGACAGTACGGTCGATTTCTACCTGGCGCAGGCCAAACTGAATCGCCCTGACTGCTCGCTCGATCAGCTGCGTAATTTTAACGACACCTGTTTAGATATGGCCGAACTCTGCCAGCTCAATGGCGATGAGCAAAGTTATCTGCACGCGCTGGGCAAACTGCATCACCGGCTGCTGCAGGAGATCAATAATAACGCGCGCGAGCGGCTGTTCCGCATGCAGGCGTGCCAGCTGGCACGCCATTCGCTGAGCCTGCTCTGCCGTCAGCTGATGATGAGCGGCGACTGGGAAAAAGCCACCGCGCTGCAGAGCGATTTCGTCAAACACGCCGCCTGGATCTGGTAGCCTTTACGCCTGTTTCGCCGCCGGCTGCCTTATCGCCGTCGAGAGCCGGGCGCTGCAGCAGAGACGTTGCTGGCTGTCGAAGATTTCAATCTGCCAGACCTGATGGGTGCGGCCCAGCTGCAGCGGACGACAGCGTCCGCGCACCTCACCTGCGCGCACCGCGCGCAGGTGGCTGGCGTTAATCTCCAGCCCGACCAGCGTCTCCTCGCCTTCAGTACAGAGATAACCCGCCATCGATCCCAGCGTCTCCGCCAGCGCCGCCGACGCGCCGCCGTGCAGCAGGCCGAACGGCTGACAGGTCCGTTCATCCACCGGCATCACCGCCTCCAGTTCATTGTCTGACAGCGCGGTAAAGCGAATGCCCAAATGGCCAACCAGATTCCCGACGCTGCGCGCGTTGATCGCTGCCAGCGTCGCCTGCCGTTTCCAGATGCTCATGGCATCAGCTCCAGCAGCGCCTGCAGCGGATGACGCATGCCGTTGCCTTCGATGCGCTTCACCTGGCTGCGGCAGGAGTAGCCGGTGGCCAGGCAGCGCTGGCGTGGCAGCCTCTGCAGCTGCGGATGCCACGACAGTTCATAGATCCCCAGCGAGTTCTCAAGGTTTTTCGCCTCGTGGCCATAGGTACCCGCCATGCCGCAGCAGCCGACGTTGATATTCTCCAGCCGGGCGCCGAAGCGAGCAAAGATTGCCGCCCATTGATCCGGGGTGGCGGGCAGCGCGGTGACCTCGGTACAGTGGGCAAACAGATACCAGGCCTCGCCGGCCGGCGTCTGGATATCGCGTGACGCCAGCGCCTGATGCAGCCATTCATGCACCAGCTGCACGTGGAAATCGCCCCGTCGGTCGCCCAGCGTCTGCTTATACTCATCGCGGTAGCACAGCACCAGCGCCGGATCGACGCCGACCAGCGGCATTCCCAGCTGCGCCAGCCGGTTCAGGAAGTCAGCTGTTTTTTGCGCGGTACGGGCGAACCGCTTCAGGAAGCCTTTGATATGCTGCGCCTTGCCGTTAGGGGAGAATGGCAGCAGCACCGGCCGGTAACCCAGTTTCTCTATCAGGCGCACAAAATCCGCCACCAGCTGCGCTTCGTAATAGCTGGTAAAGGGGTCCTGCACCACCAGCACCGTGTTTTCGCGCTGCGCGGCATCAAGCTGCTCCAGCTGCTCCAGCGTGGTCGCCGCCGCCGGGTGGCCCGCCAGCTGCTGTTTCAGCGTCGGCGTGGAGAACAGCGGCAGATCGACCATGCCGATATGGCGCTGGCTGAGGCTGCGCACCCAGGGCTGGCGCAGGAAGAAGTTAAACGCACGCGGCGCGCGCGCCATCACCGGCGCGTAGTTTTCCACCGCCGCCACCAGGTGATCGCCGACCGGACGCAGATAGCGGGTGTGGTAGAGCTGCAGAAAGCGCGAGCGAAATGCCGGTACGTCAATTTTAATCGGGCACTGCGTCGAACAGGCCTTACAGGCGAGGCAGCCGGACATCGCCTCTTTCACCTCGTGGGAAAAGTCATACTCCCCTTTGCGCGCATACCAGCTGTTGCGGGTGCGCGCGATCAGCCCGCGCAGGCTGATGGCCGATTCCGGGAGCTGCCGCTCCAGCGCCAGCGGATCGACGCCCTTCTCCGCCAGCAGACGCAGCCACTCGCGCGTCAGCGTGGCGCGCCCTTTCGGCGAGTGAATACGGTTGCGGGTGATCTTCATCGACGGGCACATCGGGCTGCGCGCATCGAAGTTAAAGCAGAGTCCGTTGCCGTTGCACTCCAGCGCGCCGCGCCAGTCATTGCGCACCTCAAGCGGGATCTGACGGTCATAGTAGCCGCGCGTCACGCTGTCGACCTGCATCATCGGGTCGTCGACGCCGAGCGGCGTACATATTTTGCCGGGGTTGAGGCGGTTGTCAGGATCGAACGCCGCCTTAATGCGGCGCAGCTCTTCATACAGCACCTCGCCGAAAAATGCCGGGCTGTATTGGGCGCGAAAGCCTTTGCCATGTTCGCCCCACAGCAGGCCGCCATAGCGCGCCGTCAGCGCCACCACTTCGTCGGAGATCTGTTTCATCAGCAGCTCCTGCTGCGGATCGCACATATCCAGCGCCGGACGCACATGCAGCACCCCGGCATCGACGTGGCCGAACATGCCGTAATTGAGCCCATGCCCGTCGAGCAGCGCGCGGAATTCGACGATATAGTCCGCCAGCCGCGCCGGCGGCACCGCCGTATCCTCGACGAAGGGGATCGGCTTGGCACGCCCTTTGGCGTTGCCCAGCAGGCCCACCGCCTTTTTACGCATGTTATAGATGCGCTCAATGGCGCCGATATCGTTGCAGAGCTGATAGCCGATGATGCCGCCCTGACGCTGCGCCATCAGCGCGTCGAGACGCTCGCAGAGCGCGGCGACCCGCGCATCGATCAGCGGCGCGTCGTCGCCGGCGAACTCGACGATATTGATGCCGAGCATCTCTTTGCCCGGTACGTCAGTGATCAGTTCGCGCACCGAATGCCAGACGATATCCTCGCGCGCCAGGTTCAGCACTTTCGAATCGACTGTCTCCACCGATAGCGCTTTCGCCTCCACCATCAGCGGCGCATTGCGCAGCGCGGAATCGAACGAGTCATATTTGATGTTGACCAGCCGGCGCACCGCAGGCAGCGGCGTAATGTTCAGGCGCGCTTCACTGATAAAGGCCAGCGTCCCTTCGGCGCCGCAGAGAATGCGGGTTAAATCGAACGTTTGCAGATCGTCGCTCAGCACGTGACGCAGATCGTACCCGGTCAGAAAGCGATTCAGCGGCGGGAATTTTTCGGTAATCAGATCGCGCTGCTCGCGGCAGCGGGAAAGCACGGTGTGATAGATACGCCCTTCCGGCGTCTGCTCCTGCGCCAGCTGCTCCGCCAGGCCTATCGGCATGGCGCGGGTATCGAGAATATCGCCACCCAGCAGCACCGCGCGCAGCCCCAGCACGTGATCGGAGGTTTTGCCATACACCAGCGACCCCTGTCCGGAGGCGTCGGTGTTGATCATCCCGCCCAGCGTGGCACGGTTGCTGGTGGACAGCTCCGGCGAAAAGAAGTAGCCCAGCGGCTTGAGATAGGCATTGAGCTGATCTTTAATCACGCCAGCTTCGACGCGCACCCAGCCCTGTTCGGGGTTCACCTCCAGGATACGATTCATATAGCGCGACATATCCACCACGATGCCCTGATTCAGCGACTGGCCGTTGGTGCCGGTGCCGCCGCCGCGCGGGGCGAAGGTCAGGCTGGCGAACGCCGGGCTGGCGGCGACGCTGGCGATCAGCGCCACATCGGCGGTGGATCGTGGAAAAAGCACCGCGTCCGGCAAAAGTTGGTAAATACTGTTATCGGTGGACAGGGTGAGACGGTCGGCATAGCTGGTGGCCGTATCACCGGTGAAACCGCGCTGTTTCAGCGTGTCCAGAAATGAAAGCACCAGCTGCACGAGGCCCGGCGCCTGAGAAATCTGTGGGATCATTATCGGGTGACCAAATGTTGTGTATCGTTTGCGCTTGCTGTTTTTGTTGCTGATTCTCGTTGTATCACATTTTTTTATGAGCCGCTGTTTTTTCAGGAAAGGTAAAAACTTCCGCCGCGCGCTACTGTCGCAACGTGAAGAAATCCCGCATTATTAGAGGTTGGGCGGCACGGGGCCGCTGACGATGGCAAGGCTCAAATTAAGGATCTTTTTTTCGTATGAGAAAACTGCAACAGGAAATGGATTTAACCCAAATTCTTTTCTCTCTGATGTTCATCCTGCTGATGATTGTCGCCTGTTTCTGGGTAGTACAGCCCTTTATCCTCGGCTTCGCCTGGGCGAGCATGGTGGTTATCGCCACCTGGCCGCTGATGCTGAAGCTGCAGGCGCTGCTCTGGGGACGGCGAACGCTGGCGATTATCGCCATGACGCTGATCCTGCTGCTGCTGTTTATTATTCCGGTCGCGCTGCTGGTTAACAGCCTGATTGATAATGTCGGGCCGATTGTCGCCTGGGCCACCTCCGGCCATTTACATCCGCCGCAGCTGAACTGGCTGCATGATATCCCGCTGGTCGGCAGTAAGCTGTACGCCAGCTATCACCTGCTGCTGGATGGCGGCGGCAGCGCGCTGATGGCCAAAGTGCAGCCTTACGTCGGCCGCACCACCGGCTTTTTCGTCGCGCAGGCGGGCCATTTCGGCCGTTTTCTGCTGCACCTCGGCCTGATGCTGCTGTTCAGCATCCTGCTCTTCTGGCGCGGCGAGCAGGTAGGCAATGGCATTCGCCACTTCGCTTTCCGCCTCGCTTCACGGCGCGGCGACGCGGCAGTGCTGCTGGCCGGCCAGGCGATCCGCGCGGTGGCGCTGGGCGTGGTGGTAACCGCGCTGGTCCAGGGCGTACTGGGCGGCATCGGCCTGGCCATTTCGGGCATTCCTTACGCCACGCTGCTGACGGTGCTGATGATCCTGTTCTGCCTGGTGCAGGCCGGGCCACTGCCGGTGCTGATCCCGGCGGTAATCTGGCTCTACTGGAGCGGCGATACGACCTGGGGCACGGTGCTGCTGGTCTGGAGCTGCGTTGTTGGCACGCTGGATAACGTGCTGCGTCCGGTGCTGATCCGCATGGGCGCCGATTTGCCGATGATTCTGATCCTCTCCGGCGTAATCGGTGGGCTGGTCGCCTTCGGCATGATCGGCCTGTTTATCGGCCCGGTGGTGCTGGCGGTCTCCTATCGTCTGGTCTCAGTGTGGATGCATGAGGCGCCGATGCCGCATGAAGATCCTGAAGATGTAGTGGAGGAACTGGCTGAGCATGAAGAAGAAGTGAAGCAAAGCGGCTCCGCGCACTGATCAATCCTGCTGCCGGACGGCGCCCGCCGTCCGGCATTTTTTAACCCTTTCCTGCCAACAGACTTTTATTAACGTTATTTATCTTTAATCGCCGCTTTACGCCTTTTGGGGTAGTGCCAGCGCGAAATTGATTACTTATGCCACAGTTTTTTTGGCGAAATAGCGGGTTACCCCCGACAAAATATTATCAGTGGTTAACTAATAAGAGGATTCTTAAAGACGGCTAACCCTTTGCTGAATACTATGAGTGCCATGTTTAGGATCAAACCTCTGATTTTTAAACAACCTTTTTCCCCTGAGTAAAGTGAAGAATTGCTGTGTGTAGTCTTTGCCCATCCCATGTGATGGGCTTTTTTTTTGTCTGAAGCCCAGTAAAAAGGCCGGAAATTCCGGCCTTTATCGTTAAGTGACATTATTAAGGGATCTTTTACTTTATCTCCGCCAGGCTCAGCCAGGTCTGAACAACGGTGTCCGGGTTAAGCGACAGGCTGTCGATGCCCTCTTCCATCAGCCAGGCGGCGAAGTCCTGATGATCGGACGGCCCCTGACCGCAGATGCCGACATATTTGCCCTGTTTTTTGGCGGCGCGGATCGCCATCGACAGCAGCGCTTTTACCGCCTCATTGCGCTCATCAAACAGCTCCGACACCACGCCGGAATCGCGGTCCAGCCCCAGCGCCAGCTGCGTCATATCGTTCGAACCGATAGAGAAGCCGTCGAAGTGTTCGAGGAATTGCTCCGCCAATAGCGCATTAGAGGGGATTTCGCACATCATGATGATTTTCAGCCCATCCTCGCCGCGCTTCAGCCCCTGACGCGCCAGCTCCTCAATCACCGCCTCCGCCTGCGCCACGGTGCGCACAAACGGGATCATGATTTCGACGTTGGTCAGCCCCATCTCATTACGCACGCGCTTCACTGCTTCGCACTCCAGCGCAAAACAGTCGCGGAAGCGATCCGCCACGTAGCGACCAGCACCGCGGAAACCGAGCATCGGGTTCTCTTCTTCCGGCTCATAGCGCTCGCCGCCTACCAGGTTGGCGTATTCGTTAGATTTGAAGTCGGAGAGACGCACAATCACGCGCTTCGGCGCAAACGCCGCGCCCAGCGTCGCAATCCCTTCCGTCAGGCGGCCGATATAGAACTCTACCGGATCGTCAAAGCCTTTCATCAGCTCGCGGATCTGCTGCTGCAGCTCCGGCGTCTGCTGGTCGAACTCCAGCAGCGCTTTGGGATGCACGCCGATCATACGGTTGATGATAAATTCCAGACGCGCCAGCCCCACGCCTTCGTTGGGCAGGCAGGCGAAATCGAAGGCGCGATCGGGGTTGCCGACGTTCATCATAATCTTCAGCGGCAGCGCCGGCATTTCGTCGACCTGCGAGCTGGTGACGTCGAAGTCAAGCAGATCGTCATAGACGTAGCCGGTATCACCTTCAGCGCAGGAGACCGTAACCTTATGGCCATCCTGCAGGCGATCGGTGGCGTCGCCGCAGCCGACGACCGCCGGGATGCCCAGCTCGCGGGCGATGATCGCCGCGTGACAGGTGCGCCCGCCGCGGTTGGTGACGATCGCCGCCGCTTTTTTCATGATCGGCTCCCAGTCCGGGTCGGTCATGTCGGTGACCAGCACATCCCCTTTCTGGATGCGGTTCATTTCGCTGATATCATGGATCACCTTCACTTCGCCGGCGCCGATGCGATGGCCGATGGCACGGCCTTCCACCACCACGCCGCCTTTGCCCTGCAGCGTATAGCGCTCCATCACCTGACCGTTGGAGCGTACGGTTTCCGGACGCGCCTGTACGATATAGAGCTTGCCGGTATGGCCATCCTTCGCCCATTCGATATCCATCGGGCGCTTGTAGTGCTGCTCGATTTGCACCGCCTGGCGCGCCAGCGCCTGCACCTCTTCGTCGCTGAGGCAGAAGCGATCGCGGTCTTCCGTAGGCACATCTTCGATTCTTACCTGTTCACCGTGCGCCTGTGAATCGGCATAGACCATGCGGATTTTCTTGGAGCCCATATTGCGGCGCACAATAGCCGGACGGCTGGCCTGCAGCGTCGGCTTATGCACATAAAATTCGTCGGGGTTGACCGCCCCCTGCACCACCATTTCCCCCAGCCCCCAGGCGGCGGTAATAAACACCACCTGATCAAAGCCCGATTCGGTGTCGATGGTGAACATCACGCCGGATGAAGCCTGATCGGAACGCACCATACGCTGCACGCCTGCGGAAAGCGCCACGCCGCGATGATCATATCCCTGATGCACGCGATAAGAGATAGCGCGATCGTTGAACAGCGAGGCGTACACATGCTTCACCGCCACCAGCACCGCATCGAAGCCCTGAACGTTAAGGAAGGTTTCCTGCTGGCCAGCGAAGGAGGCGTCAGGCATATCTTCCGCCGTAGCCGAGGAGCGCACCGCAAAAGAGGCGTCGGCGTCATCTGCCGAGAGTTGCTGATAAGCATCGCGAATCGCCTCTTCCAGCGCGGGCTGAAAAGGGGTCTCGACAATCCATTGACGGATCTGCTTGCCTGCTTTCGCCAGCGCATCCACATCATCGATATCGGTCTGGTCCAGCAGGGTATAGATACGTTGGTTAACGCCGCTCTGATCGAGAAATAGATTGAATGCATCAGCGGTGGTCGCAAAACCGTCTGGAACGGATACGCCGAGCGACGACAGGTTAGTAATCATTTCACCGAGAGAGGCGTTCTTGCCTCCCACGCGATCAACATCGTTCATGCCTAACTGGCTATACCAGAGCACGAGCGGCATTTCTTTATCGGACATTGAGACAATCCTTTTACGGTGATGTTAGGGGGTACAGAGAACGAAAAAATGCGCTTATTACGCTTATCCAGCCTGGCACAGCGCCTTGCAAAAGCGAAAGTGTTGAATCGTTCAAGCAGGCGAAAAAAAACGAATTTAAGAAAACTCCGCCTGTTTTATTCCATTTGCGCAACAAAAATAATTTTAATTATCTTATTAAAAATCATACGCATGAATTAATGTAAGCGTTTTACCTGATTTATTCCGTTGCGCAACGCGCCGTAGCCGTTTTTACTTTTTTGGCGCGCGGTTAAAACGCGGAAAATAAATGACATCAGGAACAGCATTTCATTTATTTATGCCATTGCGGCGGCGACGGCATTTTCTGAAAAAATAAATTTCAAAATAATTAAAGGTGGAATTTTTGTTTTACAGGACTGGAAATTGCCGATTGCCTTCTTTGACGTTATCCGCCAGGCTCAATTAACCCTGCAACAGAGAGAATAAACATGACGGCAGAACGCAGCGTTTTTTGTATTTCCGACGGGACCGCCATTACGGCTGAAGTGCTGGGCCATGCGGTGCTGTCGCAGTTTCCGGTTGCCACCAACAGCTTTACCCTGCCCTTCGTGGAGAATGTGCAGCGCGCGCAGGCGGTGAAGGCGCAGATCAACGCCATCTATCAGCAAAGCGGCCTGCGTCCGCTGGTCTTTTTCTCTATCGTCCAGCCTGAGGTGCGCGAGGTGATCCTGCAAAGCGATGGCTTTTGTCAGGATATCGTTCAGGCGCTGGTCGCGCCGCTGCAGCAGGAGCTGGGCATGGCGCCGGCGCCGGTTGCTCACCGCACCCACGGCCTTACTGCCAGCAATCTCGGCAAATATGACGCGCGCATCGCGGCGATCGATTACGCCCTGGCGCACGATGACGGCATTTCCCTGCGCGGGCTGGATGAGGCGCAGGTGATTTTGCTGGGCGTCTCCCGCTGCGGTAAAACGCCCACCAGCCTCTATCTGGCAATGCAGTTCGGCGTACGCGCCGCGAATTATCCTTTTATCGCCGACGATATGGACAACCTGAAGCTGCCGCCAGCGCTGAAGCCGTATCAGCACAAGCTATTCGGCCTGACCATCGATCCGGAGCGGCTGGCGGCGATTCGGCAGGAGCGTGCGGAAAACACCCGCTACGCCTCGATGCGCCAGTGTCGGCTGGAGGTAGGCGAAGTAGAGGCGCTGTTCCGCTCGCACCAGATTCGTTATCTCAACAGCACTAACTATTCGGTGGAGGAGATCGCCACCAAGATCCTCGATATTATGGGTCTGACCCGTCGTATGTATTAATTCAGGCGTCGCCCGGGGCCAATCGCTTAGCGCGCCGGGCTGATAGCGTGACGGCACGGCACGTTTTAGCGGCGACAGGCGGTTGAATTTACGGCTGATTGGTTTATTGTGATCGTCATCACTTCCCGGCACTTCAGCCGCTGCGAAGACAAATTTTCGAGATAGCAATGAATAAAACTGATGAACTGCGCACCGCGCGCATCGATAGTCTGGTAACGCCCGCCGCGCTGGCGCAGCAGCACCCCATCACTGCAAACATTATTGAGAACGTTACCGCCGCCCGGCAGCGCATCGCGCGCATTCTGGCCGGCGACGACCCGCGCCTGCTGGTGATTATCGGCCCCTGCTCGCTGCACGATCCGCACGCCGCGCTTGATTACGCCGCCCGGCTCAAAACGCTGCATGACAAATACCAGCACCGGCTGGAGATCGTTATGCGCACCTATTTTGAAAAACCGCGCACCGTGGTCGGCTGGAAGGGGCTGATTTCCGATCCCGGCCTCGACGGCTCTTTCCGCGTCAACGAAGGTCTCGGTATCGCGCGCAAGCTGCTGCTCGATATCAACGCCCTCGGCCTGCCGACGGCGACGGAGTTCCTCGATATGGTGATCGGCCAGTTTATTGCCGATTTAATCAGCTGGGGGGCGATCGGCGCCCGCACCACCGAAAGCCAGATCCATCGCGAAATGGCCTCGGCTCTCTCCTGCCCGGTCGGCTTTAAAAATGGCACCGACGGCAATACGCGCATCGCGGTCGATGCTATTCGCGCCGCGCGCGTCAGCCATATGTTCCTGTCGCCGGATAAAAACGGACAGATGACCATCTATCAAACCAGCGGCAATCCATCCGGACACATCATTATGCGCGGCGGTAGAACGCCGAACTATCATCCGGAGGATATCGCCGCCGCGGTGGCCAGCCTGCGCGAATTCGCCCTGCCGGAACAGCTGGTGGTGGATTTCAGCCACGGCAACTGCCTGAAGCAGCATCGCCGCCAGCGCGAGGTGGCGGAATCGGTGGCGCGGCAGATCCGCGATGGCTCCCGCGCTATCGGCGGCGTGATGATCGAGAGCTTTTTGCAGGAAGGCAACCAACCGGTCGTCAGTGGCAAGCCGCTGACCTATGGCCAGTCGATTACCGATCCCTGCCTGGGCTGGGAAGATAGCGAAGCGGTGCTGGCGCTACTGGCTGACGCAGTCGACAGCCGTTTCTGACACTCTTCCGTTCTGATGCTGATAGCGCCCCGCCGCCTGACAGCATCAGGCACCGCGATAAAATTTGCGCAATAAAAAGCCGGTCCTGTGACCGGCTTTTTTGTCTGCTGCCCGCATTTGCACGATATCTGCCTGAGTGTGATCCCCCTCTCTGCGTGCTATCCAGGGCAGCGCTCTGTCCGCTGTCCCGCGCTTAGCTGGAGCAGCTCACTTCGATTTTTTTGCTCCACTCCGGCGGACGCCCGGCGAGATCGGCAAATTCAGGCGCCCCGCTGAACGGATCGGACAGCGCCTGATGCAGGTGCTTCAGCATGGTGATGTCGCCCTGTTCAGCGCCTTCGATCGCCTGCTGCGCCAGATAGTTACGCAAAATCACTGCCGGGTTGACGGCCTTCATCCGCTGCTGGCGCGTCTCATCGCTGCTCTCATCTTTCAACAGACGCTGCTGATAGCGCTGGTACCAGGCATCAAACGCCTCACGATCGATAAATTCGTCGCGCAGCGGCGAACGGCCCTCCTGCTGCTGAACCTCGCTGAGCATGCGGAAGGTACGGGTATAGTCGCTGCCCTCCTGACTCATCAGTGCCAGCAGGCCGGTCAGTAGATCGTTATCTTCCTGCTGCGGCGTCAGGAAGCCCAGCTTAGCGCGCATTTTTTCGCCCCAGGCGGCCATCAGCGCAGGCTCATAATGGCTTAATGCCTGCTTAAGCTGCTCGGTGGTCAACAGTTCCGATAACGCATGCGCCAGACGGTTAAGGTTCCACAGGCCGATCATCGGCTGGTTGTCGAACGCATAACGCCCCTGATAATCGGAATGATTACAGATATAGCCCGGCTGATACTCATCGAGAAAACCGTAAGGGCCATAATCGAGCGTCATGCCCAGCACCGACATATTATCGGTGTTCATGACGCCATGGGCGAAGCCGACGCTCTGCCAGGCGGCAATAAGCCGCGCGGTGCGCTCCACCACATCGGTAAACCACAGCAAATAACGATCGGATTCCTGCTCCAGCGCCGGCCAGTGATGGCGAATCAGGTAGTCCGCCAGCTGACGCACTTTCTCCGGCTGGCCGTTATAGAAGAAGTGTTCGAAATGGCCGAAACGCGCATGACTTTCCGCCACGCGCAGCAGCATCGCGCCGCGCTCTTTAGTTTCGCGATATACCGGCTCATCGCTAACGGCGATGGTCAGCGCGCGACTGGTGGGAATGCCGAGATGGTGCAGCGCTTCGGAAGCGAGAAATTCGCGGATGGTCGAGCGCAGCACGGCGCGCCCATCGCCCATACGCGAATAAGGCGTCAGGCCGGCGCCTTTTAAATGCCAGTCAAATTTGCGCCCGTCGCTTAACTGCTGCTCGCCCAACAGAATGCCGCGCCCGTCGCCCAGCTGCCCGGCCCAGACGCCGAACTGATGCCCGCTGTAAACCTGCGCCAGCGGCTGCATGCCAGGCAGCAGCGTTTCACCGCTCCAGACGCCCTGCTTCTCCGGCGTGAACCAGCTGTCGTCCAGCTCCAGATCGCGGGCCAGCGCCTCGCTATGGTAAAGCAGGCGCGCATTAGCCAGCGGAGTAGGATTCAGCGCGGTATAAAATCCGCTTAACTCATTATGCCAGGTGTTATTGAACTCCATGCTGCCTCCGTATACCGCATTAAGGTTTAAGTGTAACCCGAAGTGGCGCGGGAGGCAGGGAAAACGGGCGGATTTCTCAGCACTGGCCGCCGGAAAAGCCGTTCGGCGGTTCGGTTAACGTCGCCAGCTGATTTGCCGGCACCGGCGGAAACAGAGCGCCCTGCAGGCCGGTGAAAGGGAAAGGCGCAACGTTATCCAGCGTGGCGAGATCGTCAATGCCCTGCGCGATAAGTTGCTGACAGTGATCGCCGATTTGATGGGTTACCGCTTTCAGCACAGCGCTGGACGTGCCGCGCTTCAGCGTTTGCTGCAGAAAATAGCGGTCCAGCTTGATGCGCGTAAAGAGATTATCGTATACCGCTTTTGCCGGCGCTTTACCTGAACCGAAATTATTCAGCGTCAGGGTGAAATTATCGCTTAGCGCGCTTAATACAGGGTTATCCCTGCCCAATTTAAAATCGGGAAAACTTTCACTAAGCGCTAATTCCAGCGCGGAGAGCGGACGTAATTTACGAAGCAAGAAGTCGCTTGATAAAATGGTCCGGGCCATTGTTTCATCGAGATTCAATATCACCGCAATATTATTTTGAATAAAAAAATCATGATAATGCTCAACGAGCGTGATGTGCTTCTGCAGCGTTTGCAAACGCTGTTCGTCATCAAACTGCGGCAGTAAAATATCTTGCGGTACCGAAACATTAAGAGAGGAGTGGATAAAGCTGGAAAGCAAATCCACGGCAAGCAGTTGACCATTTAAAGCATAAACAGGGTTAAAGGCTGTGTGAATATAATAATCAGCGAAATTTTGGGTTGTCATTTTTTTTAGCCATAAAAAAGTGGCAGTTTGCGCATCCTATACTAACAAAATAATACAATCAATAGCTTCCGTAATGTTAGCCTGCAGCATCAATTACCTGCCACCGCCGGTTAACTCACTGATACCGCGAGATATAACTCAAATAGATCATTATTGCCGCTAATATTTTTGCGACACACATCGCATTAAACAGTAAGCCATAATGATCATTCAGCGTTGTGATTCAACAACATCTCACTTAAGTCAAAATAAAAAAATCCGCTTAACTAAAGCTGTTTTTTTATTCTTATCCGGCGTTGATTCGGTAGCTATCATTTCATATTTCAAACGCTGGTTAAATGAGCATATTCTGATTCGAACGCTGTTTTTTCAACACCTTGTCGTTAGATTCGGCGCGCCTGCCAGAATACTTTTTGCCAGTAGCTGTTATCCAGCGAAGAACGGATTACGCCCTGGCTGGTCGAGGCGTGAATGAATTGATTATCGGTATCGTAAATGCCAACGTGCAGACCATTATCGCCGCGTCCGGTTTTAAAAAAGACCAGATCGCCCGGCAATAGCTGATCTTTATCGATACGCGTGCCGATATCGGTCTGGGCGCGCGTGGTGCGCGGAAGCTGCAGGTTAAAACGATCGCGGAAGGTGAGATAAACAAAGCCGGAGCAGTCGACGCCACTGCGGCTCATGCCGCCATAGCGATAAGGCGCGCCGCGCCAGTGGCTTAGCTGGTCGTTAAGCTCGGCGATAACAGTAATAGAGTCGGAAAGACGGGCATCCGGCGGCGGCGCATGATGACTACAGCCGGCCAGTAACACACTGAGTAAAAGCAATACGCCGATTCGCATAATCTGAGTCCTTCCTGATATGAGCGCAACGGGGCTAAATGTACCGGTAAATGCCAGGCGCTGGCAATCTCCTCAGCGCATCTCTTCGGCAATGAGCCAGCTTTCGTCTCCGGCGCATAATTGACGGAAACGCACGTCATACACCTGGCTAAGCAGAGCAGGCTGCATCACTGTCGCGACGCCGCCCTGACTGACCACTTTTCCCTGGCGCATCAACCAGACGCTGCGCGCATGGCGCAGGCTGTGGTTAACATCATGCCCGCTGGCGATAACCGCGCCGCCCGCCTCGCAGAACGCCTCCAGCTGGCCGTCCAGCGCCCGCTGCTGCGCCACGTCAAGGCCGCTATAAGGTTCATCAAGCAGCAGCAGCGCGGGCGGCTGGCCGGCCTGCGGCCAGACCTGCAGCAGCATCGCTGTCAGCCTGACGCGCTGCCATTCGCCGCCTGAGAGCTGGCTCAGCGGCCGCGTCAGCTTCTCCTCCAGGCGGAAAGCACGCAGCAGCTGCGCCAGCAGCGGCGCAGGCGTCTGCGCATCGGCATGCTGACGCAGATAGTGATACACCGCCATCTGTCCCGGCTGCGGCTGTTGCTGCGGCAGCCAGGCGCGGCGGCGCGCCAGCGCCTTCGGCGGCCATGCCGCAAGCGGTTGGCCATCGAGCCGCACCTCGCCCTCGCCTGCCAGCAGCCCGGCGATACGCGCCAGCAGCGAGCTTTTGCCGGCGCCATTCGGCCCCAGCAGATGGATCAGCTCGCCGCCGTCGACCTGCGCGCTAAAAGGCTGCAGGCGGCCCGCTACGGCCGCCTGTTCAATGGCCAGCAACACTATTTCGCCAGCGCGAGCTTAATGCTTTCCATAACGATCGGATCTTCCGGCGTCATATCCGGCGCGAAGCGCTGCACTACTTCGCCGTCGCGACCAACGAGGAACTTCTCGAAATTCCACAGGATATCGCCCTTCTCTTTCGGCGCGCGGCCCTTGCTGGCCATGCGCTCATAAAAGCCGCTGTTTTCCGGCTCTACCGCTTCAGGACGCGCGGTAATCAGCTGCTGGTAAAGCGGGTGGCGCTCAGGACCGTTGACCTCGATTTTGCTGAACATCGGGAAGGTTACGCCATAACGGGTGCTGCAGAACTGCTGGATCTCTTCGTTGCTGCCCGGCTCCTGGCCGAGGAAGGCGTTGCACGGAAAGCCCAGCACATTAAAGCCGGATTTATGCCAGGCGCGCTGCAGGTTCTCCAGTTCTTCATACTGCGGCGTCAGGCCGCACTCTGAGGCGACGTTGACAATCAGCAGCACATCCCCTCGCCACTGGCCCAGGGTGGTAGGTGTGCCATCCAGCATAACCAGTTCAGTATCATAAATGCTCATGTGCGTTTCCTGTATCGGTGTGTGGAGCAGCCCGCTAGCGGCGCTGCGTCAGTAAGAGCCAAATAAACAGCGGCGAACCCAGCGTGGCGGTCACCACGCCGATGGGCAATTCCGCTGCGCTGAGTACCAGTCTGGCAATGATATCGGCTGCAAGCAATACGGCGGCACCCGCCAGCGCGCTGGCGGGCAGCAGCGCCCGGTGATCGGTTAACCCTTTCAGGCGCAGCAGATGGGGCACCACCAGGCCGATAAAACCGATGGCGCCGGCCAGCGCCACGCTGACGCCCACCAGCCAGCCGATTGCCACCACCAGCAGGTTGCGCCACAGAAAAACCGACAGGCCGAGCTGGCGCGCGCTGGTTTCGCCCAGCGCCAGTAAATTCAGAATTTTCGCCTGGGCGCCCAGCCAGCAAATTGCCGGCAGCAGCGCCAGCATCAGCCAGCGATAGCGCCAGTCGATGCCGCTGAAGCCGCCCATCATCCAGTACATCAGCTGGCGCAGATCGAGGTTGCTGCTGAAGTAGACCACCCAGGTCATCACTGCGCTGCAGATGATCCCCAGCGCAACGCCCGCCAGTAACAGGCGGCTGTTGGAGAGATGCCGCCGCGCAAAGCGCAGCAGCACCAGCGTCACCAGCAGCGCGCCGGCGATGGCCGCCAGGCTGAAGGCCCAGACATCGCCACTGCCCAGCAGCACGCACAGCACCAGCCCGACGCCGGCGCCGTTTGATACGCCCAGCAGCCCCGGCTCCGCCAGCGGATTTTCAAACAATGCCTGCATCACGCAGCCCGCCATCGCCAGCGACGCCCCCACCAGCAGTACGCTTAACGTGCGCGGCAGACGCAGCTGCCAGATAAACAGCTCGCCTTCCGGGCTGAGCCAGCGATCCGGCGATATCCACTGCTCGCCGGCGCAAAGGCTCAACAGCGTGATCGCCAGCAGCAGCAGGCCCAGAGCAAGAAGCCAGCGGTACGCGCGGCGATCCGCCTGACGTGAGAGTTCGTTTAACAGCGACATAGGGTAGTTTTATAAGAAAAACAGAGATTTGATTGTAGTGACTAAGGGGAAAAAAGAAAGGGCTAAGGTGAGCGGATAACCGGACGCGGCTGCCGCGTCCGGCCAGGCCTGATTAGCCGTGCGGCTGAGCCACAGGGCGATGATCCGGGCCACCGTTAGCATGACGCTCAGCGGCCAGCCGCTCGTCGCCGGGCCGGCGGTCGCGCTGATGCGTATCACGATGGGCGATCGGTCGCTCATGCTGCGGTTCGTGCCGTGGCTCACGATCTACTGGCGGATGCGCCTGCCAGCCATTGCCGTTCCAGTAGCCGCGTGGCCCTTTTTCACCCTGATGGCGCCCGTGATGTTCATGCCACCATTTCGGCGCGCGCCAGTCATAGCCGTCCCAGTAGTAGCCGCGATGATCGCGATCGCCAATATGGATAGTGATGCCTGCAGGAGCAATAGCGAGCGATACGCCGGCGCTGGCAGCTATCGGCAGCGCCGCCAGCAGGCTCAGGATAATAGCGGGAACGCTGTTTTTCATTTTCATTATTTTCATCAGGTGACCTCATCTTGTCTCACCCGGTTTTTATAGCGTTGCGAGGGGCGTGTCACTATCATCCAGGGATGATTTTCAGCTTATTTTCCGCTTACTTACGCTTTCCTTACGTTATGGACCGATGGTGAAGAACAGCACCGAGGGGGCGGAAAACAGGCAAAAAAAAGCCGCTCCTGAGAGCGGCCTTTTGTCAGACTGACAGGTCAGCTGTTTTTTGGGGAAGCGTTTTCGACGCGGCTTTTCAGCTTTTGTCCCGGGCGAAAGGTCACCACACGGCGTGCGGTAATGGGAATATCTTCACCGGTTTTTGGGTTGCGTCCCGGACGTTGATTCTTATCGCGAAGATCAAAGTTGCCAAATCCAGACAGTTTGACCTGCTCGCCGTTTTCCAAAGCTCTTCTCACCTCTTCGAAAAACAGTTCAACCAGCTCTTTGGCATCCCGTTTACTCAGCCCCAGCTTTTCAAACAGGTATTCCGACATATCAGCTTTTGTAAGCGCCATAGGTTCAATCCCTCAAGGTTGCCTGGAATCGCTCTTTTAATGCCGCAACACAGTTGGCGACGGTTGCAGCAATCTCGTCTTCTTCGAGTGTCCGGCTGGTATCTTGCAAAATCAGGCTAATCGCAAGGCTCTTAAACCCTTCGTTTACACCCTTACCGCGGTACACGTCAAACAAGTTTACGCCAACTATCTGATTTGCGCCAACTTTCTTACACTCCGCAATGATATCTGCTGCCGGAACCGTTTCAGCTACCACAACGGCGATGTCGCGGCGGTTCGCCGGGAAGCGAGAAATTTCGCGCGCGTCAGGCAGGACGCGGTTTGCGACCTTATTCCAAAGCAGTTCAAACACTAAGGTGCGGCCGTTAAGATCCAGCTTGCGCTCCAGTTCCGGATGCACCACACCGATGTAGCCGATGCGCTCGCCCTGCAAATAGATTGCCGCGCTCTGGCCCGGATGCAGCGCCGGATTCGCTTCCGCACGGAACTCAATCGCGTCGAGTTTGCCGGTTAATTCCAGCACCGCTTCCAAATCACCTTTTAAATCATAGAAGTCGACGGTCTGACGCGCCAGGTCCCAATGCTCTTCGTAACGGTTGCCGCTCAGCACGCCCGCCAGCATAACATCCTGTCGGATACCTAAATTTGCTTGTGTATCCGGCACAAAGCGCAGGCCGCTTTCAAACAGGCGCACGCGGCTCTGCTGGCGGTTCTGATTGTAAACCACCGCGGAAAGCAGGCCGGTCCATAGCGACAGGCGCATGGCGGACATATCGCTGGAGATCGGGCTTGGCAGGATCAACGCCTCTTCGCCCGGATGCAGCAGTGCCTGCACTTTCGGATCGACAAAGCTGTAGGTGATCGCTTCCTGATAGCCTTTATCCACCAGCATCGCTTTCACGCGCTTCAGGGAGAGATCCGCTTCATGATGCTGCGTCATCACCAGGTCGGCCTTCACCGGCACGTTAGGGATGTTGTTGTAACCGTAAACGCGCGCCACTTCTTCGATCAGATCTTCTTCAATCGCCATATCGAAACGCCAGCTCGGCGCG
Organism: Mixta gaviniae; assembly: GCF_002953195.1. Lineage (GTDB taxonomy): Bacteria > Pseudomonadota > Gammaproteobacteria > Enterobacterales > Enterobacteriaceae > Mixta > Mixta gaviniae. The sequence continues at coordinate 2,074,153 of NZ_CP026377.1, read as the reverse complement.
ACTGCGCGCCACTCGCCTGCGCCGACGGTGACGTCGCAGCCCAGACGCTGCAGAATATCGGTCACCTGGCGGTCATCGATAGGATGGCCGATCAGACGGTCCAGCTTTTCACGACGCAGCGTAATGGTCGCCTGCGCCGGCAGTTTCTCCTGCACGCTGTTGTCGACGACCGGACCCGCTTCGCCGCCGCAGATCTCCAGCAGCAGGCGCGTCGCACGCTCCATAGCCTGCGGCTGCAGCGCCGGATCGACGCCGCGCTCATAGCGATGCGAGGCATCGGTATGCAGGCCGTGACGACGCGCGCGGCCGGTGATCGCCAGCGGCGCGAACCAGGCGCACTCCAGCAGCACGTTGCGCGTCTCTTCGTTGACGCCGGAATGCGCGCCGCCGAAGATACCGCCCATCGCCAGCGCTTTATGGTGATCGGCAATCACCAGCGTATCGTCGCTCAGCTTCACTTCGTTGCCGTCCAGCAGCGTCAGGGTTTCATCCTGCTGCGCCATGCGCACTACGATTCCGCCGTCGATGCGATCCAGATCGAAAGCGTGCATCGGCTGTCCCAGCTCCAACAGCACGTAGTTGGTCACGTCCACCACCGGATCGATCGAACGAATGCCGCAGCGACGCAGCTTCTCTTTCATCCACAACGGGGTCGCGGCCTTGACGTTGATGCCTTTCACTACGCGGCTCAGGTAGCGTGGGCAAGCGTCGGTGGCGTCAACGCGCACCGGCAGTGTATCGTCGATGGTGGCCGGCACCGGCGCAATTTCCGGTGCGGTCAGCGGCAGGCCATTCAGCACCGCCACATCGCGCGCCACGCCGATAATGCCGAAGCAGTCGGCGCGGTTCGGGGTGATGCTGATTTCGATGCTGTTATCGTCCAGCTTCAGCCAGGCGCGAATATCGGTGCCGATCGGCGCATCCGCCGGCAGCTCGATGATGCCGTCATGATCGTCGCTGATGCCCAGTTCGGAGAAGGAGCAGAGCATCCCTTCCGACGGCTCGCCGCGCAGCTTGGCCGCTTTGATTTTAAAATCGCCAGGCAGTACCGCGCCGACGGTAGCTACCGCCACCTTCAGCCCCTGACGGCAGTTCGGCGCGCCGCAGACGATATCCAGCAGGCGATCGCCGCCGACGTTAACCTTGGTGACGCGCAGCTTGTCAGCATTCGGATGCTGGCCGCACTCCACCACTTCGCCCACGACCACGCCGTGGAAAGCGCCGGCGACAGGCTCGATGCCATCGACTTCGAGGCCCGCCATGGTGATTTGCTCCGCGAGGGCCGCGCTATCAAGAGACGGGTTTACCCATTCGCGTAACCAGAGTTCACTGAATTTCATTGGATAACCTGCCCTTATTTAAACTGTTTGAGGAAACGAAGATCGTTTTCGAAGAATGCACGCAGATCGCTCACGCCGTAGCGCAGCATGGTCAGACGCTCCATGCCCATGCCGAAGGCGAAGCCGGAATAGATTTCCGGATCGATGCCGACATTGCGCAGCACGTTCGGATGCACCATGCCGCAGCCCAGCACTTCCAGCCATTTGCCATTTTTGCCCATCACGTCCACTTCCGCAGAAGGCTCAGTGAACGGGAAATAGGAAGGACGGAAACGGATCTGCAAATCTTCCTCAAAGAAGTTGCGCAGGAAATCGTGCAGCGTGCCCTTCAGGTTGGTGAAGCTGATGTTTTTATCGACGATCAGGCCTTCCATCTGATGGAACATCGGGGTGTGGGTCTGATCGTAATCGTTACGGTAGACGCGGCCCGGCGCGATGATGCGAATCGGCGGCTGCTGGTTTTTCATAGTGCGGATCTGCACGCCGGAGGTCTGAGTACGCAGCAGACGCGTCGCGTCGAACCAGAAGGTGTCGTGATCGGCGCGCGCCGGGTGATGCCCCGGAATATTCAGCGCGTCGAAGTTGTGATAGTCATCTTCAATTTCCGGCCCGGTGACAACGGCAAAGCCCAGCTCGCCAAAGAAGGCTTCAATACGGTCGATGGTGCGGGTGACGGGATGCAGGCCGCCGTTTTCCACGCGGCGTCCCGGCAGGGAGACGTCGATGGTTTCCGCCGCCAGACGCGCGTTCAGCGCCGCTGACTCCAGCGCGTGCTTACGGGCGTTCAGCGCTTCCTGCACCTGCTGTTTGGCTTCATTGATCACCGCGCCGGCCGCCGGACGCTCTTCCGCCGGCAGTTCGCGCAGGGTAGTCATCTGCAGGGTCAGATGCCCTTTTTTGCCCAGGTATTCCACGCGGACGTTATCTAACGCCGCAACGTCCTGCGCATGTTCAATGGCTGCCCTGGCGTTGGCAACCAGCTCTGCGAGATGGGACATTGTTTCCTCTTCTTCCAGCCTAAGGCCGGGCTGTTTCAGGTGGGGACCAGAAGTCCATATCAGTTCGGCTTAAAACAAAAAAGCCTCCACGAGGGAGGCTTTCAGCGCGATTTGTCGTTTCTTTTCTTTGCGCACAAGCCCCTGGGTTCAGGTGCTAAAGTAAAAAAAGAAACGGAAAATGGCGTACATACTTGGTTTACCTTGTCGCTTGCATCAGACGGCTCTATTGAAATGCCAGCAGGCGGAAAAGTCAATCTTTTGCTGCGGTTACAGATAATAAAAGAGGGAGCAAGCTCCCTCTTCCATCTGACTTACGCCAGAGCTGATTTCGCTTTTTCGACCAGTGCAGAGAATGCCACTTTATCGAATACGGCGATGTCAGCCAGGATTTTACGGTCGATTTCAATGGACGCTTTTTTCAGGCCATTGATGAAACGGCTGTAAGAGATGCCGTTCTGACGCGCTGCTGCGTTGATACGCGCAATCCACAGCTGACGGAACTGACGCTTACGCTGACGACGGTCGCGGTAAGCATACTGACCAGCTTTGATAACAGCCTGGAAGGCAACGCGGTAAACGCGTGAACGCGCACCGTAGTAGCCTTTAGCTTGTTTTAAGATTTTTTTGTGACGTGCGCGAGCAATGACACCACGTTTTACACGAGCCATGTTAGCTCTCCTGTTCTATATTCTGATTTAAAAAAAATAACTTATGCGTACGGCAGGCAGGCAATAACCAGACCCAGATCGCCTTTAGACACCATGGCTTTCGGGCGCAGGTGACGTTTACGCTTGGTTGATTTTTTGGTCAGGATATGACGCAGGTTAGCGTGCTTGTGCTTAAAGCCACCTTTACCGGTTTTTTTAAAGCGTTTAGCCGCGCCACGGACAGTTTTAATCTTAGGCATTTATAAAATATCCACTTCGCATTGTTAATAAAATGAACCAGACAGGCGAATAACAGCCGCACAGCGCGAGCGCTGCGCGACGTTATGACTTGAAAGCCTACTGTTTCTTCTTGGGTGCGAGCACCATGATCATCTGGCGGCCTTCGATCTTCGAAGGGAAGGATTCGACCACTGCCAGTTCACTCAGATCTTCTTTCACGCGGTTAAGCACTTCCATACCGATCTGTTGGTGCGCCATCTCACGACCGCGGAAACGCAGCGTGATCTTGGCTTTATCGCCTTCTTCCAGAAAACGAATCAGGTTGCGTAGTTTGACCTGATAGTCGCCTTCATCGGTACCAGGACGGAATTTGATTTCCTTGACCTGGATAACTTTCTGCTTCTTCTTCTGTTCCTTAGAAGACTTGCTCTTTTCATAGAGGAACTTGCCGTAATCCATTATACGACAAACCGGCGGTTCGGCGTTAGGGCTGATTTCAACTAAATCAACACCTGCTTCTTCAGCTTTTTCAATAGCTTCGCGTAAACTAACAATACCAAGCTGCTCGCCTTCGACGCCAGTCAGACGCACCTCGGTAGCACGGATTTCACCGTTAATACGGTTGGGACGCGTCGGTTGAACTCGTTTTCCGCCTTTAATACCTTATTCCTCCAATTGATGAAGATTGCGGCTGCGTATTTCTTGCTGCAGCTTCTCGATCAGCACATCTACGTCCATGGACCCGAGGTCTTTACCGCGGCGGGTACGTACAGCCACTTTACCGGCTTCTACCTCTTTATCACCGCAGACCAGCATATAAGGGACGCGACGTAATGTGTGCTCGCGGATTTTAAAGCCAATCTTCTCGTTTCTCAAGTCTGCTTTTACACGAATGCCCGCATTCTGCAATTTTCGCGTTAATTCGTTGACATAATCAGACTGCCCGTCGGTGATATTCATCACCACCGCTTGTACCGGTGCCAGCCAGGTTGGATAAAAACCGGCGTATTCTTCAGTGAGAATACCGATAAAGCGTTCCATTGAACCCAGAATAGCACGGTGAATCATCACCGGCACCTGACGTTCATTATTTTCACCCACATACGAGGCACTCAGACGGCTCGGCAAAGAGAAGTCGAGCTGAACGGTGCCGCACTGCCACGGACGATCCAGGCAGTCATGCAGGGTAAACTCAATTTTAGGACCGTAGAAAGCGCCCTCGCCCGGCTGGTATTCGAACGGAATGTCGTTCTCCGCCAGCGCGGCGGCAAGATCCGCCTCAGCGCGATCCCATAACTCATCGCTGCCGATGCGCTTTTCAGGACGGGTAGAAAGTTTCACCACGATTTTTTCAAAACCGAAGGTGCTGTACATGTCATACACCATCTTGATGCAGCTGTTTACTTCGGCACGCACCTGCTCTTCCGTACAGAAGATATGGGCGTCATCCTGCGTAAAGCCGCGTACGCGCATCAGGCCGTGCAACGCGCCTGACGGCTCGTTACGGTGGCAGCTGCCGAACTCCGCCATACGTAACGGCAGGTCGCGGTATGATTTTAGACCCTGATTGAAAATCTGCACGTGGCCGGGACAGTTCATCGGCTTGATGCAGTATTCACGGTTCTCGGAAGCGGTGGTAAACATCGCTTCTTTGTAGTTTTCCCAGTGCCCGGTTTTTTCCCACAGCACGCGGTCCATCATGAACGGACCTTTTACTTCCTGGTACTGATACTCTTTCAGCTTGCTGCGGACAAAGGTTTCCAGCTCGCGGAAGATAGTCCAGCCATCGTTGTGCCAGAACACCATGCCAGGCGCTTCTTCCTGCATGTGGTAGAGATCGAGCTGCTTGCCGATCTTACGGTGGTCACGCTTGGCGGCCTCTTCCAGACGTTGCAGATAGGCGTTCAGCTGCTTTTTATCCGCCCAGGCGGTGCCATAGATGCGCTGCAGCATTTTATTGCTGCTGTCGCCGCGCCAGTAGGCGCCTGCAATTTTCTGCAGCTTAAAGTGGTGACAGAAACGCATATTCGGCACGTGCGGGCCACGACACATATCCACGTACTCTTCATGATGATAGAGGCCGGGACGATCGTCGTGGCTGATATTCTCGTCCAGAATGGTGGTTTTGTAGTTCTCGCCGCGGCCGGCGAACACATCGCGCGCTTCCTGCCAGCTAACCTTCTTCTTGACCACGTCATAGTTGGTTTCGGCCAGCTCGTGCATACGCTTTTCCAGCCGATCGAGATCTTCCTGCGTCAGCGTGTGATCGAGGTCGACGTCGTAATAGAAGCCGTTATCGATGACCGGACCGATCGCCATTTTGGCGTTGGGCCAAAGCTGTTTCATCGCATGACCAAGCAGGTGCGCGCAGGAGTGGCGAATAATTTCCAGGCCAGCGTCATCTTTCGCGGTAATGATCGCTACGGTGGCGTCTTCCGCGATCGGGTCGACCGCGTCCACCAGTTCGCCGTTGACGCGACCCGCGATACAGGCTTTTGCCAGACCCGGCCCGATATCCTGCGCGATCTCCATTACGCTAATGGCGCGATCGTAGCTGCGTTGACTGCCGTCAGGAAGAGTAATTACAGGCATTTCATATCCTTAAATGCAGTGGTAACCCACACGAAAGATTACATGCAAAATTGATTTTGAGTTAATTTTCAGCACCTCGCAGACCAAAACTCACCTACGGTTGTCAGTTTGGTACACAGCCTGGCACAGATTTTCTCTGCGGGCCAAACCGGCGGATTGCTAAAGAACCCCCATCTTACACGCTAAAGAGCTGATGTTAAACAGGCGCTTGTGTCATCCGTTCATAAGGCACCCACCCTAAACCGGGACGTTGTCAGGCGCCTCAACGCGCAGAAATCAGTGGCTCGCGCCCTCTTCAGCCGGGCACGCGCGCCCCCTGAATGGCGACAATAATCGCCGTTGCGCCTGACGCAAAGCAAAGCCTGCCGGGACATTTTTTTGTATGCTTACTGCGCTTAACTGGCGATACGCCCTGTAAAACCAGACCGCGTCAGAGGAAAATGATGTTTGAAGATAACCAGAAAAAACTCTATCTCATTGTTAACCGCACCCTTGAGCCGGCCTTACAGATGAATGCAGTCGGCCACCTGGCGGCGGGGATTATGCAAAAAGCGGAAGAGACGCTATTTCACGCTTACCCGCACCAGGAAACCGGCATGAGCGCCTTTCTGAGCCACTATCCGGTGGTCATTCTGCAGGCGAAAAACAGCAGCCAGCTCAGTACCGCTGTGCGGAAATGCCACGAGGCCGGCCTGCTCTATAATTTCTTTACCACCACTATGTTTGGACACTCTTCTGAACAGCAGATCGAGGCGACAAAAACGGCCGCGCTGGCGGATTTGACGTTCGTCGCCATCGCCATTTATGGCGATACAGAGAAAATCGCGCCGATAACCAGGAAGTTTTCACTGTTTAAATAGTGCCGCGCTAAAGGCAGCCCGATATATTTATCGGGCTGCCTGAGACTGAAGTCATGGGTATGCTGCGCAATAGCGCAGCGCGAGCCGGGCATCAGGCGTCAGGCGTCAGGCATCAGTCATAGCAGCTTAAATGCAGCAGAAAACGGCCGTACTGCGCATCAAACACAAACTCATCCCATGCCGAGGCGTACCAGACTGGCGGCGCCGTCATTAATTCATAGACCCGATAGTGCCCCATCATTTCACTTATCCGGTCGTGAAAAACCGCCAGCACATTATTCCTGACCGCCTCCGGTAGCGCGTTCATCGCCGGATGCTCAAAAAACCATCTGGCGGCGGTTTTTTCTACCTGCGCGCCGGTCGTTTCCGTTAGCTGCGGATGCCAGTATGCCGGGGGATATTTATCTGACAGAGTGGCATGCCAGGCGTTCAGCGCGGAGAGCAGCGTGTCGCCGTCGTTCAGCCTGACCATGCAATATTCCGATCCCCGGTTAACGTCCTTATTCATGATGCCCAACGCGTCCATAAAGCCGTTTAGACCTTCTACGTATTTATCCATGCAACTGACTTATTGTGGCTAAAGGAGAATGCAGGTTGCCATACTCTCCCCGATACGGTCCCCCTGCAAGGGCTCTCTGCGGGAATAAACATGCCCACCGTTTCACTTATCGCTTTAACCATGCTGGTTATTGCCTGCTGCCATGCGCGTTTACTATAAGAAAAAGAATATCAGGTGTCGGGGCTGGCGCTGATAGCGACGGGGTATGCGAATGCGGTTATCGGCCTCACTATTGCCTGAGGCGAATCAGAGGCCAGCATCAGGCGGGGCGTTCTGGACAATTGCGCCTCATCCGTCAGCGGCCGGGCATTAAGCGCCGTTTGCGTCTCGCCACTCAGCGATCATCTCCGGCGTGACCTCTTTTTTATAACAGACCGGTGCATAGCCGCCCTGCTTGCTCCAGGCGCTGCGGCCTCCACAGCGGCTGCCGTTGCGGGCGGTATTAAACGGGCAGGCGCAGCTACCCGGATAAGAAGCGATCGACTCATCAATAATTTGCTGCTTTACCTGATCGTCTGACAGACGGGCCGCTTTGGCCAGCGCGACGTTACAGCTGAAAAGCATTACCGCGAACAGAGAGGGGATAACCAGATGTTTAGTGAACATAACAGGCCCTGAGCGAAGTAAATGTATCCGTCAATGTACCCCTTTCCCGTGGTCATTTAATCGGCTAACCAATAAATTTTTTGCAACTGTTACTGGCAGCAGATGTTCCGGCAGCTAAAAACAAGGCGGGCCGGTTTCCCGGCCCGCCTGAGTCTCGCCTCGCCGCTAAACCGGCGCCGCGCGTTACTCTTTCTTCTCGTTGCTGCATAGCCGATCCCACAGTTCATTATGCGTATTGATGGCGCGTACCGTACGCGCATCCATCACCTGCGCATCATTGCCGTGCGTATAGATCGGCTGAAACAGCGTACAGGAGGAATCAACGCTGGCACGATCAATCATTGCGGTTGTATTTCGACTGGCGCAGCTTGTCGCGAGCAGCAGCGTCATTGAGATTAGCGTTAGACGTTTCCACATTTTTGGCCACCTTTATATTATCCGCCTGTCTTCTGGTAATCGCTTCGGCCTGCCGGGTTTGTTGCTGCGCCGCCGCAACGTCCGCCTTAGCCTTCTCCTGCGTTTTGCCGATTTTTTTACCGCCAAAGTAAGAGCCAGCAAGCCCGACGATAACCGCCAGCCCTCCCAGCACCCAGCTCCAGCCTCCGGATAGTAACGACATTATTTCATTCATGGCCACGCCCTCCGCTCAGGCTTTTCTTTTAAGCGTAGGCCGCCGCCGGGCGCGCGCAAGTGCGCCGCCGGTTTTTTGTTCAGGATTGATAAGTTTGGCTTTTTGCCGCTTCGCTTTGCCGGGTCTGGCGTTACGGTCTACCTTCAATGACATAACTTTACGAAAACAGGGAACGGCCACAGGAAGTGGACCATACGCACTGTCATTATGAGAACACCTGATGAGTCAAAACACCTGCACCATCCGCTATAACGGCGAGGCGTTGAGCGGCGAGGCCGATATGCCGCTGATCGACTTCCTGCAGCAACAGGGCAAAATCCTGCCGCATGTCTGCTATCACCCCGCCCTGCCGCCGCTGCAATCCTGCGATGTCTGCTGGGTGGAACATCAGGGCGAACTGGTGCGCGGCTGTACGCTGCGCACCCACGACGGGCTCGATATCTCCAGCCGCCGGCCTGCGGCACAGGCGGCGCAGGAGGAAGGCATGGATCGCCTGCTGGCGCGCCATGAGCTTTACTGCACCCTCTGCGAACACAATACCGGCGACTGTACGTTGCATAATACCGTTGCCGATATGCATATCCCGCTTCAGTACTATCCCTACCAGCGCAAGCCTTATCAAAAGGATGAAAGTAATCCGTTTTACACCTACGACCCGGATCAATGCATCCTGTGTGGACGCTGCGTCGAGGCGTGTCAGAATGTTGAAGTCAACGAAACGCTATCGATCGATTACAACGCCGACCACCCGCGCGTGCTGTGGGACGGCGGCACCGAAATTGCCGGCTCCAGCTGCGTCAGCTGTGGTCACTGCGTCACCGTCTGTCCCTGCAACGCTCTGCTGGAAAAGACCATGCAGCCCAATGCCGGGCCGTTCACCGCCATGCCGGAAGATCTCAAGCGCCCGATGATCGATCTGGTCAAGGCGCTGGAAAATACCATCGGCGCGCCGCCCATTACCGGCGTCTCGATGATGGATATGGCGATGCGGCAGACCGAGATAAAAAAAACCAAAACGGTCTGCACCTACTGCGGCGTGGGCTGCAGCTTTGAGATGTGGACGCGCGACCGTCATATCCTGAAAGTGCAGCCGGTGGCGCACGCGCCGGTCAACGGCATATCAACCTGCCTTAAGGGCAAATTCGGCTGGGATTTCGTCAATAGCCCGCAGCGTTTAACTACGCCGCTGATCAGGGAGAACGGCCACTTCCGGCCAGCCAGCTGGGATGAAGCGCTGGATCGGGTGGCGCAGCGGATGAAAGAGATCGCTCTACAGCACGGCGGCGACAGCATCGGCTTTATCGGCTCCAGCAAAGGCAGCAACGAAGAGGCCTATCTGACGCAGAAGATCGCGCGGCTGATTTTCGGCACCAACAATGTCGATAACTCTTCGCGCTATTGCCAGAACCCGGCCACCGAAGGGCTGTTTCGCACCGTCGGCTACGGCGGCGACGCCGGCACGCTGGAGGATCTGCAGCAGGCGGATTTGGTCATTATCGTCGGCAGCAATCTGGCGGAAAACCATCCGGTGATCGCCTCGCGCATCAAGGCGGCACAGAAGCATCACGGCCAGAAAATTCTGGTGGTCGATCCGCGCATGAATGAGATGGCCGAGCGCGCCGATCTCTGGCTGCGCATTAAGCCCGGCAGCGATAGCCTGTGGGCTTCAGCGATGTCGCGCTATATGTTCGAACATGGCTACGCCGACGAGGCGTTTCTGGCAGAAAGAGTCAATCAGACCGACGAATATCGCGCTTCGCTGGCGCCCTTTACTCTGCATTACGCCAGCGAACATACCGGGCTGAGCGTCGAACAGCTGATCGCCGCGGCGGAAACCATCGGCCAGGCGCAGCGCGTTTGCCTGCTGTGGGCGATGGGCATCACTCAGCACAGCCACGGCGCGGATACCAGTACCGCGCTCTCCAACCTGCTGCTGGTCACCGGTAACTACGGCCGTCCCGGCACCGGCGGCTATCCGATGCGCGGCCATAATAACGTGCAGGGCGCCAGCGACTTCGGCTGCCTGAGCAACCTCTATCCTGGCTATGAAAAAGTCACCGACCCCGCCGTACGCGAAAAATGGGCGCGCGCCTGGGGCGTGGAGCCGCATGCGCTCTCCGACCAGGTGGGTGCCGATAACTTTATGATGGTGCAGCACGCCCATGAAGGCGCGCTGAAGGCGATGTATATCATCGGTGAAGAGACCGCCTTCGCCGACGCCGATTCCACCACGGTGCATGAGGCGTTCAGCGGACTGGAGTTTATGGTGGTGCAGGATATTTTTATGAGCCGCACCGCCGAATTCGCCGATGTGGTGCTGCCCGGCTGCCCGAGCGTGGAAAAAGAGGGGACTTACGTCAATACCGAGCGCCGCATTCAGCGCTTCTACGAAGTGATGCCGCCGCTGGGTGACAGCCGCCCCGACTGGCGTATCCTGACCGATCTCGCCGCGCGTCTGGGCCATCCCTGGTCCTATACCCATCCGCGAGAGATCATGGCCGAAGCGGCTGCCATCGCCGATATCTTCGCCGGCGTCGACTATCAGCGCCTCAGCGGCTGGCAGTCGCAGCTCTGGCCGGTGAAACCGGACGGCAGCAGCACCCCGCTGCTCTATACCGAACGCTTTACCTTCCCGGACGGCAAAGCGGTGCTATCGCCGATCGACTGGCAGCCGCCGCTTGAGGAGCCGGACGCCGACTACGATCTGCTGCTGAACAACGGCCGCATGCTGGAGCATTTCCAGTCCACCAACCAGAGCGGACGCGGCGGCCGCATGCTGTCGCTGTCGCCTCACGGGTTTGTGGAGGTCAGCCCGCAGCTGGCGGCCGAGCGTCAGCTCAGCCCGGGCGACTGGGTCACTATCGCCTCGCGTCGCGGCGAGCTGCAGGTGCCGGTAGTGATCACCGAGCGTGTCGCGGGCAACGTGCTGTTTATGCCGATCCATCACGGTAATCCGGGCGTAAACGGCCTGACCGGCGATCATCACGACCCTGACGTCAATACTCCCGCCTACAAAGAGATCGCCGTCAGGCTGCAAAAGCTGGCGCGGCCCCCGCAGGCGGATACCTTGCCGCCGCAGAACTTTCGTCACGGGAAGCGCACCCCACTGGCGCATCTGCCGATAGAAGACAAATGGCGTCAGGAGGGCTATACCCTGCCGCCTGAACACACTCAACATCCGGAGAAATTTTAATGGCTGAACGTATGAACTATGAAGTGCCGCCGACGAAAACCGCCCCTGATGCGCAGGATGCGCTGCAGGAGCTGCTGCACAGCCTGCATCACCACGGTTTTTTGCGCCTGGCCAACGATGTGGTTTCAGCCAATACGCAGATCGCCAAAGTGCTGGTGGATGGCCTGAATAAGCCCGGTTCGCAAAATGCGATGCAGAACCTGGCGTCGTTGATGATGGCGCTGGGCGATATGCCGCCGGGGCAGTTCCATAAAACGGTGTTTGCGGTGAAGTCGGCGATCAACGCCGTTAATCTGCATGCTGAAACACAGCAAAATCATGAGGTGGCGCCGGGCGTCAGCGGCACCTGGAAGCTGCTGCACGATGAAGATCTCTGGCATGCGGTGATGCCGCTGGTGGCGGGCCTGAAGGCATTCGCCAGCGCGATGGAGCAGCCGGCGCCCGACAAGCCGATCAGCGCCTTTACCGGCAAAGACAGCCGTGCCTGATACGGAACTGACGCTGCTGCTCTCCCGCGCGCAGTTTGCGGTGACCGTCGGCCTGCACATCATCCTTGCCGGCTTCAGCTTTGGCCTGTCGCTGTGGCTGGCGCTGCTGGAAGGGCTCTGGCTCTGGCGCCGTGAGCAGCGTTATCTCGACGTCTATCATTTCTGGCTAAAGATCTTCGCCCTGAATGTGGCGGTCGGCGTGGTTTCCGGCGTGGTGATGGAGTTTCAGTTCGGCGCCAACTGGGCGCCTTTTATTGCGCGGGTCGGCGGGCTGATCGGCCCGCTGATGTTTTATGAAGTGCTGGTCGCCTTCTTCCTTGAGGCAGGTATGGTTGGCGTAATGATGTTCGGCATGGACCGCATCGGTCCGCGTCTGCATTTTATGGTGACGCTGCTGGTGGCGGCTGGCGCATTGATCAGCGCTTTCTGGATCCTGGCGGCAAATGCCTGGATGCAGACGCCCGCCGGGTTTGTGCTGGACGAGCAGCAGCGCTTTCAGCCGCAGTCGTGGCTGGCGATTATCTTTACCCCCTCTTTTCCCTGGCGGCTGGCGCATATGATGCTGGCGATGGTGGTCGGTACCGCCTTTATGATCGCGGCGGTCGGCGCCTGGCAGCTGCTGCGCGACGCCGACAATCCCCGCGCGCGCCTGATGCTATCGATCCCGCTCTGGCTGCTGCTGTTTCTGACGCCGCTGCAGGCAGTGGTTGGCGATCTGCATGGTGAGAATACGCTGCAGCATCAGCCGCAGAAAATCGCCGCCGTCGAAGGCGACTGGCATCGTCCGCCGCCGGGCGAGGGAGAGCCGCTGCGGCTGTTCGCCCTGCCCGACGCGCAGCAGCAGCGCAATCGTATGGAGCTGGCCATCCCGGCTATCGGCTCGCTCTACCTGCGCCATAACCTGACCGGCCAGATCAAAAGCCTCAGCGAATTCCCGCCACAGGATCTTCCGCCGGTCGCGCCGCTGTTTTTCGCCTTCCGTGTGATGGTAGGGCTGGGTCTGCTGATGATAGCCGTCAGCCTGGCGGCGCTGACGCAGCGGCTGCGCGGCCGTCTCTGGCAATCGCGCCGGCTGTTGTACGCCATTGTGCTGACGGGTCCGGCGGGCTTTATCGCTCTGCTGGCCGGCTGGGTAGTCGCCGAGCTGGGGCGTCAGCCGTGGACGGTTTACGGCCTGCTGCGCACCGCCGATAGCGTATCGCCCCTCTCTTCGCGCCTGCTGATCGCCTCGGGCTGCGCCATCCTGCTGATCTACAGTGCGGTATTTTATATCGGGCTACGCTACCTGCTGCGCTACGCCAACCGGGAAGCGCGTCCCGGCGAGCCCGGCCCGGCGCCGGAGATGGCGCCCGGAGGCAAGCGATGATGACGCTGGCCGATCTCTCCGCCGCCACCCTGGCGCTATCGCTGCTGCTCTATCTGCTGCTGGATGGCACCGATCTCGGCGTCGGCATGCTGCTGTTCTTTTTCCGCGACGGCGAATCGCGCCGCCGGCTGACCGCCACCATCCTGCCGATCTGGGATGCGAATGAAACCTGGCTGGTGCTGCTGGCGGGCGGCCTGTTAGCGCTTTTCCCGCTCGCCTGGAGCCTGCTGTTTAACGCGATCTATCTGCCGCTGTTTATCATGCTGCTGGCGCTGGTGATGCGCGCCGTGGCGGTGGAGTACCGTGGCCATGTCGATGCGCGCTGGCATCGCGCGCTCGATATGACCCACATTGTCAGTTCGTTGATCGCCACCTTTACTCAGGGCGCGCTGGCGGGCGTGGTGATCAGCGGGGACTTACAGGCAGGCGCGTTCGGCTGGCTCTCGCTCTACCCGGCGCTGTGCGGGTGCGGCCTGATCGCCGCCTGTCTGCTGTGCGGCTGCTGCTGGATCCAGTGGCGTGTCAAAGGCACGGAGATTGTGCTGGCGCATCATCTCGGCTGGCTGTTTCTGGTGCTGAGCCTGGCGCTGCTGATCGCTATCAATTTGCTGGACAGCCGCCCCTTTCTGCAGGCGTGGCAGCGCCTGCCGGGCAAGATCCTGCTGATACTGCTGCTGCCGGCGTTGATCGCGCTGTTGGCGGCGATGCGCTATCGCCGCCCGGTGCTGTCGCTGATGCTGGCGCTCAGCCTGGTGACGCTCTGCTGGGGAGCGCTGATCGCCGGCCTCTGGCCGTGGCTGCTGCCGGGCCAGCTGACGATTCAGCAGGCCGCCGCCGCGCCAGCGACGCAGATTTTCCTGTTGAGCGGCTATGCGGCGATCCTGCCGGTGACGCTGGCCTATAACAGCTGGGCTTTTTGGGTGTTTCGCGCCCGGGTACGCTGAGACGTCGCCCCGCTTCGGCATGGTGCTAAGGGCAAAAAAAAGCGGGCCGCGATGGGCGGCCCGCTTTTATTGCTGCGCGAACAATTACATCGCGTAGGAGAGCAGGATCTGCGTTTTGGTATCGGTATGTTCCGACGCCGACTCCGGCGGATTGTTGTTCCAGGTGACGTTATAGGCCAGCTTCAGCGCGAAGTGCGCATTGATGGCGACCTGCAGGCCGGTCTCGGAGTTGACGGTGGTATTGTCGTTGAAGCTGCTCAGCACCGACACGCCCTGGATAAATTTGGTGGTGTCGGTCATCTGCCACTGATAGCTCAGCGCGCCGTAACCCAGGCCCTGCGTTTCGTGGCCACCGTCGTGGAAATCGTCATAGCGTACGCCCGGACCAAATTCCATGCGCAGCGAATGCACCGGCCCGTTCAACACCTGACGACCGTAACCGGCAGCCAGCACATCACGGGAATCGTAGCCATTGAAACGATCGCTCAGCCAGCTCGCCTGACCAAACAGATAATCGCTGTCGGTCATGTTGTAGCGGGTACGGCCGCCGATCTGATAGGTCTCTGAAGAGCGCTCATCGTTGGAAGAGGTATTGGCGGCGTTGCCCCACAGGCTATAGGCGGTGTTCGGCTGATACCACGTCATGTTGGTCTGCGCGGTCAGCGATGAGCTGGTGGTGTTGCCGGTTTGCGCCAGGTAGCCGGCAGCGGCGTTACCTTCAAAAGTTTTCTTGGCGGTAGAAGGGTCATCCATGACGGTAAAGACATTATTATCAGCCATGGCCTGGTGAGCAAAGGCGCCCGCAGAGAGCAGCAGCGCAACAGAAAACTTATTAAACAGGTTCATTATGTGTGATCCGTACGACAGTTTTAAAAAAGGGAGAGTCTGAAGCGTTTTGCGCGGCAATCAACGTCATTTACCGTAAATATTGTAAACAAGCGTTAAATGGCCCGAATTCCTAAACATCCTGCTGAAAAAGGACTACGAATGGGAATCTTCTTATTAACGGCGCGCATTATAAAGGGTATTCAGGCGAAACGCAGCAGGGCGGGATGAATTAGAATTTTTCTTTATTTATCAATAAAAAGCACGCCGGGCGGCGTGCTTTTTCACTTTCAGGACCGCGGCGCCTGCGCGCCCAGCACCCCTTTCCCTTCGGGAATGGTGGTGAAACGGGTCACAATTTCATGCCAGCTGTTGGCGGGATCGAGCTGGGTAAACTGCTGCGGATAGATAAATTTCGCCAGATATTCGAGGCCAACGATATTCCATGGATGGTTATAAAAGTTGTGATAGACGCCGTAAAAACGCCCTTCTTTAACCGGCTGCAGCTCGGCAAAACCTGGACGCTGTTTCATTTGGGTAAAGGCGCTATCGACCTGCTGCTGCGTTACGCCGTAGCCGAACGGCACCGCCGCATTATTTTTGCTCGCCCACTGCGAACCCGACACGATATAGGCGTCCGGCTTCATGGCGATAACCTTCTCCAGTGAGATATCACCGGTGGCGCCTGGCAGCAGTTCAGAGCCGATATTGGTCGCGCCGACCGCTTCTACCATTGCCCCCCAGCCAACGTGGCCATGGGTGAAGCAGCAGGATTCCAGGCCGCCCAGCCCCGCCTTGGCTTCGATAAAGACGCGCGGCTTCGGTGAAACGGCGCGCACCTTCTCCTGAATCGCCTGGTAGTGCTGCTGGTAGAACTGCGTATACTGCTGCGCTTCCTGCTCGCGGTTCAGCGCTTCGCCCATCAGGGTGATGCTGGCGGGCGCATCCTGCACCGGGTTTTTAAAGGTATCGATAAACATTACCGGAATGCCCAGCTGCTGCAGCTTTTGCAGTACGCCGGTCTGCGTCAGCGAAGGTTTAGAGCGCAGCTGCGCAATCATTAAATCAGGCTGCTGCGCAATCACGCTCTCCAGATTCACTTCGCCCTTATCGCTGAAGCCCATATCGGTAATGCGCGCCGCCTGCGGCCATTTGCTCAGCATCAGCCGCCAGGTTTCGCCGTCGCTTTTCTTCAGCAGGTTGTTCCAGGCGACGATGCGCTGGAAAGGATCCGCGCGATCCAGCAGCGCCAGCGCCAGAATATCGCGGCCATCCTGTACCACAATGCGCGCCGGCTCTTTTTTCAGGGTAATTTTCTGCCCATCAAAATCTGTCAGCGTGACAGGATACGTCGTGGCGGCCGCCGATGCGGAAGCGGCCAGCATCAAAACGGACACAGAAACTTTCATCGCGCGATTCACATCGTTCTCCTTGTGACAGGCGTCGCCTGTTGGATTATTATTCATAAAGTTAGCGCCATGATAGTAATGATAATTAATTGCATTATCAAACCCGTTTTATTCACGGCTCGCCCCTTTGCCCTCATTGGTCTAAGCTGAAATTTCTTTCGGGAACAACGAGGTGAATATGACTGCTTCAGACGTAACCCGTTATGTTGTTACCTTTCGTTACCAGGATACCGGTCTGGCGGCCGGCCTGGCGCTGAACAGCGTCATGACCGGCGCCGGTTTTACCACCACCCTGCACGATGACGAGGGACGCGCGCACGAGCTGGGCACCAACAGCTACGGCATCGTCAGTGCAAAAAGCCCTGAGGAGATCCGCGCACAGGCGCAGAGCATTGGCGATGTGGCGCTGGAGGCGCCGCCGGAAGTCGACGTGCAGACGTTTGATGACTACCGGCAGCAAAACCGTTTCTGAACCGTCAACGCCGCCCTGTGCGTTCGCGCCAGGTTTGCGTAACCTTTACCCGCTAAGATGATCATTACGCAGCGAAGATGAGGATAACCCCATGTGGTCAGCCATAAGTCGTCTGTTGAGTGAGCAGTTAGGGAACGCCGAAATCAGCCATCGCGTGGAGCTGCCAGCCGGTGAAGTGCATGCCGCCTGGCGCATCCGCTACGGCGAGCATTGGGTGTTTGTGAAATGCAACGACCAGGAGATGCTGCCCGTCTTTACCTCAGAGGCGGATCAGCTGGCGCTGCTGGCGCGCAGCCGCACGGTACGGGTGCCGAGGGTGTATGGCATCGGCAGCGATCGCGACTACAGCTTTCTGCTGCTGGAGTATATTCCGGTGCGGCCGCTGGAGCCGGAAAGCGCCCTGCTGCTCGGCCAGCAGCTTGCCCGCCTGCATCAGTGGAGCGAACAGCCTCACTTCGGCCTCGATTTCGATAACAACATCACTTCAATGCCTCAGCCCAACGGCTGGCAACGGCGCTGGTCGCGTTTTTTCTCAGAACAGCGCATCGGCTGGCAGCTGCAGCTGGCGGCGGAAAAAGGCATTCTGTACGGCAATACCGAGCTAATTATCGACTGCGTGCAGCGCGCGCTGGCGACGCATCATCCGCAGCCGTCGCTGCTGCATGGCGATCTGTGGCCCGCCAACTGCGCCGGCAGCGATGAAGGCCCGTGGATCTACGATCCTGCCTGCTACTGGGGCGATCGCGAATGCGAGCTGGCGATGCTTTCCCATGCGCCGGCGCTGGCGGAAAAAGTGCTGGCGGGCTATCAGTCGGTCTGGCCATTGCCGGCGGATTACCTGCAGCGCCAGACGGTTTACCAGCTCTACTATCTGCTCAACCGCGCCAACGTCTTCGGCAGCAGCTGGCTCGGGGAGGCGCAGCGCGCGGTTGGCGCGTTGCTGGATCAGGATGAGCGGGAAAGAAGCCGGGCCTGAGGCCCGGCGGGCTGCTCAGATAAAGCCGAGCAGCGACAGCACGAAATAGCCTGCCACGGCGATCATCACCGGCAGCACATAGAGCGGGAAAATCTGCACAAAGATGGTGTGGCGCGGCACGACGATCTTCTCTTCCAGCTGCTGACGGCTGCGCCCTTCACTGCCTCGCGCCTGTTCGAGGATGAGCATATCTTCCACACCCTCTTTCAGATGCCGCGACTGGCGCCACATCCGCGCGCCGGACGCCTGCAGCGCCAGGCCGACGAAAATCAGGATATAGATCAGCCAGAAAGCGATATTGCTGCCGGCGTTAAAATCGGGCACCGGCGAATTGCGCCAGAAAAAGCCAAGGAAAGGCGTATTAAAGCGGATCATGTCGATCATCACATGGACAAAATCCATCAGCACCGCATCAATACCGGGGCGTTTTTCGCTGTGTCTGAACATAAAGCTCAGCAGTGAAACCAGCGTGGAAATCAACGCCGGTATAAAAATAATCCAGCCGGCCACGCGTTTGATAATGGCGACACGGCCAGCCTGTTGATAAGTCATGGTTTCTCCTTGCACCTGTTGTCTGGCTGTAAGTCTACCTGCTGTGCGGGAAAAGTGCCTGAAAAAAAGCGGCGGCGCACGCTTTTATCCTGTCCGCGCGGGCATGCCTGCTGGCGGTCTTCATGCTATGGTGAAATAAACTGTCAACACGGAGCTTTGTATGACCTATACCCGACCTGTCGTGGCCGCCATATTTGATATGGATGGCCTGCTGATCGATTCTGAACCGCTGTGGGATCAGGCCGAACTGGATATCTTCTCTACGCTGGATGTGGATCTCTCGCGCCGCAGCGAGCTGCCCGATACGCTGGGGCTGCGTATCGATCAGGTGGTACGCATGTGGTATGAAACGCTGCCGTGGCGTGGTCCGAGCCAGCAGGAAGTGACCGACCGCATTATTGCGCGCGCCATCCAGCTGGTGGAAGAGAAAAAGCCGCTGCTGCCGGGTGTGGAGCAGGCGCTGCAACTCTGCCGCGACCAGGGGCTAAAGGTGGGCCTGGCCTCCGCCTCGCCGCTGCATATGCTGGAAAAAGTGCTGGCGCTGTTTAACCTGCGCGATTACTTCGACACGCTCGCCTCGGCGGAAGCGCTGCCCTGGAGCAAGCCACATCCGCAGGTCTACCTCGACGCCGCCGCCCAACTGGGCGTCGATCCCCTGAACTGCGTGACGCTGGAGGATTCCTTTAACGGCATGATCGCCACCAAAGCGGCGCGTATGCGCTCTATCGTGGTACCTGCTGCGGAATACCGACAGGATGCGCGTTGGGCGCTGGCCGATGTCAGGCTCGACTCGCTTGTCGCCCTGACCCCCCAACATCTCAAAGGCGGCTGACCGCCCTTTTTTCCCGCCCGCCTTGCGGGCGGAATAACTGTGCCGACCCTTCAGCCCGCCTCCATGCGCCCGCCGCATCCGTTTTCCGTTACGTCGTCGCACTTTTTCTCGCAAACATGATCCGGCATGCAAAATAAATAAAACGCCATTTCATTTTTATTGAATTGCTGTCCCACCAAGCCTATTATGCTGTTCACGACAGAGGTAACACCTCACCTTTACACGTTTGTTACGTCAGAGAGGCCTCGACATGCAAGTCCGTCAAAGCATTCACAGCGATCATGCCCGCCAGCTGGATACAGCCGGCCTGCGGCGCGAATTCCTCATCGAAAAGATTTTCGACGCCGATAATTACACTATGACCTACAGCCATATCGACCGCATTATCGTCGGCGGCGTGATGCCGGTCAGCGCCAGCGTCACCATCGGCAGCGAAGTGGGCAAGCAGCTCGGCGTCAGCTACTTTCTTGAGCGCCGCGAGCTGGGCGTGATCAATATCGGCGGGCCGGGCCTGATCGAGGTTGACGGCAACGCCTGGGAGATCGGCAACGAGCAGGCGCTCTATGTCGGCATGGGCGCGCAGTCCGTGGTGTTTAAAAGCGTCGACGCCAGCCGCCCTGCGAAGTTCTATTACAACAGCGCCCCGGCGCATACGCGCTACCCCGATAAGAAAATCACGCTCGAAGAAGCCTCGCCCACCACACTGGGCGATGCTTCCACCAGCAACCGTCGCACCATCAATAAATTTATCGTGCCGGACGTACTGCCCACCTGTCAGCTGACCATGGGCCTCACCAAACTGGATGAAGGCAGCCTGTGGAATACCATGCCCTGCCACACGCACGAACGCCGAATGGAAGTTTACTTTTACTTCGATATGGATGAGGAAACGGCGGTGTTTCATATGATGGGCCAGCCGCAGGAGACGCGCCATCTGCTGGTGCATAACGAGCAGGCGGTGATCTCGCCGAGCTGGTCGATTCATGCCGGCGTCGGCACCAAACGCTATACCTTTATCTGGGGCATGGTGGGTGAAAACCAGGTGTTTGACGATATGGATCACGTCAAAGTCAGTGAACTGCGTTAACGGTGACAAAAGGAAGCGAATCATGATTCTCAATGCATTTAATCTGGAAGGCAAAGTCGCCCTGATCACCGGCTGCAATACCGGTCTGGGCCAGGGCATGGCCGTCGGGCTGGCGCAGGCGGGTTGCGATATCATCGGCGTTAACCACTCCGGTGCCGACGACACGCCGGCGCTGGTTGAAGCGACCGGCCGTCGGTTCGTCAATATCAATGCCGATCTGATGGACAGCAGCTGCATCCCGCAGGTGGTGGAACAGGCGGTGGCCGCGTTTGGCCGCATCGATATTCTGGTGAATAACGCCGGCATTATCCGACGTCAGGACGCGATTGAGTTCAGCGAGCAGAACTGGGATGACGTGATGAACATCAACAGCAAGACGGTGTTCTTTATGTCACAGGCGGTGGCGCGTCAGTTCATTAGCCAGGGCAGCGGCGGCAAGATTATCAATATCGCCTCGATGCTCTCCTTCCAGGGCGGCATCCGCGTGCCTTCCTACACCGCCTCGAAAAGCGCGGTAATGGGCCTGACGCGCCTGATGGCCAACGAATGGGCGGCGCACAATATCAACGTCAACGCCATCGCGCCGGGTTATATGGCAACCAACAATACCGAGCAGCTGCGCAACGATGAAGGCCGCAGCCAGGAAATTCTCGGCCGTATTCCCGCCGGGCGCTGGGGCAAGCCGGACGATATGATGGGGCCGGTAGTGTTCCTCGCCTCCTCCGCGTCTGATTACGTCAACGGCTACACGCTGGCGGTCGACGGCGGCTGGCTGGCGCGCTAAACCTTAGCGGACGGGGCCTCGCCCCGTCCGGCATTCACTTTTGGTTACAGCGTCACAACTTCCAATCCACTGTATAAATCCCCTATACTGGATACATTGACAGTTATGTATCCAGGTTATCCTCATGACGGCCGAAGGCCACGTTATTTTCGCCATTGCCAGCGCGATATTTGCCAAGCGTGCAGAGTTAACGCCAGAGCTGGCCAACGGCGACTGGTGGCATATTATGCCGGCGGTATTGTTGACCTGCCTGCTGCCCGATATCGACCATCCGCGCTCCACGCTGGGCCAGCGTTTTCGCTGGATATCGCACCCGATCGCGCGCGCGTTCGGGCACCGCGGCTTTACCCATAGCCTGCTGGCGGTGGTGGGCGGCGTCACGCTGCTAAAGCTAAACCTGCCGCACGGCTGGCCCGTGCCGACCGATGCCATGCACGGCATGGTGTTAGGCTATCTGAGCCATATCGCCGCCGATATGCTCACCCCTGCCGGCGTGCCGCTGCTCTGGCCCTGCCGCTGGCGTTTTCGTCTGCCCATCCTCACCACCAAAGCAGGCAATCAGCTGGAGCGCATTTTCTGCCTGGCGCTGGTGGCGGGTGCGCTGTGGTTCCCGCCCGGTATGCCCCATTTCGGCGCCGACGGCTGGCCTGCGCAGCTGATGAATAACGTTCAGTCCGGTATCGATCGCTTAATCAGCCTCAGGTGAGGCTGATTTTCATACGAATTTAGGCAAAAAGTTATAACCCATTCCATTCGGTTCTAATCCTGATTCTGTCCAGCCTGTTACCATTCCGTCAGTTGCGCAACTTAATGCGTGGATAAAAATATCTTCACCCTGCCTCACAGCGCCAGAACGGCTCCGCTGTGGGGCATATTTATGGAGAAAACAGGATGACTGTTCCGCTTATTCTCAATATCCTGGCGTTTATCGCCTTACTGGTGGTGCTTTCCAGGCTGGGCCGCAACGGCTGGAGTCTGTCGAAGAAAGTGCTGGTCGGCCTGGTAATGGGCGTGCTGTTCGGTCTGGCGCTGCAGCTGATCTACGGCGAAAGCGCGCCGGTGCTGAAAGAATCGATCGCCTGGTTCAACGTGGTGGGCAACGGCTATGTGCAGCTGCTGCAGATGATCGTTATGCCGCTGGTTTTCGCCTCTATTCTCAGCGCCGTCGGACGCCTGCATAACGCCTCCTCCCTGGGAAAAATCAGTGTGCTGACCATCGGCGTGCTGCTGTTCACCACGGCCATCTCCGCGCTGGTCGGGGTATTCGTTACCACGCTGTTCGGCCTGAGCGCCGAAGGTCTGGTACAGGGCGCGCAGGAAACCGCCCGTCTCTCCGCTATTCAGTCAAACTATGCGGGCAAAGTGGCCGACCTGAGCGCGCCGCAGATGCTGCTGTCGTTTATTCCGAAAAATCCGTTTGCCGACCTGGCGGGCGCTAACCCTACCTCGATCATTAGCGTGGTGATTTTCGCCGCCTTCCTTGGCGTGGCGGCGCTGCAGCTGCTGAAGGACGATCGGGAAAAAGGCGAACGCGTGCTGAAAGCGATCGACACCCTGCAACTGTGGGTGATGAAGCTGGTGCGCCTGATCATGAAGCTGACGCCGTACGGCGTGCTGGCGCTAATGACCAAAGTGGTGGCCGGCTCTAATCTGCAGGACATTATCAAACTCGGCAGCTTTGTCGTCGCTTCTTATCTCGGTCTGGCGATCATGTTTGCGGTGCATGCCCTGCTGCTGTCGGCGAACGGCATTAATCCGCTGCGCTTTTTCCGTAAAGTGTGGCCGGTGATCACTTTCGCCTTTACCAGCCGTTCCAGCGCCGCCAGCATTCCGCTGAACGTAGAAGCGCAAACCCAGCGTCTGGGCGTGCCGGAATCGATCGCCAGCTTCTCCGCCTCGTTTGGCGCCACTATCGGACAAAACGGCTGCGCCGGTCTCTATCCGACCATGCTGGCAGTGATGGTAGCGCCGACGATGGGCATCAACCCGCTCGATCCGGTCTGGATCGCGACGCTGGTCGGCATCGTTACCCTTAGCTCCGCCGGCGTGGCGGGCGTGGGCGGCGGCGCGACCTTCGCCGCGCTGATTGTGCTGCCGGCGATGGGCCTGCCGGTCACGCTGGTCGCCCTGCTGATCTCCATCGAACCGCTGATCGATATGGGGCGCACCGCGCTGAACGTCAACGGATCGATGACCGCCGGCTCGCTGACCAGTCACTGGCTGGGGCAAACCGACAAAGCGCTGCTCAACAGCGAGGAGCAGCGCGAGCTGGTGCATCGCTAAACGCAGCGCATGGCACAGTAAAATGCTAAGGGCCGGATAATCCGGCCCTTTTTTTTCGCCCGCATTCTCTCTGCTCCGCCGTGCCGCCATTCCGAATGCGGTCTGATATAACACAAATCCCCGAAAACTCCAGGCGTACCTTGCGCGCTGTTCTATAGTTAATGAAGCCTTGAACGACATCAACAGGAGCAATGCTAATGTCGAAAGAAACCGATAATAAGGAACTGAGCCACAGCGCACCGGCTACAGGTCCTGAATCCGCTAAGCCTGGCCTTGATTCTCTGGCACCTGAGGATGGTTCTCACAAGCCTTCTGCCGAACCGACGCCGCCCGGCAAACAGCCCACCGCCCCCGGCAGCCTGAAATCGCCCGATACGCGTAACGCCAAGCTCGATCAGCTCGAGGCGCACCGCAAAGGCGGCGAAAACTTCCCGCTGACCACCAACCAGGGCACGCGCATCGCCAACGATCAGAACTCCCTGAAGGCCGGCACGCGTGGGCCGACGCTGCTGGAAGATTTCATCATGCGTGAAAAAATCACGCATTTCGACCATGAGCGCATCCCGGAACGTATCGTTCACGCGCGCGGTTCGGCAGCGCACGGCTACTTTCAGCCCTATCGCTCGATGAGCGAGGTGACAAAAGCGGATTTCCTGCGCGATCCCGATCAGATCACGCCAGTCTTCGTCCGCTTTTCCACCGTTCAGGGCAGCGCCGGCTCTGCCGACACCGTGCGCGATATTCGCGGCTTCGCTACCAAATTTTATACCCAGGAAGGGGTTTTCGACCTGGTCGGCAACAATACGCCGGTCTTCTTTATTCAGGACGCACATAAGTTTCCAGACTTTGTCCACGCGGTAAAACCTGAGCCGCACAACGAAATCCCGCAGGGACAAAGCGCGCACGACACTTTCTGGGATTATGTATCGCTGCAGCCGGAAACGCTGCACAACGTTATGTGGGCGATGTCTGACCGCGGCATTCCACGCAGCTATCGCACAATGGAAGGGTTCGGCATTCATACCTTCCGCCTGATTAACGCGGAAGGTAAAGCGACATTCGTCCGCTTCCACTGGAAGCCGGTAGCGGGCAAAGCGTCGCTGCTGTGGGATGAAGCGCAGAAGCTGACCGGCCGCGATCCCGATTTCCATCGCCGCGACCTGTGGGAAGCGATCGAAGCGGGCGATTATCCTGAATATGAGCTGGGCGTGCAGCTGATCCCGGAAGAGGATGAGTTCAAATTCGATTTCGATCTGCTCGACGCCACTAAGCTGATCCCGGAAGAGCTGGTGCCGGTAGAGCTGATCGGTAAAATGGTGCTGAACCGCAACCCGGATAACTTCTTCGCTGAAACCGAACAGGTGGCGTTCCATCCGGGCCATATCGTTCCGGGCCTCGATTTCACTAACGACCCGCTGCTGCAGGGGCGTCTCTTCTCCTATACCGATACGCAAATCAGCCGTCTCGGTGGCCCTAACTTCCATGAAATTCCGATTAACCGTCCGGTCTGCCCTTACCATAATTTCCAGCGTCAGGGCATGCACCGCATGGATATCGATACCAATCCGGCGAACTATGAGCCGAATTCCATCAACGACAACTGGCCGCGCGAAACGCCGCCGCAGCCGCAGCGCGGCGGTTTTGAAAGCTATCAGGAGCGTATCGAAGGGCATAAAGTGCGCGAGCGCAGCCCCTCCTTCGGCGAATACTATTCGCAGCCGCGTCTGTTCTGGCTGAGCCAGACGCCGATCGAGCAGCAGCATATTATCGACGCTTTCTCGTTTGAGCTGAGCAAAGTGGCGCGCGCCTATATTCGCGAGCGCGTGGTCGATCACCTGCTGCATATCGATGTATCGCTGGCGCACGGCGTGGCGCAGAACCTCGGCATTGCGCTGTCGGATGATAAGCTGCACACCGCGCCGCCGAAAGATGTTAACGGCCTGCGCAAAGATGCCAGCCTGAGCCTGTATGCCGTGCCAAGCGGCAATATCAAAGGCCGTCAGGTGGCGCTGCTGCTGAGCGACGGCGTGAAGGCCGCCGACGTGCTGGCGATCCTGCAGGAGCTGAAAGCGCATGGCGTCCACGCTAAGCTGCTGGCGGCACATATGGGTCAGGTGCGCGCCGACGACGGCTCCACCCTGCCGATCGACGGCACCTTCAGCGGCCTGCCGTCAGTGACGGTCGATGCGGTGATCGTGCCGGACGGCAATATCGACGCGCTGCTGCTGAGCGGCGACGCGCGCTATTATTTGCTGGAAGCTTATAAACATCTGAAGGTGATCGCCCTGAGCGGCGACGCGCGCCGTTTTAAAGCGCAGTTCGGCCTGGGCGACGATGAGCCTGAAGAGGGCCTGATCGAGGATGTGAAAGCGGAAGGCGTATTAATGAGCGAGTTTATCTCCTTCCTCGGCGCGCACCGTATCTGGTCGCGCAGCCAGAAAGCGTTAAGCGTTCCTGCCTGATGTTCCCCCGGCGGGCCACGCGGCCCGCCTTTTTTCTTCACATTTCTCCCCCGGCGTTAAGAAAGCGTTAAGCGTGGTAAGGAAGCGCAAAAGCGGCCTGATTACGCTTGTTTTTTCCCGCGTTCAGCGCAATTCTGCGGTGAGCTAACGCAGGAGAACGCCCATGAAAAAACTTATCGCATCGCTACTGGCGCTGACGCTGGCAGCACCCGTCGCGGCCATCGCGCATCCGGGCGGACCGGGTCCCGGCCCTGGCTGGCACCATGGCGGCGAAGGCGGTCCTGGCTGGCATCATGGCGGCGAAGGCCGCGGCTGGCGGCGTCCTGCGCCCTTCCGTTTTCTGCCGGAAGCGGCGACGGCGGTATTGATTGGCGGGCTGACGTATTACCTGCTGAACGGCAGCTACTATCAGCGTCAGGGCGATGGCTATGTGGTGGCGCAGCCACCTGTCGCACAGAGGGGATTTAGCGACGCGATACGCGCGCTGGATTATAACGGACGCCGCTACTATGTGCAGGATGGACACTACTATGCGCGTACTGTCGACGGAGAGTATCTGGAGGTGCCGCGGCCGTCAGGGCTATAACCGGGCCGCGCATACAACAACGGGGGCGGCCCCTGCGGACCGCCCCCGTTAATATGCTATCCGGCCTTACTGATTGGCCTGCGGATCGGTGTCGTACTCTTTGCAGCTCTGGAAGCCGTAGTTCATTACGCGGCCGGTATCGCTGTAGCTGACGAAATAGGTCTGCGGCTTGCCGTCGCGCTCGCCCAGGACATAAGTCTGGCAAGTGCCACGCGCGTGTACCATGGTGATTTCTGTGGAAGCCGGACCCGCGACCTGACGGACCTGGTCACGCGTCATCCCTTTTTTCACATCCTTAACAACCGGCTGAGTCACATAGCTTTCAGCACGATCGTAAGCGCTACAGCCAGATAACACGGCCAGAGCCACAGCAGCACCAACTAATCCTGTGAATTTTTTCATCTTGTTGTTCCTCATTCATTTATTGTCCATGTAGGGATAAGCGTGGAACATAATGGCTGATTTATCAACTTTATGGCCGGGCATTTTTCTTTTTTCAGACTTCACAGCCTGCTTCAGGCACGGCGGTGGTTGCTCCCGGCGATTGTCGCGACGGAAAACCGTAGGGCGCGGCGGCGCTTGTTCGTATAATTTGGCCGCCCGCTATCGCGGCCTGACGCGGATCTCAAGAAATCCGCGCGCAATGGATACCACATCATCATTCCTGACAGGGAGAAAAACAACGCAATGCCTGCCACTCACTCTAACCGTATCGGTTATGCCATTAGCCTCGGTTTACTGGCGGCGCTGGGGCCGCTCTGTATCGATCTTTACCTGCCGGCGCTGCCGGCGCTGGCCGCCGATCTGCACACACCGACGGCGACCGCCCAGCTGAGCCTGACCGCCGGCCTGCTGGGGCTGGGCGCCGGCCAGCTGATCTTCGGCCCGCTCAGCGATAAAACCGGTCGCCTGCGCCCGCTGACGCTCTCACTGATCCTGCTGTTTATCGCTTCGGTCGGCTGCGCGCTGGCGCAAACGATTGACCAACTGCTGCTGGCGCGGCTGTTTGAAGGCCTGGCGGGCGCCGGCGGCGCGGTGCTGTCGCGCGCCATCGCCCGCGACATGTACAGCGGCCACGATCTGACGCGTTTTTTCGCCATGCTGATGCTGGTCAATGGCCTGGCGCCGATCGCCGCCCCGGTGATGGGCGGCGCGCTGATGGCGTTCCTCGACTGGCGCGGCCTGTTTATGACGCTGGCGCTGATCGCGCTGCTGCTGCTGGCGATGGCGCGCCTGAAGCTGCATGAAACGCTCCCTGCGGCACGCCGCAGCCAGGGTTCGCTGCTGTCCGCCTGGGCGGCGCTGGGTAAGGTGGTGACCCACCGTCCGTTTATGGGCTTCTGCCTGACGCAGGGCTTTATGATGTCCGGCATGTTCGCCTATATCGGCGCCTCGCCGTTCGTGCTGCAGCAAATCTACGGCCTGTCGCCGCAGGCGTTCAGCTTCTGCTTCGCGCTCAACGGGCTGGGGCTGGTGATCGCCTCGCAAACCAGCGCGCGTCTCTGCCCGCTCTGGGGCGAATATCGCGTGCTGAAAGGCGGCCTGACGCTGGCGTTTATCGCCTCCGGCACGCTGGTGCTGACCGGGCTTTCCGGCGCGGCGCTGCCGCTGGTATTGACGGCGCTGTTCTTTAGCGTCGCCAGCAATGGCGTTATCTCGGTAACGGCGGCATCGCTGGCGATGCAGAGCCAGGGCAAACGCGCCGGCAGCGCGTCGGCGGTGATTGGCGTCACCATGTTTACTCTCGGCGCCATCAGCGTGCCGGTCACCGGCCTTGGCGGCACCTCGGTGCTGACCATGACGCTGACCATTTTCGGCTGCTACCTGCTGGCGATCGTTATGTTTCTGCTGCTGGCGCAAAAACCGCAGACTGTCTGAAATCGCGGCGCCCGGGACGCTCCGGGCGCAAACCGGCTTGTCGTTTTGTCGGATGCGCGTTAGTTTTAACAGAATACGCATTCGCAACGAGCCATCAGGCTACTGATTCAAGGAAAGGTTTATGTCACTGCAGCAGGAAATCATTGAGGCGCTGGGCGTCAAACCCACCATCGATGCCAAAGAAGAGATCCGCACCAGCGTTGAGTTTCTGAAATCCTATCTGAAAGCCCACCCTTTTATTAAAACGCTGGTACTGGGCATCAGCGGCGGTCAGGATTCCACCCTGTGCGGCAAGCTGAGCCAGCTGGCGATGAGCGAACTGCGTGAAGAGACTGGCGATCGGGAATATCAGTTTATCGCGGTGCGCCTGCCTTACGGCGTGCAGTCTGACGAAAAAGATTGTCAGGACGCGCTCGATTTCATCCAGCCCGATCGCGTGCTGGTGGTGAATATTAAAGAGGCGGTACAGGCGAGCGAACGCGCGCTGAAAGCGGCGGGCATTGAGCTGTCGGACTTTGTGCGCGGCAATGAAAAAGCACGCGAGCGCATGAAAGCACAATACAGCATCGCCGGGATGACCAAAGGTCTGGTGGTCGGCACCGACCACGGCGCGGAAGCCGTGACCGGTTTCTTCACTAAGTACGGCGACGGCGGCACCGACATCAACCCGATCCATCGTTTGAATAAAGGCCAGGGCAAAATGCTGCTGAAAGAGCTGGGCTGCCCTCAGCATCTCTATCTGAAGCATCCGACCGCCGACCTGGAAGACGATCGTCCGGGCCTGCAGGATGAAGTGGCGCTGGGCGTCAGCTACGGTCAAATCGATGCTTATCTCGAAG
Source organism: Mixta gaviniae (assembly GCF_002953195.1). Classification (GTDB taxonomy): domain Bacteria; phylum Pseudomonadota; class Gammaproteobacteria; order Enterobacterales; family Enterobacteriaceae; genus Mixta; species Mixta gaviniae. Next base: position 2,044,704 of record NZ_CP026377.1, on the reverse strand, counting down.
GGCAGCAGATCGACGAATCCGCTGCCAAAACCATCGAAGGCTGGTATCAGAAAACCGAACATAAGCGCCGCCTGCCGGTGACCGTGTTTGACGATTACTGGAAAAAATAAACCCTGCGCGAGCGGACGCCGGTCCGCTCTTTTCTTTCCCCGCTTACCGCTATGCTGGCTTTCTCTCTCCTGTTTATCGCCATGCTGGCCCTCTCCCCGTTTATCGCCATGCTGGCCTTCTCCCTTCTGTTTATCGTCAGGCTGGTTTTCCCTCGCCCTTTTACCGCCAGGCGGGTTTCTTTCATCCCCTTTGCCGCCATCGCGGTTTGCCTTCACCCTTCTTACGTCCGCCGGCCCCAGCGCCGCTTTTTTGCACTGTTCAATTTCCATTCCGGCTGATAAACTGGATATGCAACCAGTAAAACGGAGTCACCTGTGGTAAGACGTGCTGCCAGCCATCGCCTGGAATTTGAACCCGCGGCGATTTATGAATATCCCGAGCATCTGCGCTCTTTTCTGGCCGATATCCCCAATCTGCCCGGCGTTTATATTTTTCACGGCGACAGCGATGTGATGCCGCTCTATATCGGCAAAAGCATCAGCCTGCGCACGCGCGTGATGTCTCACTTCCGCACAACGGATGAGGCGAAAATGCTGCGCCTGACGCGCCGCATCAGCTGGATCACCACCGCCGGCGAGCTGGGCGCCCTGCTGCTGGAAGCGCAGATGATCAAAAATCAGCAGCCGCTGTTTAACAAGCGTCTGCGGCGCAACCGGCAGCTCTGTTCCCTGCAGTGGGACGGTCTCGGCCGCCCGGAAGTGGTTTACGCGCGCGATCTCGACTTCTCCGCTTCGCCGGATCTGTTCGGCCTCTATGCCAGCCGCCGCGCCGCGCTGGAGACGCTGAAGAAAATCGCCGACGAGCGCCAGCTCTGCTACAGCCTGCTCGGGCTGGAGAGCCACAGCAAAAACCGCGCCTGCTTCCGCGCCAGCCTCGGCCGCTGCGCCGGCGCCTGCTGCGGCAAAGAGCCGCTCAGCGATCACCACAGCCGCCTGCTGGAAGCGCTGGAGAAAGTACGCGTCGTCTGCTGGCCGTGGCCTGGTGCCGTGGCGCTGGTAGAGGAAGGTCCGAAAGAGACGCAGATGCATATTATTCAGAACTGGTTTTATCTCGGCTCAGTCAGCCATCTCGACGAGGCAAAAAGCCTGACCAGTCCGCCGAAAGGCTTTGATAACGACGGCTATAAATATCTCTGTCGTCCGCTGCTGAGCGGCAAATATCCGATCATTCCGCTGTAAGTACGCTGCCGCTGCGCTTCGCGCCTCTACGGATCCGCGTCTACCTTTTAATCAGTGTGTCGCCGTTTGTTGGGCACTTTACTGATGAAAAGGAGAAGGCATGTCTCAACACGATCACAGTGGATTTTCCCGGCGCCAGGTTGTCGGCGGATTAATGGGCAGCATGGCGGTTACCGGCATGGCGATAGCGGGCAGCGCCGGTGCTGCGGAAGGTAACGGCGCCGCGCCGCAGAACAACGCGCCGCCGCAAACCGGCAAAGACCCGCGCGAACTCTATCCCAAACCGCCTTTCGAACGTCAGCCACAGGATCCGCCGGGGCTGGCGAGCAAAATGGTGCCGCGCCCCGACCATGGCGAAGAGAGCTATCGCGGCAGCGGCCGGCTTAGCGGACGCAAGGCGCTGATCACCGGCGGCGATTCCGGTATCGGTCGTGCCGTTGCCATCGCCTATGCGCGTGAAGGTGCTGACGTGGCGATCAACTACCTGCCGGAAGAGGAGTCGGACGCCAAAGAGGTGATTGCGCTGATCACGGCGGCGGGCCGCAAAGCGGTCGCCATTCCGGGCGATATCACCGATGAGGCGTTCTGTCAGAAGCTGGTCAACGATGCCGCCGCGCAGCTGGGCGGGCTGGATATTCTGGTCAACAACGCCGGCCGCCAGCAGTATGTGGAATCGATCACCGATCTCACTACCGAATCATTCGACAAGACCTTTAAAACCAACGTTTACGCCATGTTCTGGATCACCAAAGCGGCGATGGCGCACCTGAAGCCGGGCGCAGCGATCGTCAATACCTCGTCAGTACAGGCGGGTAAGCCGAGCGCCATCCTGCTTGACTATGCACAGACCAAAGCGGCGATTGTCGCTTTTACCAAAGGGCTGGCGAAACAGGTTGCAGAGAAAGGGATTCGGGTAAATGCGGTCGCGCCGGGCCCGTACTGGACGCCGCTGCAGTCCAGCGGCGGCCAGCCGATGGAAAAAGTGATGAAGTTCGGCGAAGAAGCGCCATTTGGCCGTCCGGGCCAGCCGGCGGAGATCGCCCCGCTCTACGTGACCCTCGCCTCGGCGGAAAGCAGCTTCACCTCCGGCCAGGTCTGGTGTTCTGATGGCGGCACTGGCACCTTCTGATAAAACAAAACCGCCGACGTTGCCCACGGCCATTTGGCAATGTGGACAACGTCGGCGGTCTCAATATCTTTTCCGCGCGACGATTATTCGTCAGCTGGCGGAGGAGTCAGTTTACCGTCGTGCGCCTCTTTATCAGTCAGACGTTTCTCAAAGTTAGCGTTGTACTGCTTCTTCTGCTCTGGCGTCAGCACGTTATACATTTTGTTCTGCGCTTCCATCATCGCCACGGCGTTCTCTTTTGCGTTAGCAGTCATCTTCTCAGCCTGCGCTTCCGCTTTGCTGCGGTCAAAGCTGTCGGCGGCGATAATCTGGTGATTCGCACGGCGCTCTTCCAGAGAAGGACGTTTAATCTCATCGCGCGACGCTTTCATAATGTCGCGCATCTGCTGTTTCTGCGCGTCGGTCAGGTTGAGATTTTTGAACAATCCCATCGGGCCATGCTGCATCGGGCCTTTATGATGCATCGGCTTTTCGCTGCCTGCTGGCGGTGGAGTCAGCGTGTCAGCCGCATGAGCGATGCTTGCCGCGCCAAATGCCAGTGAAGTCGCTACAAAAAGAGATGTCAGTTTACGCATAATATAGTCCTTACTTATCAGTTTTATGACGACAGCCTGTGTCGCTGCTACGGAAATGAGTTTACGACAGCCAACGTCAAGTACTCAGTTCATGAGTAAAGCCCTGAAAGCATAGAAGATAAAAATGCAGCGATCCTGGAGAGAATAAGAAGATTTGGGTGAGGAATTGCAAAAAAGTATGACACCGTGCGGAATTCGGCGGCAATTGTGGAGAAGTGTAACCTTCGGGACAGGATTGAGGAAAGAAAAAGTTAACGCGCGCTGAGCCAAAAGGCGGCGCCCGTTTTTTGGCGGCATCATTGCCGCCCGACTGACAGTGGCGCCCTGCCCGACGGCGCGGTTATTTCAGGTGTTCGCCGCTGAGCAAGGCGTTATGGGCATTATCTTCCACCAGCATCAGCCCGGCGCGCAGTCCGGCGGCGACGTTGGGATTGGGAAACAGCACGTACTCCCGCGCCTGCTGCACGAAATAGCGCGTTTCGCCATCCTCCGCCAGCAGCGTCCCCTGCGGAAAGGCGGTAAAGTTCAGCGTTTCCGGCCCCATATGCAGGGCGAAGCGGTCACTGTTGCGCGTAATCTGCTGCGAGACGCGATAGCGACGCGGCGGCGTGGCGACATCGGGCAACGCCTCGCCGAACAGCAACGCAGCCAGCGCCTGCTGCGCCGCCGCGAAAAGAGCCAGATCGTTCTGCCCGAAAGGCAGCGCCTTGCCCAGCTCCAGCGTACAGCTGGCCGCCTGGAAATGTTCACAGCTGTAGTGGGTGAAAGTACCGCCCGGCGCGCGATGGAACACCAGCGCCTCCATCCCCGCTGCCGCCAGCCAGTGCATAAAATCGTCGGGCCACGGGCGCTGGCTGTGAGGCATCACGCCGAAGCGCGTATGGTAAGAGCCGCGGATGGCGGTATGCAGATCGAGATGCCAGCGTACTTCCTGATGCGCGCCCGCCTGCCAGAAAGTCTCCAGCGCCTGCTCCAGACGCCAGGCGCGCTGCGCCTCGGGACACTCTTCAAACTGTTGCCAGCGGCCGCCGAACAGGCGATTCAGATCGCAGCGCAGGTAGCGCTTGCCGGCGCGCAGCGCGGGCGGATTGCCGAGCAGCACCAGTAGCCGCGCGGTCAACGGCGCCTTGCCCTGCAGCAGCTGGCTAACCAGATGATTCACGATCTCCACCGGCGCGGTTTCATTGCCGTGGATCCCGGCGGAGATCGCCACCGCGTGCTGCGTTGGCGTCAGGGGGGTCAGTTCCAGAATACCTTCATCCAGCCACTGCCAGCGCAAATGCGGCAGCGTCCCGCTGGTAACAGCCGGCGCCTGGCCGGAGAGCGTTTGTTGTAACAGATCCTGCATGACATCTCCTGTGACGCGGAAGCCGACGGCGTCAGGCGGACGCCGCCGCATCGGTTTTTATTCCTGCTGGAATGGATAAACACTTCCTAAGTCTAGCAAACACGTCAGCTCGTCCAGCGCTTCACGTCCTTCGGTCAGCAGTTGCGGATCGGCCAGGTCAGCCTGAGAGAGCCGGTCGCGATAGTAACGGTCGACCCACTGGTTCAGCGTGTCGAACAGACGATCGTTCATCATCACTGCCGGGTTCACCGCCTGCTGCTCAACGGCGTTCAGCGCCACGCGCAGACGAAGGCAGGCTGGCCCACCGCCGTTACACATGCTTTCGCGCAAATCGAACACCATCATCTCACGAATCGGCCCGCCGTTCTCTACCAGTTCGGAAAGATAACGCCAGACGCCGTTATGCTCACGCGCCTCTTGCGGCAGCACCAGCAGCATATCGCCGTTATCGCGGCTCAGCAGCTGGCTGTTGAACAGGTAGGTTGAGACCGCATCGCCCACCGAAACGCGCGCGTCGGGGACGATCACCGGCGTAAAATCCGGCACCTTTTCGCTCAGCTCCGCCAGCAGGCTATCCTGATGCAGAAACGCCAGCTGATGGCAGAACAGCACATGACGATTGCTGACGGCGATCACGTCATTATGAAACACCCCCTGGTCAATCACCGCCGGGTTCTGCTGGGTAAAGATCGTGCGTGCCGGATCGAGCTGATGTAATCGGGCTACCGCCTCGCTCGCTTCGCGGGTCTGACGCGCAGGATAGCGCGCCGGCACCAGTCCGCTGTGTCCCTCTTCGCGGCCGTAGACGAACAGCTGCACGCCCGGCTCACCGTAGTCGCCGCCGAAGCGGTTATGGTTGGCCGCCCCTTCGTCGCCCAGCAGCGACACCTGCGGCAGCGCGTGGTGATGGGCGAAATGGCGATCGTCGCGGAAAATCGCGCGCAGCAGCGCGCCGGTCGTCGGCGCTTCGATCGCGCGGTGGAATTTATTATTCAGGTTGGCGACGGTGAAGTGCGTTTTGCCATCCGCACTGTCGGCGGAGGGTGACACGGTGGCAGCGTTCGCCACCCACATCGCCGAGGCGGAGCTAACGGCGGAGAGCAGCTGCGGCGCCTGACGCGCCGCCTTCGCCAGTACCTGGGCGTCGGTGCCGCTGAAGCCGAGCTGGCGCAGCACCGGCAGGTTCGGCCGTTCGTGCGGCGGGATCACTCCCTGCGCAAAACCGGCGTCCGCCAGCGCTTTCATTTTCAGCAGCCCCTGCTTCGCCGCCAGCCGCGGGTTGGAGAGCTGATGCTGATGGCGCGTCGAGGCTTCGTTGCCGAACGACAGCCCGGCGTAATGGTGCGTCAGCCCCACCAGCCCGTCAAAGTTCACTTCTTTGGCTTTCATCAGCGTTTCTCCCGGTGGCCAAAATCAACGCCCGGCGCCAGCGCGGCGGGTAAGGTCAGTTCTGCGCTCTCCAGTGAGGCCATCGGCCAGGCGCAGTAGTCCGCCGCGTACCAGGCGCTGGCGCGATGGTTGCCCGAGGCGCCGATCCCGCCGAAAGGCGCAGTGCTGGCGGCGCCGGTCAGCGGCTTGTTCCAGTTAACGATGCCCGCACGCGCCTCGATCAGCAGCTGATCGAACTTCTCGCGCTGCGGCGAAATCAGCCCGCACGCCAGACCGTAACGCGTGGCGTTCGCCAGCCTGATCGCCTCGTCAAAGCTGTCATAGCGCACCACCGCCAGCAGCGGTCCGAATACTTCTTCGTCCGCCACCTGCTTCACGCCGGTGAGATCGACGATGCCGGGGGTCAGCAGCGCGCTGTCGCGCGCCGGCCAGCGCATCGTTAACAGCGCTTTGCCGCCGGCGGTGATGCGCTTCTGCCACTCCTGATAGATACGCTCCGCCGCCTGCGGCGAAATGACGCTGCCCATAAACGGCTGCGGCTCGTCGTTCCAGCGGCCGATACGCAGCTGGCGGGTCACCTCCACCAGCCGCTGCAGAAAGGCATCGCCCTCCACGCCGCGTTTTACCAGCAGCCGACGCGCGCAGGTGCAGCGCTGGCCGGCGGTAATAAAGGCGGACTGCACGGCGATCCAGACCGCCGCATCAATATCGGGCGCGTCTTCAACGATCAGCGCGTTATTGCCGCCCATCTCCAGCGCCAGCATCTTCTCTGGCTGGCCGGCAAACTGCCGGTGCAGCTGGTAACCGGTATTGGCGCTGCCGGTAAACAGCACGCCATCGATCTGCGGCTGCTGCGCCAGCGCCTGGCCGGTTTCGCGCCCGCCCTGTACCAGGTTCAGCACGCCCGGCGGCAGGCCCGCTTCCAGCCAGAGGCGCACGGTTTTTTCAGCGGTCAATGGCGTCAGCTCGCTGGGCTTAAACACCACGCTGTTGCCCGCCAGCAGCGCCGGGACGATATGACCGTTGGGCAGATGGCCGGGAAAGTTATAGGGACCGAATACCGCCAACACGCCGTGTGGACGATGGCGCAGCGCGCTCTCTGCCTCCTGATGGGTACCGGTGCGCGTGTGGTAAGCCTTGATGGAGATGGCGATTTTATTGATCATCGCCTGCACTTCCGTCTGCGCCTCCCAGCGCGGCTTGCCGGTTTCGCGCGCGATGGTTTCGCTCAGCTCATCTTTATGCTGCGCCAGCTGCGCGGCAAAGGCTTCGACCATCGCCTGACGCGTCGAAAACGGCAGGCGCGCCCAGGCGGGAAAGGCGGCGCGTGCGGCGTCGCAGGCGGCGGTCACCTGCTGCGTGTCGGCGGCGTTGCCGCGCCACAGCGGCGCGCCGTCTACCGGATCGGTTTTGCTGAAGCTTTCGCCGCCGCCGGCGATCCATTGTCCATTAATGCAGTGCGTCATGCTTTTTTCTCCTCGCCACACAGTGGCACCACCCGCAGCGCGTCGCCGGGCTGACAGCGTAAAATTTCCGCGGCGTCTGCCGGTACGCGCAGCGTATCCTGCTGCGGATCGGCGCGCAGCAGCAGCACGCGGAAGTGGTGATAATTATCATTGCTAACCAGGCAGAGCGGCAGATCATCCGCCGCCTCGCCCGTCTCAACCGTCATCAAACGGCTTTTGCGCACCGCGCGGATGCGATCGATATCGCACTCCAGCGTCGGCCCGCCGTCAAAGATATCGACATAGTTCTGATAGCGGAAACCCTCCGCCTCCAGCACCGCGCGCGCCGGCGCGGTTTGCGGATGCACCTGGCCGATTACCGCCTGCGCCTGTGGCGAGAGATAATGCACATAGAGCGGATGCTTCGGCATCAGCTCGGCGATAAACGCCTTCTGCCCGGTGCCGCTGAGAAAATCAGCCTGGGTGAAATCCATTGAAAAAAAGTGGCTACCGACGCTTTCCCAGAACGGCGAATGCCCCTGCTCATCGCTGACGCCGCGCATCTCCGCCACAACTTTGGTCATAAAGCGATCGCGGAAGCCGGCCATAAACAGAAAGCGCGATTTCGACAGCAGATAACCGTTTTTGCCGTCGCGCCGCGCCGGATCGAGAAACAGCGTGCAGAGTTCGCTGCTGCCGGTGTGGTCATTGCACAGCGACAGCGTCGCCAGGTTGTTGTAGACCTCCAGCTCTTTCGAAGCATGCACCTGGGTGCCAACGCGAAAGTTGTACCAGGGATCCTGCAGGCCAACCGCCACCTCGATAGCGCAGATGCCGCACGCCAGGTGCGTGTCGCTGTCCGCCAGCACAAAGACGTAGCCCTGCTCGGCGCGCGGCAGCGTATCCTGCCAGGTCTGGATCGAGCGTTCGATGCGCGCCGCCAGCGTTTTGCTGTCGGCCGGCAGCGAGGTCAGGCCGCCGCCGGTTTTACCCGCCAGCGCCAGCAGCTGCGGCAGATCGTCGCGCGCGACGGGACGGATATACATCATCAGGCAGCTCCTTTTACGATCGCCTCGCAGGCGCGTTCAAAACGGGCCAGCCCTTCTTTCACATCCTGCTCGCTGATAATCAGCGAGGGCGCAAAACGGACTACGCTTGCCCCGGCAATCAACACCATCACGCCCTCTTCGGCCGCCGCCAGGCTGATTTGCTTCGCTTTGCCGCTGAAATCTTCATTCAGCACGCCGCCAATCAGCAGGCCGAGACCGCGCACCTCTTTAAACAGGCGCAGACGCTGGTTAATGGCGTTCAGCCCTTCGGTAAACCAGCGGTGGCGCTGCTGTACGCCCTCCAGTACCTCGGGACGGTTGATCAGCTCCAGTACCTTGCCGCCCACCGCGCCCGCCAGCGGATTGCCACCGTAGGTAGTGCCGTGGCTGCCGACGTTCAGCGTCGCCGCCAGCTTTTCGGTGGTCAGCATCGCGCCGATCGGAAAGCCGCCGCCCAGCGCTTTGGCGGTGCTTAGCACGTCCGGCGTCACGCCGTAGTGCATGTAGGCGTAGAGCGAGCCGGTACGACCGACGCCGCTCTGCACTTCATCAAAAATCAGCAGCGCATTATGGCGATCGCACAGCTCACGCAGCCCGCGCAGGAACGCCGGTTCGGCCGGCAGCACGCCGCCTTCGCCCTGGATCGGCTCGACGATCACTGCGGCGGTCTGCGCGTTGATCAGCTGCGCGGCTGACTCGAGATCGTTAAACACCGCATGTTCGATGCCCGGCGGCAACGGTGCGAAATCTTTCGAATAGGCGGGCTGGCCGCCGGCGGTGACGGTAAACAGCGTGCGGCCGTGGAAAGCATTTTTAAAGGCGACGATGCCGCTCTTCTCCGGGCCGAAGGTATCATGGGCATATTTACGCGCCAGCTTCAGCGCCGCTTCGTTCGCTTCCGCGCCGGAGTTGCAGAAAAAGACGCGGTCGGCGAAGGTGGCGTCAATCAGCTGTTTCGCCAGGCGCAAGATCGGCGCATTGGTAAAGCCGTTGCCGGTATGCCAGAGTTTGGCCGCCTGCTGCTGCAACGCCTGCTGAAGTTCCGGGTGCGCGTGTCCCAGCGCGTTCACGGCGATGCCGCCGGCGAAATCGATATATTCCTTGCCATTCTGGTCCCACAGACGTGAACCTTCAGCGCGATCCGGCACAAAGCTGGCGGGGGAATACGCGGGAACCATCCAGCGATCAAAATCCTGACGAGAAACTGATTGTTGCATAGCGGCCTCATAGCATCACCCGGCGGGTGAATCAAAAGTTTAAATTATGTTAATGAAATGATTCATTGCAGCTCTACTCTAGAGTGCATGCTTTGTGCCAGCCAGCGTTATAACTGCATAAACCGGATTGCCATACCATAAATCAATGAGTTACAACCCAGCGATATTCACCATTAGTGCATAAATAGTGAATAATTATCTGACACAGCGGCATCGGCAGTCGATCGGGAAGCGGAATTATGCAGCGAGAAGATAAAATATTGCTTTTGTGATCCTGAATAACATTTGCTGTTAAAACAGGGCAACGCAGGCACGATAAAAAGGCGTCGCGCATCAATAGAGTGCAGGGCGACCAATGACTGTTATAGGTGAATCCTTATTTTCTGTTTCTGTTATAGCTATCATTTCTGTGTTTCACTAAACCCTCTTCTACACTTGTTGTGTTATGGCAAGGACTCATCCTTCTTTGGTAGTTAACTAATGAACATCTCGAGGTGGCTATGTTCGGTTTAGACGCGTTCGAACTGGCAAGAATACAATTCGCGTTCACGGTCTCTTTTCACATTATCTTCCCGGCAATCACCATTGGCCTCGCCAGTTTTCTGATGGTGCTGGAAGCGTTGTGGCTGAAAACCCGTAATGATACCTGGCGCGATCTGTATCATTTCTGGTTAAAGATTTTCGCTGTGAACTTTGGTATGGGCGTAGTATCCGGACTGGTGATGGCCTATCAGTTCGGGACTAACTGGAGCGGATTTTCCGCATTTGCGGGCAGCATCACCGGTCCGCTGCTCACCTATGAAGTGCTGACCGCTTTCTTCCTGGAAGCGGGCTTCCTCGGGGTGATGATGTTTGGCTGGAACCGCGTCGGACCGGGGCTGCACTTCTTCTCTACCTGCATGGTAGCGCTGGGCACCCTGATGTCGACCTTCTGGATCCTCGCCTCCAACAGCTTTATGCACACGCCGCAGGGCTATGAGGTGGTTAACGGTCAGCTGATCCCGGCGGACTGGTTTAAAGTGGTGTTTAACCCCTCTTTCCCCTACCGCCTGCTGCATATGGCAACCGCCTCGTTCCTGACGACTGCCTTCTTCGTCGGCGCGTCGGGCGCCTGGCATCTGCTGCGCGGCAATAAAAGCCCGGCTATCAAACGCATGTTCTCGATGGCGATGTGGATGGCGCTGATCGTCGCGCCGATTCAGGCAGGCATCGGCGATGCCCACGGCCTGAACACCCTGGAGCATCAGCCGGCGAAGATCGCTGCGATTGAAGGCCACTGGGAAAACCCGCCGGGCGAAGCGACGCCGCTGATCCTGTTCGGCCTGCCCGATATGCAGGCGGAAGAGACGAAATATGCGGTAGAAGTGCCGGTGCTGGGCAGCCTGATCCTGACGCATAGCCTGACCAAACAGATCCCGGCGTTGAAAAGCTTCCCGCCGGAAGATCGTCCCAACTCCACCATTGTTTTCTGGTCTTTCCGCATCATGGTGGCCATGGGCCTGCTGATGATTCTGGCGGGCGTCTGGAGCCTGGTGCTGCGCCTGCGCGGCCGTCTCTATGACCAGCCTCTTTTCCATCGCTTCGCGCTGGTACTGGGGCCTTCCGGTCTTATCGCCATTCTCGCCGGCTGGTTCACCACTGAGGTGGGCCGTCAGCCGTGGGTGGTTTACGGCCTGCTGCGCACCCGCGATGCGGTGTCGCATCACGGCACGCTGCATATGTCGCTCAGCCTGCTGGCCTTTATTCTGGTTTACGCCTCGGTGTTCGGCGTCGGCGTGGTCTATCTGCTGAAGCTGATAGGCCGCGGCCCGCAACCGTTCGTCGATCATCCGCCTAAAGGCGGCCCGGGCACGCCGCGCACCCCTGCGCGTCCGCTCTCCGCCGCTGACGAATCGCTTGATGAGCGTAAGAAAGATGAACTGGGAGGAATTAAATAATGGGTATCGATCTTCCGCTGATCTGGTTCGTCATCATTGTGTTCAGCATTCTGATGTATGTGGTGATGGACGGTTTTGACCTCGGCATCGGCCTGCTCTATCCGATGGTGCGTGAAAGCAAAGACCGCGACGTAATGATGAATACCGTCGCGCCGGTATGGGACGGCAACGAAACCTGGCTGGTGATGGGCGGTGCGGGGCTGTTCGGCGCCTTCCCGCTCGCCTACTCGGTGATTCTGGACGCGCTGGCGATCCCGCTGACGATTATGCTTATCGGGCTGATTTTCCGCGGCGTCGCCTTTGAGTTCCGTTTCAAGGCGACCGTATCGCATCGCGCGTTCTGGGATAAATCCTTTATCGCCGGCTCCTTTATCGCAACCTTCGCACAGGGCGTGGTGCTGGGCGCCTTCCTGAACGGCTTCCCGGTGGAAGGCCGCGAATGGGCAGGTAGCGTGTTCGACTGGATAAGCCCGTTCAGCCTGTTCTGCGGGCTGGGGCTGGTGGTCGCCTATGCGCTGCTGGGCGCCAGCTGGCTGATTATCAAAACCGAAGGGCACCTGCTGCAAACCATGCGCAAGCTGGCGCGTCCACTGCTGCTGGCGCTGCTGGTGGTGATGGCGATCGTTAGCGTCTGGACGCCGCTGACCCATCAGTCGATCGCCGACCGCTGGTTTACCACGCCGAACCTGTTCTTCTTCCTGCCGGTGCCGGTTCTGGTGCTGCTGGTGTCGTGGGCGCTGTGGCGTAACGCCTGGCTGCCGGACGCGCACTATGCGCCCTTTATCCTGACGCTGGCGCTGGTGTTCCTCGGCTTCAGCGGGCTGGGCATCAGTATCTGGCCGAACCTGATCCCGCCGGATATTACCTTCCGCGCCGCCTCGTCGCCGCCGCAGAGCCAGGGCTTTATGCTGGTGGGCGCGCTGTTTATTATCCCGCTAATCCTGGTCTATACCTTCTGGAGCTACTATGTGTTCCGCGGCAAGATCGATCCTGAGCAGGGTTATCATTGACAGGAGAAGAGATGCAACTGCAACGCATGACGCGTAAAAGCGCGAAGCAGCCGCTCTGGCGACGGCTGCTGTGGATGGCGGCGATCTGGACAGGCAGCGTGCTGGCGCTGTTTGTGGTCGCCAGCCTGTTCCGCCTGCTGATGACCGCAGCGGGACTGAAAGTGCATTAAACGCAACGGGGTCGCTTATCGCGGCCCCGTTTTTTTATCCGGGCTTACCCACCCGCCCCGTTTCCCTTTGAGGCCTTGCGCCTGTGCTAAGCGCCTGTTCCGCTTTCTCTGCGCCCTGGGCTGCCTGATTATAGCGCCGGCGCGGCCTCCGGCGGCGCCATCAGGTCGAAGCGCGTATGCTCCGCCTCCAGCGCCATCGGCGGGGAAATCTGCAGCGTGATCCAGTTTGAGGTGACGCGCTGTTGCTTATCATCCTCCACCGTCACCGACAGGCGATACTGGTTGCTGGCGCCCGGCGTGCTGTCCCAGGCGGGCATTATCACCGACCAGCCCTGCGGGCTACGGTTGTCGGGCGGCGGCGTCAGGCTCAGCGCCTGGGTGTCGCCCTGCCAGCTAACGGCGGTAACAGGATTGGCGGCGCGGATCTGCAGCTTCAGCGGCAGCGTTTCGCCGGGGCTGAGCTGCCAGGGCGGCGTCGCCAGGAACACCGACAGCGTTTTACGCTGGCGGAACTCCAGTACCGGCGTGGTGTTGCGCTCTACCAGATCGTAGCGGCTGCCGCGCAGCGAGCGCGCCTGCGCCACATTATCGGCGGAGAGCTGCTTGCTCAGCGCCACGCCGGGACGGTAGGTAATGCGCATACCCAGCTGATCCTGCGACTGGCCGCTTTCGCCCTCTTTATGCGAGGCGGTAAAGGTGAGCAGCGGCACCGGGGTGTAATTGACCCCCACCTTCACCGCCACCGGGTTCTTCTCCGGGCTGCCGTTGTTAAACAGATCGACGCTATCGCCGAGATACTGCTCCCAGGTAACCGATACGCCGAGCTGACGATAAAACGGCAGATAGCCCTGAGTGGTGATGTCATAACCGCGCGCCATGCGGTTCTGCTGGGTCGCGCTGCTGTTACGCCAGCCGCTGAGCGGCGTGTAGTAGTTAGCCGACAGGCGCAAGAAATCGCTCCAGGCTTCGGTACCCAGCGACGCGCGCTGCAGACCGGAATCGAACTGACGATCGAGCAGCGCGTTATAGCCCAGCAGCCAGTTGCCCGCCGCCCAGCGCTGCCCCAGTCCGGCATTGCCCACCAGCCCATCGTCGGTCTGGGTCACGCCCAGTTGGGAAAAGGTCAGATACTGGTAGTTATCCTGCCAGGGCGTCAGCAGCTGTCCGCCGCTGCCGTTAAAGTTGCCGTCCATATCCACCTGCAGCGAGAGCTGCGCCGTGCCGTAGGGAGAGAGCAGCGACTGCCCTTCGTTCACCAGCCGGTCGGCGACTTCGTCGCGAAAGTGGTTAAAAGCCCAGACGCCCGCCTGTTCGCCAAAGGAGACATCACTCGCCTCTTTACTCGCCTCGCCGATGCTTTTGGCGATCTGCGCCAGGCGGGTGGAGAAGGCGTCGGCGTCGTCGGCGACATCCAGCGTCGGCAGCTGTTGCTGCATGGCGCTGAAGCGCGCCGGATCGTCAAACGGCGCGTCGGGCACCTGCGTGTCGGTCTGAAACGCCGAAGCGTCAGGCAGCAAGACGCTGCTCAACAACAGGGTGAAGGTGGTTTTGATCAGTCGATGCGTTAATAACATAGCGGCGTCAGGGTCAGCTTAATTTCTCATGATGGGGGCCGTTATCAGCGTTGAATCAGCCCTTAGCTTAGCATAATTGTGAACTGGATCATGATTTTCCCGGCGCGGCGCAGAGGCGCGTCCGGCAGCTGAGGTTCTACACTCACTGGCGTCGCCCAGGAAATCCATCACTGGCGTCACCTAAGAAACCGATCGGCGTTTGCGCGCCGTCTCAGCCAGCCGAGAGCGGGAAGATGAAGATGCCTGATACAGAGGGATATATCCCGGAAGCGCCGACCGGCGACATTGCGCCACCGTTTCGCGCCGTGGTCACGGCGGTGATAAATGGCCTGACGCAGAGACAGGGCGACCTCATCCACAGCCTCTATCTCTATGGCAGCGTTGCGCAGGGAACGGCGAAGGTCGGCGTATCGGACCTGGATATTTGCATCATCCTGAGCCGCCCCGCGAGTGAGGCGGAGTGTCAGGCCTTAGAGGCGGTGCGACGCGAGACAGAGGCCACTCATCAGGCGGTCAGCAAAATAGACTTTGATATCGGCACCCTGTCGGCGGCGCTGCACCCCAATCATCTCTACAGTTGGGGATACTGGCTAAAGCACCATTGCCGCTGCCTTTACGGCGACGACCTCGCCCGACGGTTTCCCCCTTTCCGCCCCTCCAGAAAAATAGCCCAGGCGATTAACGGCGATGTTGTCGCGGTGTTGCAGGGCTATATCAGGCAGCTGGCTGCAATGGACAGCCTGCCTGCACGCAGGCCGCTGCAGCGCGCGGCCGCCAGGAAGCTTATTCGCGCTACCAACCTGCTGCGAAGCGATGAGGAGCGCGACTGGCCCGATACGCTGGAGGCGCATGCGGCGAGGTTCTTAGCGCGCTATCCAGCACGCGCAGAGGAGATCGGCTATTTTTTGCGGGAAAGCTATCATCCTGAGGACGATGCCGGGCGATTCGTTGCGCGCCTCGAAACGTTTATGGCGTGGCTGGCTGACGCCAGCCGCGATGACCCGCCGGCTTAACGCTATCGGCGGCGCGGCGGCGCCTGGCGCTTAATCGCCCGCTTCCGCCGGGGGCGGTTCCGTTTTCCTCTTTTGCACCGCCGCGCCCGTCCTATAGTCTCCATTTGCCCGGCCTCTTCCTGCTGCCCCCGCACTGTCTGCTACCTGGCTTCTTCCGTTTTTGCCTGCTCTTCTTGCTGCCTGGCGTCTTCTTACCGCGCCGGCTCCCTTAGCTGGATATCTTCCTCCTGCCGCGCCACTTCTCCCTGCTGTGTCTCTGCCCCCTGCTGCGCCTGTGCTTCCTGCTGCTGTGTCTCTGCCCCCTGCTGCGCCTGTGCTTCCTGCTGCAGGATCTCTCCCTGCCGCGCCTCGTGGCGATAGAGCGACACCACTTCGCCGACAATCATCAGCGCCGGCGACTGCGGCCGCTCGCGTCGCAATGTCTCCTCCAGCGTCGCCAGCGTCGCGATCAGCACGCGCTGATCGCGCCGCGTGCCGCGCTCGACAATCGCCACCGGCGTTTCCGCCGCACGCCCATGCTGGCGCAGCTGCTGGCTCAACTCCGCGCCCCATGTCAGCCCCATATAGAACACCAGCGTCTGGCTGGCGTCCTGCCAGCCCGCGCCCGTTAGTTGCGGGCGGCCCGCTTTGCCGTGTCCGGTAATAAAACGTACCGACTGCGCATAGTCACGGTGCGTCAGTGGAATGCCGCAGGCCGCCGCGCAGCCGGTGGCGGCGGTAATGCCCGGTACGATATAACAGGGCACGCCCGCCGCCTGCAGCCACTGCATCTCCTCGCCGCCACGGCCGAAAATAAACGGGTCGCCCCCCTTCAGCCGCACCACCTGTCGGCCGCTGCGCGCCAGATCGACCAGCAGCTGGCTAATCTGGCGCTGGGTCATGCCATGAAAGCCTGGGGTCTTGCCCACATCCAGCGCCAGCGTGGCGGCCGGGATCAGGGTGAGGATCGCCTCGCTGACCAGCCGGTCATAAACCACCACATCCGCCGCCTCGATCAGCCGCAGCGCCTTTAAGGTCAATAGCTCCGGGTCACCCGGCCCGGCACCGACCAGCCAGACGCAGCCCGATCCTGATGGCGCATGTGTGCCGTTGAGCAGCTGTTTCAGCGCGGGTAGCCGTTGCGTCATAATGGTTTCTCCTCTGCCGCCTCAGCCTGCTGAGACGCGTAATGCTCAATCAGTTTTTTCAGCTCCGGCAGGCAAGAGCCGCAGTGCGTGCCGCACTGCAACCGCTGGCCCAGCGCGGCGCAGCTTAGCGCGCCCTGGCGCACGGCGGCGGCGATCTGGCGCTCCCCCACGCCGAAGCAGCTGCAGATCGTTTTGCCACGCGCCTCGCCCTGCGTCGCCCGCCCGGCCAGCAACGCAAAGCGCGCCTCCGGCGCGGCGGGCGGCTGCTGAAAGGCGGCGGTGATAAGGGGCTCGTCGATGAGCGGTCGGCGTGCAGCGCTGTAGAAAGCCAGCTTCACCTCGCCCTGATGCCAGGCGACCAGATGATGGAATGCCTCGCCATCGCCCGCCTGCTGCACCTTCCACTCCGGCAGCAGCAGCGATTGCAGCCAGCGGCGCGGATCCCCTTCGTGCGCCAGACTAAAGCGCGTCACGCCGTCCGATGCCGGCACGCGGCACCACCAGCGCAGCGGCGGCAGCGTGACGTTGTCACGGAAAAACAGCATCCCCTGCCAGTCGCAGTCCCAGCGCTGGAGGCGCACCGGCGTCTGTTTGCTCTCCGGCTGGCCGGATAACGGGCAGCGCCAGGACGCGATCAGCCGGCCCACGTTCCCTTCCGCGCAGTAGCGCTGGTTCCAGTGCATCGGCACAAACAGCGAGCCGGGAGCCTGATCTTCTGTCAGCAGGGCGCGCGCCAGCATCCAGCCGTGACGCGACTGAATACGCGCCAGCGCATCGGCCTGAAGGCCATAGCGCGCCGCGTCGTCGGGGTGCAGCGCGACAAAGGGTTCGGCGTGGTGCTGCATCAGGCGCACCACCAGCCCGGTGCGCGTCATGGTGTGCCACTGATCGCGAATGCGGCCGGTGTTCATCATCAGCGGCCAGCGGGCGTCAGTCGCCTGACGCGGCCCGGCGGGCGCGATCGGCAGCAGCCGCGCCCTGCCGTCGGGATGGTAAAAGCGGCGCGTACTGAACAACCGGGCGCAGCCGGTTGGGTAGTCGGCGTTCACCGGCCACTGCAGCGGCGTCAGCCTCTCCCAGGCATCATCGCTCAGCTGCGCCAGCCCGCTGATATCGAAGGCGCGCGTGCCCTGATTTTCAAATCCGGAGAGCGCGGCATGCTCGCGGAAAATCGCCGCCGGATGACGCCAGCTGAAGGCCTCGCCATAGCCAAGGCGCTGCGCCACCTGTGCCAGCATCCACCAGTCGGGACGCGCTTCGCCCTGCGGCGGCAGAAAGCCGCGCTGGCGCGAGAGGCAACGCGCCGAATTGGTTACCGTGCCGTTTTTCTCGCCCCACGCCTGCGCCGGTAACAGGATATCGGCAAAGGCGCCGGTATCGGTGTCGCGCATTACGTCGGAGACGATCACCAGCTCGCAGCGTCGCAGCGCCTCCGCCACGGCGTGGCCTTCCGGCAGCGATACCGCTGGATTGGTGCCAATGATCCACACCGCCTTCACCTCGCCGCGGCCCATCGCCTGAAACAGATCGACCGCTTTCAGCCCGGGCGCGGTCGCCACGCGATCGCTGTGCCAGAAGCGCCGCAGGCGACCGATGTTTTCCGGGGTAAAATCCATGTGCGCCGCCAGCTGATTTGCCAGCCCGCCCACTTCACGGCCGCCCATGGCGTTGGGCTGGCCGGTGAGCGAAAACGGCCCGCAGCCCGGCTTGCCGATTTTGCCGCTGTAAAGGTGTGCGTTGAGAATGGCATTGCACTTATCGCTGCCGCTGGAGGATTGATTGATACCCATACACCAGAGCGTCAGCGTGCGTTCGCTGTCGGCGAAGAGCCGGTAGAAGCGCTCAACCTGCGCCAGCGGCAGCTGACAGGCGGCGGCCACCCGTGCCGGTGTCCAGGGCGCGGCAGCAGCCAGCGTCTCCTCCACCTGCGCGAGATGCGGCCGCATCGCACGATCGCCGCCGCCCCGCCTGGCCAGCCAGCGCAGCAGCCCGTTGTAGAGCGCGCCGTCGCTGCCGGCAGCAAGCGGCAGATGCAGATCGGCCAGATCGCAGCTGGCGCTGCGGCGCGGATCGATGACCACCACCCGCAGCGCCGGATTGTGACGTTTCGCCTGCGTCAGACGCTGAAACGCCACCGGATGCGTCCAGGCAGCGTTCGATCCCACCAGTACGATAAGATCGGCGCGATCGAAATCCTCATAGCAACAGGGCACCGCGTCGGCGCCCAGCGCGCGCTTATAGCCGCTGACCGCCGACGCCATGCAGAGCCGGGAGTTGGTGTCGATATTGCCGCTGCCGA
The DNA here is from genome assembly GCF_002953195.1 of Mixta gaviniae. GTDB lineage: Bacteria > Pseudomonadota > Gammaproteobacteria > Enterobacterales > Enterobacteriaceae > Mixta > Mixta gaviniae. The sequence continues at coordinate 2,026,133 of NZ_CP026377.1, read as the reverse complement.
TAAAGCCTTTCATTAGCTTATTGGCCACGTAGTAATCTTCCGTCAGCAGCTGGCCGGAAGCGTAAATGGCGACAGCGTTTGGGCCGTGCTGCGCAATGATCGCGCGCAGGCGCTGAGCCGCCTCATCCAGCGCCCTCTCCCAGGTGACGCGCCGCCCGGCGACCAGCGGCCAGAGTAGCCGCCCTGATGGCGTCAGCGTCTCTGCCAGCGCCGCCCCCTTTACGCAGAGGCGGCCACCGTTGGCCGGATGAGCGGCATCACCGCTGACGCGCCAGCCTGCGCCCTGCGGCGCCACCTCGATGCCGCAGCCGACGCCGCAGTAAGGACAGGTCGTTTTCATGATGCCTCCGCCACGCGCGCCAGCGCCAGCGGCGCGCTGGCGACCAGTACCCGGCCGCCGACGATGCGGACCGGCCAGCAGCGCAGCCGCAGATCGCTTCGGTCGAGCGCCGTGCCGTCACTCAGACGAAAGCGCTGTTTATAGAGCGGGGAGATCACTATCGGCTCGCCCGCCGCGTCGCCCAGCAGGCCGCGCGACATCACGCTGGCATCGCTCTCCGGCTCGCGATCCTCCAGGGCGTAGACGCGATCGGCGAAGCGGAACAGCGCGATGCGCTGCGTGCCCAGCCGGGCGCCGATGCCCGCCTGGGGCGGAATCGCCTCCAGCGCGCAGATATCGCTCCACGGCTCGGCAGGGAGCGCGGGCGCGGCGGCGGGCGGCGCGCCCGCAGGCTGGATCTGGCCGCGCGTCTCGCGCCAGCGCAGGGTTTCGTCCGGACGCGCATCGTTGACGGCGGCGCGGAACAGCTGCAGCCGATCCGGCGAGGCGAGCGTGGTACGCCATTCGCACTGCCAGCTCTCCACGACTTGCCGCATCTCGCTTTCCAGTTCGCCGCCGATGCCGAGGCTGTCACCAATCACCACATCGCGCAGGTAGGCCAGCCCGCCCTCCAGATTATCCATCCAGACGCTGGTGCGCTGCAGGCGATCGGCCGTGCGGATATAGAACATCAGCAAGCGATCGACATAACGGATCAGCGTTTCATCATCGAGATCGCTGGCGAAGAGATCGGCGTGGCGCGGCTTCATGCCTCCGTTGCCGCAAATATAGAGGTTCCAGCCCTTATCGGTGGCGATCACGCCGATATCTTTACTCTGCGCTTCGGCGCATTCGCGGGTACAGCCGGAAACCGCCATTTTAATTTTGTGCGGCGCGCGCAGCCCCTTGTAGCGGTTCTCCAGCCGGATGGCGAAAGCGGTCGAGTCCTGCACGCCGTAGCGGCACCAGCTGCTGCCAACGCAGGATTTCACCGTGCGCAGCGATTTACCGTAGGCGTGGCCGGTTTCGAAGCCAGCGTCGAGCAGCGCCTGCCAGATAGCGGGCAACTTATCGAGCGGCGCGCCAAACAGGTCGATGCGCTGGCCGCCGGTGATTTTGCTGTAAAGATTAAAGCGTTCGGCGATTTGGCCGATGGCGATCAGCCCCTGCGGGGTGATCTCGCCGCCGGGAATGCGCGGCACCACCGAATAGCTGCCATCCTTTTGAATATTGGCGAAGTAGCGATCGTTGGTCTCCTGCAGCGGCAGATGCTGCGGCTGTAACAGATATTCGTTCCAGCAGGAGGCAAACAGCGATGCCGCCAGCGGCTTGCAGATCTCGCAGCCGTGGCCGCGCCCATGTTTCGCCAGCAGCGCGTCAAAGGTTTTGATATTGCCGACGCGCACCAGGTGATACAGCGCTTGCCGGGAGAAGGTGAAATGTTCGCAGATATCCTTTTTCACCTCGACGCCCTGCGCCGCCAGCTGATGCTCCATAACCTGTTTTACCAGCGCGCTGCAGCCGCCGCAGCCGGTGGCCGCTTTGGTGCAGCGTTTTAGCGACGCCATATCGCCACATCCGGCGCTGACCGCCTGACAGATATCGCCTTTGCTGACGTTATGGCAGGAGCAGATCTGCGCGCCAGCGGGCAGCGCCGCCACACCTAACGCTGGCGTCGGCGCGTCGGGGCTGCGCGGCAGGATCAGGCTTTCCGGCTGCGGCGGCAGCGCAATACCGTTCAGCATCATCTGTTGCAGCGTGCTGTATTCGCTGCTGTCGCCCACCAGCACCGCGCCCAGTAATGTTTTGCCGTCGGCAGAGACAACGATTTTTTTGTAAACCTCCTGCGGGCCGTTGGTCCAGAGATAGCTCTGAGAACCCGCGCTGCGCCCGTGCGCGTCGCCCAGCGAGGCAACCTCTACCCCCAGCAGCTTCAGTTTGGTACTCATGTCCGCGCCGCTGAAGGCGGCGGGCTGCTGCGCCAGATGGCTGGCCAGCACGCGCGCCATCTGATAGCCCGGCGCCACCAGACCGAAGATCTGCCCCTGCCAGCTGGCGCATTCGCCGATCGCCGCGATCGCCGGATCGCGGGTGAGGCAGGTATCGTCGATCACAATGCCGCCGCGCTCCCCCAGCGGCAGCCCGGCGGCGCGTGCCAGCTCATCACGCGGACGAATGCCGGCGGAAAACAGCACCAGATCGCTCTGCAGCGTGGCGCCATCGGCGAAATGCAGCAGCAGCGAGCCATCCGCCTGCGCTTCAATCTGCCGCGTTTCGGTCCGGGTATGCACCGTCACGCCCAGCGCCTCGATTTTACGCCGCAGCATCTGCGCGCCCCCTTCATCAAGCTGCACCGCCATCAGGCGCGGCGCGAACTCCACTACATGGGTCTCCAGCCCCAGCATACGCAGGGCGTTCGCCGCCTCCAGTCCCAGCAGGCCGCCGCCAATCACTACGCCGCGTCGGGCGTGAGCCGCGCGCGCTTTAATCGCATCAAGGTCATCAAGCGTACGGTAGACAAAGCAGTTTTCTGCCTGATGCCCGGGGATCGGCGGCACAAAAGCCCGGGAGCCGGTGGCCAGCACCAGCCGATCCCAGGCCATCTCGCGGCCGCTCTCATCGCGCACGCAGCGGCGCTGGCAATCGAGAGCAATAATCTTTTCGTGACAGCGTAACTCAATACCGTACTCAGCAAAGAAATCCCCGTTCACCAGCGACAGCGCATCGGCATCGCGGCCGGAGAAGTAATCGGAGAGGTGAACGCGGTCATAGGCGCTGTGCCGCTCCTCACCGTATACCACGATGTGATAGCGCAGGTGCAAATGCTGCTGCACCAGCTGCTCAAGAAAATAGTGGCCAACCATGCCGTGACCTATCACCACCAGAACCGGTTTGCTCATCGCGTCGCTCTCCGCAGCCTCAGGCTGCCCATCGTTATCGAAACCAAACAGCGCGGCGGCGTCCAGCGCCGCGCCGCGTTGCAGATGTTGCAGCAGCGGCGCCGCCGCCGCGGTGTCGCCATACAGCATGACGCCGGTCAGCCTGCCGTCGCGCAGCGTCAGCCGCCGATAGTGCTGGCTAAGCGGATCGAAGGCGGTCAGCACGCGACTGCCCGGCGCGTCGTTCGTTTCGCCCGCGCTGAAGATATCGATGCCGGTGACCTTGAGCCGCGTCCCCGACGGCCGGTAGTGGAAATCGGCGGTCGGCTGGCCCGCCAGCCGCTGCGCCACGATTTCCGCCTGCGCCAGACAAGGCGCCGCCAGCCCAACGGTTTCGCCGTCGATTTCACAGCATTCACCCAGCGCCGATACCCCGTCGACGACGCTACGCAGCTGGCGGTCCACCACAATGCCGCGCCCGCAAGGAATGCCCGCCGCGCGTGCCAGCGCTGTCGCCGGGGTGATGCCGATGGCGATCAACACCTGCGCCGCCGGCAGCCGCACGCCGCCGGTTAAAGTGACACTGTCACCATGAATCGCGGCGATGCCTTCGCCCAGCCGACAACAGATGCCGCGCTGGCGTAGCGCCTGCGCCAGCAGCTCGCCTGCCGTGGCATCCAGCTGGCGATCCAGCAGCCAGCCGTGGCGATGCACCAGCGTGACCTCGCGCCCGCGCCGCCGCAGCGCCGCCGCCGCTTCAATGCCCAGCAGGCCGCCGCCCAGCACCAGCGCCGGGCCGGGAATGCTCAGCATGCGTTCAACGTCCGCCAGGGTGCGAAAGCCGCCGACATGCGGCTGCGCGACGCCGGGAATCGCCGGCAGCGTCGGATCGGCACCGGTGGCGAACACCAGATGATCCCAGCGCAGGCGACGACGATCGGTCGTCAGGGTGCGCTGCCGGGTATCGATGGTCAGTACGCTTTCGCCCTGCAACAGCGTAACGCCCTGACGCGCATCCTCATCCGGCGTGCGCAGCAGCGTGTCGTGAAACACCGTTTCGCCGCTCAGTACCGGCGACAGCTGAATGCGGTTGTAGCTGCCGTGCGTCTCGCGGCCGATAACGGTGATGCGCCAGCGCTGCGGTGCCAGCGCCAGCAGCCGCTCCCGTAGCCGCGTCGCCGCCATGCCGTTGCCGATAATCACCAGATCTTCAGGCATCCGCCGCTCCTCAGGCCGCATGGCTCTGCTTTTCATAGAGGAAATGCAGGATCTGCTGACGCAGCTGGTGATAACGCGGGTCGTCTGCCAGCGCCACACGCGAACGCGGGCGCGGCAGATCGATAGTCAGCGTTTCGCCCAGCGTGGCCGCCGGGCCGTTGGTCATCATCAGCACGCGATCCGACAGCAGCACCGCTTCATCGACATCATGGGTAATCAGCACGATGGTGGTGTTCAGCTCCTGCTGAATGCGCATCACGCTATCCTGCAGATGGGCACGCGTCAGGGCGTCCAGCGCGCCGAAGGGCTCATCCATCAGCAGGACGCGCGGCTTCATCGCCAGCGCGCGCGCAATGCCGACGCGCTGCTTCATGCCGCCCGATAGCTCGCCGGGCCGCTTATGGGCGGCGTGGCTCATCTGCACCCGCGCCAGGTTATGCGCGATCCATGCCTGCCGCTCCGCCCGGCTCATGCTCTGCTTAAACAGCTGATCGACCGCCAGCGCCACGTTCTCCTGCGCCGTCAGCCACGGCAGCAGCGAGTGGTTCTGAAACACCATCGCCCGCTCCGGGCCAGGCCCGGCGATCTCGCGGTTATGGCACAGCAGTACGCCATCGCTCGGCAGCGTCAGGCCGGCGAGCAGGTTGAGCAGTGTGGATTTGCCGCAGCCGGAGTGGCCGATCAGACTGATGGTTTCGCCGGCGCGCACGTCGAACGACACGCGATCCAGCGCCAGAAATTCGCCCTCGCCGGTGGTAAAGCGCTGGCTGACGTTTTGCACCTGAAGAATATGTTGCATATGCGGCCCCCTATTTATCCCAGCTGAAACGGCGCGCCAGCAGCATGAGCCCCTGCTCCAGCAGCAGGCCCACCGCGCCGATAATGAAAATGGCGATCAGAATGTGTTCCACGTTAAGGTTGTTCCACTCGTTCCAGATCCAGAAGCCGATGCCCATGCCGCCGGTCAGCATCTCGGCGGCGACAATCACCAGCCAGGCAATACCGATCGACAGGCGCACGCCGGTCAATATCGCCGGCAGCACCGCCGGCAGCAGGATTTTGCGCATCACCGTCCACTCCGGCAGGTTCAGCACCCGCGCCACGTTGAGATAGTCCTGCGGAATGCGCCGTACGCCCTCGGCGGTATTGATGACCATCGGCCAGATAGCGCAGATAAAGATGGTCCAGCTGGAGGCAGGCTCGGCGCGCTGAAACAGCAGCAGGCCGATCGGCAGCCAGGCGAGCGGGCTGACCGGCCGCAGCAGCGCGATCAGCGGGTTGAACATCGCGGCGAGAAAGCGGAAACGGCCGATCAGAAAGCCTGCCGGAATACCCACCAGCGCCGCCAGGCCGAAGCCGACCGCCACCCGCGTCAGCGAGGCGATCACATTCCAGCCGATGCCGCGATCGTTCGGCCCGCCGTCATAAAAGGGATCGGCGAACAGCGGCAGCGCCGCCTGCCAGGTTTTCAGCGGCGTGGGAAAGCCGCTGCTGCTCATCGCGGCGATCTGCCAGACCGTCAGCAACAGCAGCAGACCGCAGCCGGGCGGGATCAGCCGCCGTAACAGCGGCTTTGCGGACCAGCGGCGACGGCGCGGACGCGGTGCCACAGGCGGCAGCGCCATCACCGGCGCCGCGCGGCGCGGCCGTTCGCGGGTCAGGGGAACAATCTGAGCTTCATTTTTCATGCGGCGCTCCTCAGCGTTTAATGGCGAAGCCGGTGGCCCAGGCGGCAGGATCGCGGCCATCCCAGACCCGGCCGTCGATCAGGGTGCTGCTGCGCATTTCGCTCTGCGGCACGGTGATATTGCCCGCCGCGCTGGCGGCCTGGCGGTAGATGTCGGTACGGTTGATGGCGCGCGCCACCGCCAGATAGTCGGGCTGCTGCTTCAGCAGGCCCCAGCGCTGAAACTGGGTCAGAAACCAGATGCCGTCGGAGAGCCAGGGATAGCTGACCGCACCGTCATGGAAAAAGCGCAGCCCGTGCGCGTCCTGCCAGCGCCGCCCCAGCCCATCCTCATACTGGCCGAGCATCCGCCCGGTAATCGTCTCCGCTTTGGTGTTGAGATAGGCGCGTCCGGCGATCGCCAGCGCCGTTTCGCGTCGGTTGGCGTCGGAAGCATCGATCCAGCGCGCCGCTTCCAGCACGGCGGCAGTCAGGGCGCGCGCGCTGTGAGGGTTCTCGCTGACCCACCGGGCGCGGGTGGCGAGGATCTTTTCCGGATGATCGGGCCACACCTGCTGGCTGGTGACGACGGTATAACCGACGTTGTCGCTGATGGCGCGCTGGTTCCACGGCTCGCCGACGCAGAAGCCGCTCATATTGCCGATCTTCATGTTCATCACCATCTGCGGCGGCGGCACTACCAGCAGGCGCAGCTGGCGAAACGGATCGATGCCGACGCTGGCGAGCCAGTAGTAGAGCCACATCGCATGGGTGCCGGTCGGAAAGGTGTGGGCGAAGCTGTAGCGGCCCGGCTCGCTGGCGGCGACCCGCTTCTGCAGCGCCACGCCGTCGGTGACGCCCTGCGCCTTGAGCTGGTTCGACAGGGTGATCGCCTGGCCGTTGTTGTTCAGCGTCATCAGGTTGGCCATCGCCCGTTGCGGCCCGGCGATACCGAGATGCAGGCCGTAGATCATGCCGTAGAGCGCATGGGCCGCATCCAGCTCGCCGGAGGTGAGCTTATCGCGCACTGCCGCCCAGCTCGCCTCTTTCGATAGCTGCAGGCTGACGCCATGTTTTTTATCAAAGCCCTTTAGCGCCGCCATCACCAGCGGCGCGCAGTCGGTCAATGGGATAAAGCCGACGCGCAGCTGCGTTTTTTCCGGCGCGTCGGAGCCGGCGGCCCATACCGCGTTGCGCAGCCCCGGCGCCAGCAGCCCGCCCGCCGCGAGGGCGCCGCCTATCAGAAAACGGCGGCGTGAAGCGATAAAACCCGCATTGCTCATTCAGTAGCTCCAGCAAAACAGATAAAAAAAGGCGTCCGCCGCAGAGCCTGAAGCCTGCGACCGGACGCCTTTATCCAAAGCACTCATCTCACCGCCGTTGGCGAAACAAATGCCTGTTATGTTCTGATGAAGTTGCAAGCCGCGTGCCAGCTTTATCAGGCCCGCAGGTCGCGCTTTTACCGCCTGGCGTCGCCGCTGGCGCACTTCCGTGGCACAGCCCATGCACAGAGAGTGTGCAGCTACCCTTTTTGAGGTAATGCAAAGGCGGAGGAGACCGCCACCAGCGCCCGGGCGACCTCCCAGACCCGTTTGTTTTGATTCATCGCCATTTTGCGCAGCGTGTGCCAGGCCTGCTGTTCGTCGCACTGGTGATGCTGCATTAACAACGCTTTGGCGCGTTCGATCTCTTTACGCTGCGCCAGCGCGTCGCGCATCACCGCCAGTTCGTCGCTCTGCGCCTGCAGCCGCTGCGCCTGCTGCTCCAGCATCGCCAGCAGCGAGCGGCTCAGATGCGGCGCAACGCCGCCCGCATCCAGCGCGCCCTCGCCCTCTTCCAGCCAGGGCGCGGCTGCCACGTAAAGGCTGTAGCCCTGTCCGACGCCGCAGGCCGTCCAGTCATCGCCCTCCGTCTGTGCCACCCTGTCGATACAGCGACGGCAGGTGATCAGCATCTGCTGCGCCAGGCGATCTTCAATCTGCTTCATCGCATCGAGCCGTTCGCTCAGCAGGCGGAACCAGTGCTGCGCCTCGACGCCGCGCGTCGTCATTCCACTGCAGGCGATACGCCGCAGCTTTTCCGTCTCCTGCCCCGCTTCGGCCATGGCGCGCCACGCCTGCAGGCTGGCATCGTCAGCAAACTGCACGAAGGTGGCGAAGCTGCGATCCTGACCCGCCAGCAGCGTGATCAGCTGCCGCTGCGCTGCGTGGCTAAAGGCGCCGGCGGCGAACCCCGCCGCGCCGAGGGCGCGCTCCTGTCCCGCCAGCTCTTTCCCCTGCATGAAGCTGAACAGCGCCAGCAGCGCGCGCGACATCTGCGGATCGCTGGCGGTATCGGCCGCCTCGACGATCAGATGCAGCAGGTGGCGGATGGTTTCGCTGTAGTGCTGCATCGCCTCCGCATGCGGCAGCTGACGCCGGGCGACCTGGTCACGCAGCGTTGCCAGTCCGCTCAGCGCATGCAGCGCCAGCGCGGCGCGGCTGTAGAAGCGGCTGCCGTCGGCGCGCCGCGGCGGCAGCCGCGCGATCATTGCCTCCAGCGCCCGATCCGCCTCCTGCTGACGGGCGGCGAGCGTTTCTGTCGTCTGTCCCGCTGCGGCGCAGAGCCAAAGCGTTGAGGCGCCGCGCTCACGCTGCAGCGCATGGATCAGCGCGCTGATCCCCTCCAGCAGCGCGCCGCTGCTCAGCAGCCCCTGCAGGGCGGAAAGTTCGCTTTCGCGCGCGGCCGCGAGATAGCGCCTGGCATAGCCGAGGGTGTTCATCATTTTTCGCTCCGTTACCCCGATAAAGAGATTAAGCAAAGTACGTGCCGCTTAAAGATGTGACCCGGCGATAACATTTACTTATATCCGGCGCGTTCGCCTCAAGTTGCCGACGACATCGACCGATATCAGGTAAAACCCTGTGATATGAGGCTTCACCATGCTCTCTTCGATCCGCGCTCGTCTCGTCGCCATCACCACCGCCAGCGTGGTGACGGCGCTTATCATCAACACCACGCTCAACTATCGGGTGGCGGAAAAATATAACCAGCAGGCGATTACCGATACGCTGGAAGCGGTCACCAAAAGCCATGACGCGGCGATTGCCGAGTGGGTGAGCGGTAAATCGGCGATGATCGCCTCGCTGACGCCGGTAGCGCTCAGCGCCGATTCGGTGCCGGCCTTTAAGCAGATCGCCGCGGCAGGCGGCTTTACCAACGTCTACGCCGGCTACGCCAGCAAAGTGGCGAAGTTCTCCGAGGCGGCGGGCATCCCGCCCGATTTCGATCCAACCGGCCGGCCGTGGTACCTACAGGCGCAGGCGGCGGGCCAACCGATCGTGACGCCGCCCTATATCGATGTCGCCAGCGGCAAGCTGGTGGTCGCTTTCGCCGTGCCGGTTGTGGCGAACGGCGCGCTGCAGGCGGTCCTGTCGGGCGACGTGGCGATGGACAGCGTGGTAGCGAACGTCGGCGCTATCCGTCCGACGCCCGCCAGCAGCGGCCTGCTGATCGATAAGAACGGCACCATCGTTACCACCAGCGACGCCGGTATGGCGCTGAAGCCGGTGAAAAGCCTGCTGCCCGATCTCGACGTGCCCGCCCTGCTGGCGAGTCAGCAGCCGGTGACGGCGCGTCTGAACGGCGTGGAGAAGCTGCTGCTGGCGAAGCCGGTCAGCGGCACCGACTGGTATCTGGTGGTGGCGCTGGATAAAAACGACGCCTCCGCCGGCATGCGCTCCCTGCTCTCTACCTCGGCGGTGTCGCTGGTGCTGCTGGTGGTGGTCGCGGCGCTGGTTATCGGCCTGCTGATCGGCGCGCTGATGCGTCGTCTGATTTCCATTCGCGACGCGATGCGCGCCATCAGCTCCGGGGACGACGATCTGACCCAGCGCCTGCCGGTCAACGGCGATGATGAAGTGTCACAAATCGCCAGCGCCTTTAACGCCTTTACCGATAAGCTGGCGACGGTGATGACCCAGCTGCGCGACGCCAGCGCCTCGGTGCAGGTTGCGGCCAACGAAATCGCCAGCGGCAACGCCGATCTCTCCGGGCGTACCGAACAGGCGGCCAACAACCTGCGCGAGACGGTCAGCGCCATGGATGCTATCAGCCATTCGGTCACCGATTCCACTCAGTCGGCGATGCAGGCGAATCAGCAGGCCGCCTCAGCATCTGACGCGGCGCGCCGCGGCGGCGACGTGGTTTCCAGCGTGATCGCCACCATGGAGACCATCGAACAGGCTTCCGGCAAAATCGGCGATATCATCAGCGTGATCGACGGCATTGCCTTCCAGACCAATATCCTGGCGCTGAACGCGGCGGTAGAGGCGGCACGCGCCGGCGAGCAGGGTCGCGGTTTCGCCGTGGTCGCCGGCGAGGTGCGCAACCTGGCGCAGCGCAGCGCCCAGGCGGCGAAAGAGATCAAGGGCCTGATCGACAGCACCACCCAGAGCGTGGCGGCCGGGTCGCGCTACGTGCGCATGGCGGGTGAAAGCATGACCGATATCGTCAGCAGCGTCGCCAGCGTTTCGGAAATTATGGAGAGCATCACCCACGCCAGCGAAACGCAGCTGCGCGGCATTCAGGGCGTGCATCTGGCGATCGGCAAGCTGGACGAGATGGTGCAGCAGAACGCCGAGCTGGTAGTGGAATCGACCGCCGCCGCCGGCGCGCTGAAGTTCCAGGCCAACGAGCTGGCGGAAACCGCCGGTCACTTCCGTCTGTAAATTCTGAAATTACTGCTCCGACGGCGCGCCCGCGCCGTCGGTCAGGCTTATCACTCTCGCCTCTTTTTTTCGCCCGCTTTTTTCGCGCCCCTGATTAAGCCCGCGCTTCGCCTGGCGCCTTGACTATACTTCGCAAAGACTTAGCGGAAAGCGCGTCGTCTCACCGCGCGCGCGGCGGCAAATAACATGAGAAACAGGCTCGTGCAATAGTTTGAAATCTCAAAAGTGTCAGGTAGACTGAGCCTGGTTTTATCTTTCTGTAAATCTGAGCAATTTTTTCCAGCCAGCCGCGTCACTGTCAGGCAAGCGTCAGGCTTGCCCGCCGCGTTTCTGCGCTACCCGGTCTGGCTTTTGTCCAGATAACCTGATGAGATCGTGAGGATCAAAGTGAAAATTCGTTTCGCGCTGACATTGCTCGCTGTTCTGACCGTAGCTGGCTGTAAACCGCCGTCGCCGCCCGTTAATGACGACACGCTGGTCAGCAGCACCGTCAACGGCGTGACGCTGGTGCATCGGCATGCGGTTAACGCGCCCGCGGAATTCACCCCGGTTGATGAAACCTGGCGCGCGCTCTACGACGCCTCGGTGATGACGTCGCCCGACTACGGCGGAAAAGTGGTGCGCTATCTGGAAAACGGCAAGCCGTTCCAGGTGCTGGGCAAAGTGGAAAACAACTGGCTGGCCATCGCCGACGCGGAGGATACCCAGCTTATCGGCTACGTGCCGCTGAAGGCCGGCGTCGCCGCCGATCGCTACGAGGAGACGCTGCGCAACGATCGCCCGCGTCCGCGCCGCGCCAGCAAGCAGGTTTGTGTCGATGTGGGCGGCGCCAGCAAAGCCTGCCGCAAAGCGAATACCGCCACCTGGATCCTCGATTAAGCAACGCCTGCCGGCGCGCAGTCCGGCAGGAACTCCCGGTTACTGCTGAAGATGGGATATTTTCAGTCTGGAATAATGTGATTCAATGACGCCTGTAGACGCTGCCCGTGACGCACACAACACGAGCAATGAGAACATATTACTGGCAGCGGCTTCGCCGCTGTTGAATACCATTGTGCATATTCGTATGGCCGCCACCCATGACGATCCGGCCGGGCTGCGCCTGCAGCTGGTGGAGGAAGTGCGTCAGTTTGAAAACCGCTGCAAGCGGGCGGGCCTGCCGTTTGAAACCATTATCGGCGCCCGCTACTGTCTGTGCAGCGCGCTGGATGAGGCGGCGGCGCAGACACCGTGGGGCATTCGCGGCGTCTGGTCCGGCAACGGCCTGCTGGTTACCTTTCATAACGAGAGCTGGGGCGGCGAGAAATTCTTTCAGCTGCTCTCCCGGCTTTCGCAAACCCCTGCCCAGCATCTGGCGCTGCTGGAGGTTATCCACTATTGTCTGCTGCTCGGCTACGAAGGCCGCTACCGCGGCATGGAGAACGGCCGTCAGCAGCGCGATACCATTCTTACCCGTCTCGGCCAGCTGATCGACGAAACGCGCCAGGGCGGTGCCGCTCCCGACAGCGCCACGGTGGAAACCCGCCCGCTTGCCAGCCAGTTCTGGCGCCCGCCGGTGCCGATCTGGGCGTGTCTGGTGATGACCGCGCTGCTGGCCAGCCTGGTCTACAGCGGCCTTAACTGGCGGCTCGGCAGCCAGGCGGCGCCGCTGCTGCGCGCCATCTACCAGGCGCCGCTGCCTGAAGTGACCCTGTCACGCACAGCTGACACGCCGCAATCGCTGCTTAACCTGCGCCAGCGTCTTAGCGACGTACTGGCCGCCGGTCAGCTGGAAGTCAGCGACGGCGCGTTCGGCAGCAAAATCATTCTGCCCGCCGACAAGCTGTTCGATCCGGGCGCCACCGCGCTGAACAGCGTCGGGCGCGCCCTGCTGATGCGCGTCGCCGCCGCGATGCAGGATATCAAAGGCACGGTACTGGTATCGGCCTATACCGATAACCGCGCGCCGCGCAACAACCGCTTCCCCTCCAGCTACGAATTCTCGCTGGCGCGCGCCAAAGCGATCGGCGCGCTGCTCGATCAGCAGCTGCCGCCGGGACGTCAGGTTAAAGCGGAAGGTCGCGGCGACAGCGATCCGTTGCTGCCCAACGACAGCGAAGAGAACCGCGCCCGCAACCGCCGTATCGAAATTACGCTGTTCGCCGCTCCGGCGCCGGTTAACCATGCGCAAAAGGAGACGCCGCAATGAAGAAGGTTTGGCCCCCTCTGTTCGCCAGCCGCCTGGCCTGGGGATTTATCAGCATCAGCGCCTTCGCCTGCCTGGTATGGATTGTCGGCCCGCTGCTGACCCTCGGCGAGAGCCGTCCGCTGGAGTCGGTGTTTAACCGCCAGCTGGCAATCGGCCTCGGCTACTTTCTCTGGATCCTGCTGCAGCTGATCCCACGGCTCTATAACGCCTGGTTTAATAATCGCCTGTTGACTAACCTGCAGCAGCAGGCGGCATTCGATCCGATAGAGCAGCAGGCGACGGAAAATATGCTGACCGATCGCTTTAACGAGGCAATGGCCCTGCTGAAAAAAACGCAGTTCGGCCGCCGCCGCGGCGGCCGCGCGCCCTGGCTCTATCAGCTGCCCTGGTATGTGATCGTCGGCGCGCCGGGCGCCGGGAAAACCACCGCCCTGCTCAACTCCGGGCTGGAGTTCCCGCTGACCGACAGCCTGGGGAAAAACGCGGTGCGCGGCATCGGCGGCACGCGCCACTGCGACTGGTGGTTTACCGATCGCGCCGTGCTGCTGGATACCGCGGGGCGCTATACCCTGCAGGAGAGCCAACGCGCGCGCGACGCCAGCGAGTGGCAGACCTTTATCGCCCTGCTGAAGCGCTATCGCGCGCGTCAGCCGGTCAACGGCGTGATCATGACCATCAGCGTCGCCGATCTGCTCAGCGACGCGCCGGAAGCGCGCTATGCCCAGGCCACCGCCCTGCGCCAGCGCATGCAGGAGCTGCATCAGCATACCGGCATTCATTTCCCGGTCTATATCATGATGACCAAAACCGACCTGCTGAAAGGCTTTATGGGCTATTTCGCTACGCTGGATAAGCAGCAGCGCGACCGCATCTGGGGCTTTACCTTCCCCTGGGAGCCGGGCCGCGAGGCGAGCCAGCCGCTGAGCAGCCATTTCGAACAGCAGTTCACCCTGCTGCAGCAGCAGCTGCAGCGCGACGTGGCGCACCGCATGGTTCAACAGAACGATTTAGTGCAGCGCGCCGACTGCTTCCTGTTCCCGCAGGAGTTCGCCTCGCTGCGCCCGCTGCTGGCGGAATACCTTGAGATCGTCTTCGCGCCGGTGGGCGGCGCGGTCGGCTGGTCGCCGCGCGGGTTGTTCTTCACCAGCGGCACCCAGGAAGGCTTGCCGTTCGATCGCATTATGGGCCAGCTAACGCGTAAGCTGCAGCTGCCGCGCACCGGCGAGCATTCCATTGCCGCCTGGGACAGCGTTAACCGCGCCGCGCCGATCCCCGGCAACAAAGGGCAGAGCTATTTTATCCGTCATCTGCTGAGCGATCTGATTTTCGCCGAAAGCGGCCTGGCGGGCAGCGACAGCCGCTGGGAAGAGCGCAACCGCCTGCTGCACTGGTGCAGCTATGGCACCCTGGCCGCCGCGCTGGTGCTGGCCTGCGGTCTCTGGCTGACCAGCTACTACCAGAACCAGCACTATTTACAGCAAATTGCTGAGCGTGTCCCGCCGTTGACGCGCCAGGGTGCGGAACTTGCCCGGCAAAACACCGGCACCATTTTCGATCTGCTACCCTATCTGAATAGCCTGGTGAATTTGCCGCAGACAGAGGGCTTTTCGCTCGACAGCCCGCCGCTCAGCATGCGCGCCGGGCTTTATCGCGGCGATCAGGTGAGCGACGCCGCCTGGGTGCTGTATCAGAATGCGCTGAAATCGCTGTTGCTGCCGCGCGTCGCTCAGGAAATTACGCGCATTCTCGGCAGTGATAAGGGTGATGACAGCGAATTCAGCCGCAACGCGCTGCGCGCCTATCAGATGCTTTATCAGCCGCGCAACTACGATGGCGAGTTCCTGCGCGGCTGGCTTATGCAAAATTTACAGCGGACGCTGCCTGCCAGCGTCACCACGCACGATCTGCAGCAGCTTGACTGGCATCTCAGCCAGCTGCTCGATCGTCAGATCCAGTCGTCGCCTTTCGCGCGCGACAACGCGTTGATGATGCGCAAGCTGGCCGCCAGCCTGGCCGAATCGGCCCGCGACGGCAAAAAGCTCGCCGCCGCTGAAGCGCCGTCCTCCGGCGGTGCGCAATCGGTATCAGTGAGGTAACTGTTATGGCGCAGAAATTCGCGCCGGGCTGGTATGGCAAACTACCGGTCACCGGCGATTTCCTGCAACGGCGGCTGGCGGAAAGCCTGGTCACCGGCTGGTCTAACTGGTTTCAGCAGGGCGTGACGCAGTGGCATCAGCAAAGCGCCGCCGCGGACGCCTTTCTGCGCGCGCCGGTTTGGAATTTCGTTATCCCGGTGACGCCCGGCTTTCAGCGTATCCAGATGGGCTGTCTGCTCCCCTCGCGCGATCGCGTCGGCCGCATCTGGCCGCTGGTGGCGGTGCAAACCTTTACGCCTGAACAGTGGCACCCGGCGCAGTTGATTATCGCCGGCGACTGGTATCGTCAGCTGGGCGCCTGCCTGCTGCAGGCGGTGCGCGAACCGCTGGCGGTCGACACGCTGGAGCAGAACCTGCTGGCGCTGGCACCGCTGCCGACGCCGGAAAAGGCGCGCTCGGCGATTATGGATGTGATCGGCTATCAGGATCTGCCCTGTACCCTGAGCTGGCGCGAGGTGGCCGATCGTTTTAATCCGCAGCACTTTATCAGCTACTGGTGGAGCAACCGCAGCGACGGTTTCCCACACGCCACCCACAAGCACAGCGGCATCCTGAACGCGCAGCTGTTTTCCCTGCTGTTTAACCCGGCGGCCGGCGCGCAGCCGGGGCGTAACGGCCTTTATCCTCCGATGTTTGAGTAGCGCTTTTTGTCCCGACTTTTGATGCAGGAACCATCATGCGATTTACCATTGTGCAACAGACAGGCGTGCCCGCGCAGACAGTCGATTTTTTACCGCCGGGCGGCACCATTGGCCGCAGTCAGGATAACGATCTGGTGCTGCCGGACGAAGCGCGGGCCATCTCGCGCCTGCAGGCGGTAGTGCATGTCTCCGCACAGGGCGAATGCCGGCTCACCAATCGCGGCAGCGTCACCACGGTGGTGCTGAACGGCCAGCCGCTGGAGCGCGACTGCCAGGTAACGCTGCATCATGGCGACCGGCTGACCATCGGCGATTATCAGATTGAGGTTAAGGATCCGCAGCATGAGACGGTCAGCGAAAACCTCGCCAGCAGCCTCGATCCGCTGGCGCTGTTTCAGCAGCAGCAGAGCCTCTCCGGCGATCCGCTTGGCATTCTGCAGCACGAGGCGACGCCGGTCGCCACTACCACGCTGGAACCGTCGCCGACGGAAAGCGCCGCCGGACGCGCCGGCGCCCACAGCGGCGCGCGGCTGGATATCGACCCGCTGCCGCGCGATCGCGGCGAACGGGCCGAGCGCGCGGAACGACATGAGCAGCAGGCTCCCTGCAGCGATGAAAAGCTGATCCGCGCGCTGCTGGACGGCATGGGGCTGGATAATCACGGCAATGAAGGCCTGACCGAAGAGCAGATGCGCATGACAGGGCGCATGCTCAGCCTGTTTTCGCAGGGCACCGTGGCGCTGCTCTCCTCCCGATCGATTCTGAAGCGCGGGGTCAAGGCGGAGATGACCATGATCCTGAACGAGGCGAACAACCCGTTTAAAATCCTGCCCTCCGGCAAAACGGTGCTGATGCAGATGTACCAGAGCCAGATGCCCGGTTTTATGCAGCCGGAGCAGGCGGTGCGCGATGCGCTGGTCGATCTACAGGCGCACCAGCTGGGCATGATCGCCGGCATCCGCGCCATCATCGCCGCGATGCTGCAATCCTTTAATCCGCAGCGGCTGGAGGAGAACGCGCGTCAGGACGGCCAGCTGCCGAAGATGCGCTTTACCCCGCACCGCAAGGCGGCGCTGTGGGACTACTTTATGCGCAGCTATCAGCGCACCGCCGGCGAGCTGGAGGACGATTTCCATTCCCTGTTCGGCGAAGCCTTTCTGCACGCCTATGATATGGAAGTAAACCAGTATAAAGATTCTCAAATGCGGATGGATAACGAATGAATATCGCCTTTGCCATTACCTCGCAACAGGGCGAGCGCAGCAATAATCAGGACCGGGTGGGACACAGCCTGACCGACCGGAATGCCTGCTTTGTGGTGTGCGACGGCGTGGCGGGCCTGCCCGGCGGTGAACAGGCGGCGCACATCGCCTGCGACACCCTGCTGGACGCCATGGCCGCCGCCGACCGCTTCAGCGCCGATGAGAGCCGTCTGGCGATTGAGAAAAGCGATCGCGCCATCCGCGAAGCGCAGCAGATTAATCCGAAACTGCAGCGTATGAGTACTACCCTCGCGGCGCTGTTTATCGACCGCGAGCAGCAGCTTGCCTGGTGGGCGCACGCGGGCGATAGCCGTATTTATCACTTCCGTCGCGGCTACCTGAAACAGGTGACGCGCGACCACAGCCTGGCGCAGCGTATGAAGGATGCCGGGTATGAAAATACCGGCATTAACAGTAATTTACTTTATAATGCGCTGGGCGCCGAAACGATGCGCGAGGCCAGCTATAGCGAGGTGGTCGCGCTGGAGGATGGCGATGCGTTTCTGGTCTGCAGCGACGGTTTCTGGCTGCATCTGGCCATTGCCGAGATGGAACAGGCGCTGCGCATGGTGAACAGCTGCGAAGAGTGGCTGACGCTGATGCAGCAGGCCGTCGACCGGACGCGCAAAAACGATAACCTGAGCGCCGTGGCTATCTGGATCGGCTCGCCTCAGGAAACCACTTTATTACAGTCACTGGCTGATTCGGCACGCTTGCTGCCGCCTCGCGGTTAACATCAAGGAACGTTATGAAATACTGGTTGTCCGGCGTTATCACGCTTTTGATGGCCTCCGCCGCCAGCGCGGAGAACTATCGCGTGGTCTACTCCCCCAGCATGGCGCTGGAGGTGTTTATCGATAATGTCGCCAGCAACGACCCGCAGGACTGGTGTCAGGATACGCTGCACCTGCGCATTGTTTCCGGCGAAAGCAAAGCTTCTGATGTGTTAACGACTTTTTTACCGCGCGTCGGTACCCTGCTTGCCAATCAGTGCGGAAAATTGCAGGAGCTGCCGTGGGAGATGACCGATAAGTCGGGCGCCTCGCTCGCCAGCGGCACCGCAGTGAAAGCGCAAAACTGGCGGCCGGTGGTGACCGCCGACGCTACCGCGGCGGCGAACGCCGGCAACGCGGCGCCGCTCGATCTGTCGCGCCCCGCCAACAGCGAGCCGCTGCAGCACTTCGAACTGCCAGGCGGCTGCCATTTCCGCACCTGGTGGGATGATGACGGCCAGTCGCTGTTTATTCCCGATAACCGCGATCTGACCTGTTCGACTGAAGGCTGGCTGGAAGGCGCCAGCGAGCTGACGCTGGTCAACAACGGCAAGAGCCAGCCGGTAGCGGTGAATTTCTGGCAGGGCTATCCCCTGACCGGACTGACGACCAACGACAAAACGCTGAGCGTGGTCAGCATTAATAATCAGCGCATGGTGATCGCCAAAGAGAACGCGGAAGCGAGCTGGCTGCTGCTGCCGTTCGATAACCAGCTGCACCTCTGGCGTTTCAACGGCGTACTGCTGGTACAGATGGATAAAAGCGCGGCGCAGGATCTGAGCGCGGTACGAGAACGCGTGAAGGCGGCGCGCAAAGCCTGGGCGAGCCAGCTGCCGGCCAGCCAGAAAATCACCGTGATGCTGGTGGATGCGCTGCATCCCGATCTCGCCGATCCGGCGATCGGCGCTTACCGCACCTTAAATTAAACGCAGGCGCGCGCCTGCAGTAAACAGGCCGTAAACGCTCAGAGAGTGGCAACTATGTCGGCAAACGAAGAACAGAATATGGTGGTTGGCGCCCTGCCGGCGGGCCACCGGTTCAATGAATTTGAAATCAAGGATGTGATTGGCGGCGGCGGCTTCGGCATTGTCTACCGCGCCTGGGATCATCTGCTGGAACGCACCATCGCCATTAAAGAGTATATGCCCGCTTCGCTGGCGATACGTAATGACGATCTCTCGCTGGGGCTGCGCAGCGAACGCTTCGGCAGGCTGTTTAACGCCGGGCTGAGCAGCTTTATTCAGGAGGCGCGCCTGCTGGCGCGCTTCAACCATCCCGGCCTGCTGCACGTGCTGCGCTTCTGGGAGGAGAACGGCACCGCCTATATGGGCACGCTCTGGTACAGCGGCATGTCGCTGAAGGCGTGGCAGCAGCAGCATCCTGAGACCATCAACGAGGCGTGGATCCGTCAATTGCTGCCGCCGCTGTTCGGCGCCATCAGCACCATTCATCAGGCGGGCTACCTGCATCGCGACATCGCGCTCGATAATATCCAGATTCAGGATAACCAGCTGCCGGTGCTGCTCGATTTCGGCTCAGCGCGCAAGGAGATCGGCAACCTCTCTGACGAAACGGAGATTATGCTGAAGCCGGGCTACGCGCCGATTGAGCAGTACAGCGAAGAGACCGACAGCGAACAGGGCCCGTGGACCGATATCTACGCCCTCGGCGCGGTATTGCATACGCTGATCACCGGCAGCCCGCCGCCGGCCAGCGTAGTGCGCTGCATTGAAGATCACTACCAGCCGCTGGCGCAGCGCCAGCCCGCCGGCTACTCGCTGTCGCTGCTGCATGCGGTGGATCGCGCGCTGCGCATGAAGCCCGCCGAACGTCCGCAATCTGTCGACGAGCTGGCGACGCTGATTTCGCTGCCGGTTAGCGATGTACAGGAGCTGGTGAGCGCTGTCAGCCCGGTGCAGGAGAAAGCGCCGGAGCCGGAACCGATTGAGGCGACGCCGGAACCGGTGGTGCTGGCGATTAACCATGGCGCCGCCAGCGCCGATCCGCTGACCACGCGCGCGCCGCGCCGGCTTTCGCTTCCGCTGGTGCTGCTGAGCGGCGGCGCCCTGCTGGCGGTGATCGCTATCGCCGCGCTGCTCAACGGCGGCGACGAGCAGACCCAGCCCGCCGCCACCGCAGCCGGGACAAGCGCGGCGCAGAGCGCCCCGCCGCAGGGCAACGGCCCAACGCTGGCGACGGTCTATCTGCGCCTGCGCAGCAGTGAAACGGTGAAGCTGAACGGAGAGACGCTGGATGTGAAGCCGAGCAATAATGGCTATGCAGCGCTGAACCTGGCCGCCGGGAACTATCGCATCGAAGTCCAGCAGCAGGATGGCGTCCATATCCAGCAGCTGGAGATCAATCGCGCCGGCACCTGGCTTATCAACCCGCCGCGCAGCGATAAGTAATGATACGCCGCCCCTTAGAGGCGGCGTTTTTCTTAGCCCTGCAGATGATGATGACAAACCTGCAGCTCGCGCACCTGCTGCGCCAGGTCGGTCAGCGCCGCATCTTCCATGCCGCGTTGGTTCAGCTCCTGCGCCAGCGAAAAGAGATACTGCGCGTTGGTGCCGAGCGGCCCGCTGGCGCGCGCGATCAGCGGCGCGATAGTGCGGGAACAGGTATCTGACTCATAGAGCGGATGGCGCGGATCCATCACAAACACCAGCGCCGTGACCTGACGGCCGTCGCTGAGCCGCAACTCGCGCCAGCTGGGCAGATAGCAACCGGTGACCATTTCGCGCTTCCACAGCAGCTCCAGCTCCTCATGCAGCCGTTCGTCCGGCAGACGAAACGCGAGTCCGGTGGTGCTGCCGCCCTCTTTCAACGCCAGCATACGTCCCGGCTGCTGCGCCGTGCCGCGCCCTACCGTCAGGCGCAGGCAGAAGGCGCGATGCCAGCCCGGCAGCGTGGCGGCGGCAACTTCCTCCGCTTCGAATACCGGATTCCACATCAGGGAACCATAACCAAAAATCCACACCGGACTGTTATCCGGCCGGCAGGCCAGCGTCGCCGCCAGCGATGCCGCGCGCTGCTCGCAGGTCCATAACAATGACGCTTCAATTTCGCCAAAAGCGGTTTTGCAGTCTGCTTTTAATAAGAATTCACGTGTTAACAACTCAGCCTCCTCAACCGCTTCACCGCATCCCGGTGACGACCAGGCGATGTTCCGCCGCCAGCCCTCTGGCGCGCCCGTCGTTTCGCTAACGTCTAATGACCTTATTCATTTCTGCCTTCGGCTTCAAGTGTGAGACCGGTCACGAAAGAAAATGGTGCTATAAAAAGCATCGGCGGTTCAGGGCAACTCTTGAGGGATTTAAGGGAAATTTTTGCAGAAAATGCGCGGGCTCACGATTGTTACCGCACGCTGCCGGACGCCTCTGCTGCAATGGCGACGCGCCCGGCATGGCGGGTTACTTTTTAGGATGCCATTTATCGTCGTCACCCTTTTCATATTTACTTTTCACCGCCGCCCAGGCGACTTTGTGCGCCACCTCTTCCCGCGACTCGTCGCCCCGACGCTCTTTCTTATCCTGATACTCATCCCAGGCGCTGTTGAATGCCGCCAGATAGATATCCTGCGCGTGCGCCGGTAACACATTGGTCACGTTGTCGGGCAGTGAACTGCGATCGTTATAAGGCATATTTCCTCCTTTTTGCGTACAGCTTAAGTGTGGCTCAGCGTGGGCATTTTTCCAGTGTGATAAGCGCACAACAGAGCGCGAAAGCGGTAAAACCCCCGCAGAAAAAGAGGCTTATCTCACGCAAAAGCGCAAGGAAAGTCGCTATTTATTGATGAAACGTTAAAATTAACTTATTGATAATAATAATATTTAATCTATTTACTGCGTTTATAACGCCCTGCCGCCACTTTCCCTCCATGAGGTAAAAAAAAGTAAAATAACATGCGAATTTGTGTCAGCTGGCTAAACTGTGTCCGCTGGTGAAAAGGCCAGCAGCGCTTAATCTTTAGAGACCCACACTGGGGTTTCTGTAATGAGGCATGTACTGACACAGACAGGAGAACGTTGCCTATGGGGACGCATGACAGCAAAAAAACCCGCCATACCGAATACTCGCTTTTTTTTCCGCTCGCTGCGCTGGCCGTTCTCTGGCTGTACGGCGATGCAACCTCCATGCCGCTGGTGGTCGCCATCAACCTGCTGGCACTGGTCGGCATTCTCAGCAGCGCCTTTAGCGTGGTTCGCCATGCTGACGTACTGGCGCACCGGCTGGGAGAACCTTACGGCTCGCTGATTTTAAGTTTGTCGGTAGTGATCCTGGAAGTCAGCCTGATCTCCGCGCTGATGGCAACCGGCGGCGCGGCGCCGGCGCTGATGCGCGATACCCTCTACTCTATCATCATGATCGTGACCTCCGGCCTGGTCGGCTTTGCGCTGCTGCTGGGCGGACGCAAATTCGCCACGCAGTATGTCAATCTCGCCGGGGTAAAGCAGTATCTGATCGCCATTTTCCCGCTGGCGATTCTGGTGCTGGTATTTCCCAACGCGCTGCCGAACGGCAACTTCACCACCCCCCAGGCGCTGATGATTTCCGCCATTTCCGCGGCGATGTATGGCGTGTTTCTGCTGATCCAGACCAAAACGCACCAGAGCCTGTTCGTCTATGAGCATGAGGATGACAGCGACGATGGCGATCCGCATCACGGCAAGCCGTCGGCGCACAGCAGCCTGTGGCACACATTCTGGCTGCTGGTGCATCTGGTGGCGGTCATTAGCGTAACCAAAATGAACGCCGGCCCGCTGGAGCATCTGCTGACCGAGCTGAATGCGCCGCAGCAGTTCACCGGCTTCCTGGTGGCGCTGCTGATCCTGTCGCCGGAAGGCCTGGGCGCGATTAAAGCCGTGCTGGCTAATCAGGTGCAGCGCGCGATGAACCTCTTTTTCGGTTCGGTGCTGGCCACCATCTCGCTCACCGTGCCGACGGTGACGCTGATCGCCGCGCTGACCGGCCAGGAGCTGATTTTCGGCCTGGAACCGCCGCATATGGTGGTGATGGGCGCGGTGCTGATCCTGTGTAATATCTCCTTCTCCACCGGCCGCACGAATGTGCTGAACGGCGCGGCCCATCTGGCGCTGTTTGTCGGCTATCTGATGACGATTATGCTGTAAAACCGCCGCCCGGGCGTGGCGACATGGTGAGTTTTCACGCCGGGGCAAGAGGGTCACGCGCAAGGTAATAAAGATGATTTCCAGGCTGGCTGAAGCTCATGCGTCATATCCTTATGATGAGAGCGATAACGGTTAACCTGGTGCCGTTCTCAATGCAAACCGGGGCGCGACACTGTGAGGCGCGCATAAAAAAACCGGAAATGAAGAACATTTCCGGTTTCCTGGACGGCGGCGGGCAACGGTAAACGCGCCTTAACCCGACGCGACTTTTATCCTCACCCACCCGCTGGCGGCTTAGCTGCTGGTATCGAGCGCCGGGAAGCTTTTCACCAGGTCGTCGATCGCTTTCATCTGCACCAGGAACGACTCCAGCTTGTCGAGCGGCAGCGCGGACGGGCCGTCGCATTTCGCGTTGGCCGGATCCGGATGCGCTTCGATAAACAGGCCGGCGATGCCGACCGCCATACCGGCGCGCGCCAGCTCCGCTACCTGAGCGCGACGACCGCCGGACGCGGCGCCAAACGGATCGCGCGTCTGCAGCGCGTGCGTCACGTCAAAAATCACCGGGCTGTTGTTGGTCACTTTCTTCATCACATTGAAGCCCAGCATATCGACAACCAGATTGTCGTAGCCGAAGTTCGCGCCGCGATCGCACAGGATCACTTTATCGTTGCCGCCTTCAGCGAATTTCTCAACGATATTGCCCATCTGGCCTGGGCTGACGAACTGCGGTTTCTTCACGTTGATCACCGCGCCGGTTTTCGCCATCGCTTCCACCAGGTCGGTCTGACGCGCCAGGAAGGCGGGCAGCTGGATCACATCCACCACGTCGGCCACCGGCTGCGCCTGCTCCGGCGCATGGACGTCGGTAATGATTTTCACGCCGAAGGCCTGCTTCAGCTCCTGGAAAATCTTCATGCCCTCTTCCAGGCCCGGGCCACGGTAAGAGTGAATAGAAGAGCGGTTCGCTTTATCGAAAGAGGCTTTGAATACGTACGGAATGCCCAGCTTATCGGTCACTTTGACGTAGTGTTCGCAGATGCGCATCGCCAGATCGCGCGATTCCAGTACGTTCATTCCACCAAAGAGTACAAACGGCAGATCGTTGGCGACCTGAATATCACCGATGCTGACAACTTTTTCTTTCATGCCTTCGCCTTTTTATTGAAGGGTGACGCCGCTTAATGCAGCGTCACCTGTTTCTGTTCAATTGAGTGAATCTGAACCTTAATCATCTCACTGACCGGATCTTCCGGACACTGCTCAACAAAATAGATCAGGTCGGTCAGGGCGACATGCTCGCAGTCCAGCTGCGCGTAGATCAGCCCCCGGTCGCGAATTTCATACGGATCTTCAGGATCGATCTCCAGCAGCAGGTTGCAGACGTTCAGCGCCAGCTCCATGTGCTTCTCTTCCATCAGCGCCGTTTTCAGCGTATCCAGCATTTTGCGGATCACCGTGGACGGCTCCGCCTCATCCAGATCTTCTTCATACAGCTCTGCGGTGGGGCTGATGTTACCCTTCAGCCAGACTTCAAGCGTATGTTCACTAAGCGTTTCGCCGTTGAACGGGTTGATCAGCCACATTTCGCCATCCATCCAGTCGGCGCGCAGAATAAGCTGCGTCGGGAAGATCACCGGCATCAGCGGCAGGTCGAGCTGATGCGCGATATGCAGCAACACCACGCCGAGCGACACCGCGGTACCCTGACGGGTGTTCAGCACGTTATCCAGCCACAGCACGTCCGACAGCTTATAGACGCCGCTGGCGCCGCCGAACTTCCACTTTTTATAAAACAGCTCCAGCAGCTTTTCCAGCTGGAGATCCGGCCCTTCCACCGAGGAAACGTAGTCGCGCGCTTCGTCCACCAGCGCCTGCAGCTGCGCATTGACCGCATCCGCCGGAAAGTCGGTGCGGATGACGCGCGACGTGGCGATCACCGCTTCACAGAGCGGCGCTTCGCTAAAATCGATATTTGCTACTGATGTCATACAATCCCCAAAAGCGGCAGTTTGGTGACGGCCAGCTTAATAATGATGCCCAGCACCGCCAGCGCCACGATAAAGGCAATCCAGCGTACTTTAGCCTCACGCGGACGGCGGCCGAAAGCCACAACGCCCAGGGCGACATAGATAATAACGCCAAACAGCTTCTCCGTCAGCCAGTTACCCTGCGGCGTGAACGGATAAAAATGGGTGATCATCACCAGGCAGATGCCGGTCACAAACAGCAGCGTATCGTTAATATGGGGCACGATGCGCACCCAGCGCCGCGACATCATCGCCGAGCCGCTCTGCAGCCAGATAAAACGCAGAATAAACAGCGTTACCGTAACGGCGACGGTCAGCAGATGAAGGTGTTTAATTACGCCATAGTAAGCAGCCATGATGCTCTCCCTGTTAGTATGTGCCGAGGGTCACGCGATCGTGACCCGCATAGTCCTGGCAGGTTATCACTGCCTGATAATCATGGGCAGCGAGAATAGTACGCACTGCTTCGCCCTGTTGCCAGCCATGCTCCAGCATTAACCCACCGCCCGGCAGTAAATAGCGGTGCGCGGCCGCGGCGATATGACGGATATCGGCCAGCCCCGCTTCCGGCGCCACCAGCGCGCTGAGCGGCTCAAAGCGCACATCGCCCTGCTGCAGATGCGCGTCGGCGGCATCGATATAGGGCGGATTACTGACGATCATCGCAAAGCGGCGTCCTTCCAGCGCGCTGAACCAGTCGCTGACCAGAAAGGACGCGTTGGCGATGCCGAGCTTGCGCGCATTGTGCTGCGCCAGCGTCACCGCTTCCCCGATCCGATCGACGCCCACCAGTCGACAGTCGGGGCGTTCACTGGCCAGCGCCAGCGCCACGGCGCCGGTACCGGTGCCGAGATCAAGAATATCGACCGCGTGATCGGGCAGACGCGCCAGCGCCTGTTCAACGAGGATTTCAGTATCGGGACGGGGGATCAGCGTGACCGGCGAAACGGTCAGCGGCAGCGACCAGAATTCGCGTTCGCCGGTGAGGTGCGCCACCGGCTCGCCGCGGGCGCGGCGGGCCAGTAAGGCATTGAGCTGCGCCAGCTGCGCTGCGCTGAGCGGCGCGTCATCAAACGCGATCAGCCAGCTGCGCGATTTGCCGGTAACAAACGACAACAGCACTTCGGCATCGCGCTTCGGGCTTTCGCCGCCGCACAGCGTGGCGCAGGCGGCTTTTAACCAGCTGCGAATATCCATTAATCCTGCCCGGCAAGCGCAGCCAGCTGATCGGCCTGATGCTCCTGCACGATAGGTTCAATCAGCATATCCAGCTTCCCTTCCATCACTTCGTCCAGACGGTAGAGCGTCAGGTTGATGCGGTGGTCGGTTACGCGGCCCTGCGGGAAGTTATAGGTGCGGATGCGGTCGGAGCGATCGCCGCTGCCCAGCAGGTTGCGGCGCGTGGAGGCCTCTTCCGCGTGGCGCTTCGCCATTTCGGCGGCGTGAATGCGCGCGCCCAGCACCGATAACGCCTTGGCTTTGTTTTTATGCTGCGAGCGCTCATCCTGGCACTCCACCACAATACCGGTCGGCAAGTGGGTAATGCGGATGGCAGAATCGGTGGTGTTAACATGCTGGCCACCCGCGCCGGAGGAGCGGAAGGTATCGATTTTCAGATCGCCGGGGTTGATCTCCGGCAGCTCCGCTTCCGGCAGCTCCGGCATCACCGCGATGGTGCAGGCGGAAGTGTGGATGCGCCCCTGCGATTCGGTTTCCGGCACGCGTTGCACGCGGTGGCCGCCCGACTCGAACTTCAGCCGGCCATAGGCGCCCTCGCCGCTGACGCGCGCGATCACCTCTTTGTAGCCGCCATGCTCGCCGTCGCTGGCGCTGATCATCTCAACGCGCCAGCGGCGGGCTTCCGCGTAGCGGCTGTACATGCGGAACAGGTCGCCGGCGAAAATCGCCGCTTCATCGCCGCCGGCCCCCGCGCGCACTTCTACAAAGCAGTCGCGGATATCGTCGGGATCTTTCGGCAGCAGCAGCACCTGCAGCTGTTGCTCCAGCGCCTCGCTCTGCGCGCGCGCCGTTTTCAGTTCGTCCATCGCCATATCGCGCATTTCTGCGTCGCTGAGCATCTGCTCGGCGGTGGCGATATCTTCCTGCACCTGCTGCCACTGACGGAAACACTGACTGACGTCGGTCAGCTGGGCATATTCACGCGACAGCGCGCGAAAACGCTCCTGTTCAGCGATGACGCTGGCGTCGCCGAGCATCGCTTCCACTTCTTCGTGGCGCTCCTGCAAGGCTTCCAGTTTGGCAACAATAGAAGTCTTCATCTGGTATGGTTTACCCTGTATTGGTATAGGAATTATCTAGTCCAGCCCGAGGCTGTCACGCAGGATCTGCAGACGCTCGGCGTCGCCGTCGCGTGCAGCCTGCTGCAGGGATTTGGTAGGGGCGTGAATCAGCCGGTTGGTCAGCTTATGCGCCAGATCGTGCAGCACCGCCTCGGCACTCGCGCCCTGCTGCAACGCGGCCAACGCTTTGGCCTCCAGCTCAGCGCGTATCTGGCTGGCCTGGTCGCGGTAGTCGCGAATGGTCTCGACGGCGCTCTGCGCGCGCAACCAGGCCATAAACTCGCTGCTCTCCTGAGCCACGATGGTTTCCGCCTGCACCGCCGCCGCTTTACGCTGCGCCATATTGTTTTCGATGATCGCCTGCAGATCGTCCACGCTGTAGAGATAGGCGTTGGCGAGCTTGCCGACTTCCGGCTCCACGTCGCGCGGCACGGCGATATCCACCAGCAGCATCGGCTGATTGCGGCGCGCCTTCAGCGCCCGCTCGACCATACCGCGGCCGATGATCGGCAGCGGGCTGGCGGTAGAGCTGATAATAATGTCCGCCTCCGCCAGGCGACTGTCGATCTCCGCCAGGCCGATCACTTCCGCCCCGACTTCGTCAGCCAGCAGCTGCGCGCGTTCACGGGTGCGGTTAGCAATAATCAGTTTCTTGACGTTATGCTCGCGCAGATGGCGCGCGGCCAGCTCGATGGTTTCACCCGCGCCGACCAGCAGCACGTTCACCGTCGAGAGTGATTCGAAGATCTGGCGCGCCAGGGTACAGGCGGCGAAGGCGACCGAGACGGCGCTGGCGCCGATCTCCGTTTCCGTGCGCACCCGTTTGGCGACAGAGAAGGTTTTCTGGAACATGCGCTCCAGTTCGCTGGAGAGCGAGTGGCCGCGCTGGGAATCCGCGAACGCCTTTTTCACCTGTCCGAGGATCTGCGGTTCGCCCAGCACCAGCGAATCAAGCCCGCTGGCGACGCGCATCAGGTGGCTCACCGCGGCGTTGTCGTGGTGCCAGTAGAGGCTTTTACGCACTTCGTCTTCGCGCAGGTTGTGGTATTCGCACAGCCACTGCACCAGACGCTCCTGCAGGTTTTCCTGCTCTTCTACGCTAAGATAGAGTTCCGTGCGGTTGCAGGTAGACAGCACCACGCCCCCCTGCACCATAGGTTGCGCCAGCAGGCTGTTCAGAGCCTCGTCCAGCGTATCCGGCGAGAAGGTAACTCGTTCGCGTAGGGCAACAGGTGCCGTTTTATGATTTATTCCGAGGGCCAGCAGCGTCATGGTGAATCAGATCGGGTTATCCCAATGTTGTTGGGGTTTTATGGTGCGCATTCTACAAGATGCGGGAGATCAAGAAAAGCCATACAAAGACTATGACTGTAATAAGATATAGCTGATAAGACTGAAATTCGGCAATTCAACGTTGACGGTTAAAAGGCGAATGATTAGCGTTAACCGTTTGGATATAAAAAAGTGTCTGAGGAGATGATCTGGTGTTTGATTCGCTAACCCGCCGTTCTTTGCGGCTGATCCCCCTGGCCAGCGTACTGCTGGCGGCCTGTACCATCACCAAACCGCAGGGTCCCGGCCAGAGCCCCACCTCTCCGCAGTGGCAGCAGCATCAGCAGGCCGTACAACAGATCACCCGCTATCAAACGCGCGGCGCGTTCGCCTGGCTTTCCGATCAGCAGAAGGTTTACGCGCGCTTTAACTGGCAGCAAACCGCCTCTGACCGCTATCGTCTGTTGCTGACCAACCCGCTCGGTAGCACCGAACTGCAGCTTGACGCGCAAGGCTCTGTGGTGCAGCTGGTGGACAACAAAGGCAAACGCTACGTCAGCAACGACGCCGAAAAGATGATTTCGCAGCTGACCGGCATGGATATCCCGCTGGCCAACCTGCGCCAGTGGATGCTTGGCCTGCCGGGCGACGCCACTGATTTCACCCTCGACGACCAGTATCAGCTGCGCACTTTGCGTTACAGCCGCAACGGTCAGCAGTGGGACGTCACCATTCAGGGCTATGACAGCAAGGTCAAACCGGCGCTGCCCGCCAGCATTGAGCTGAAACAGGGCGACAAACGCATCAAACTGCGCATGGATAGCTGGACCGTACAATGATGACCACCTGGCCCGCTCCGGCGAAGCTGAACCTGTTTTTATACATTACCGGCCGTCGTCCCGACGGCTATCACAATCTGCAAACGCTGTTTCAGTTCCTGGATTATGGCGACAGCCTGCATATCACGCCGCGTTCGCACGGTGAGATACGGCTGCTCACGCCGGTGCCCGGCGTAGCCGACGAAAATAACCTGATCGTGCGCGCCGCGCGGCTGCTGATGCGGGCGGCGGACGAACGCGGCGTGCTGCCGCCGCAGGCCGGGGCGGATATCGCCGTCGACAAACGTCTGCCGATGGGCGGCGGTCTCGGTGGCGGCTCGTCGAACGCCGCGACGGTGCTGGTGGCGCTGAATCATCTGTGGGGCACCGGGCTGGAGACGGACACGCTTTGCGCGCTCGGCCTGACGCTGGGTGCTGATGTGCCGGTGTTCGTGCGCGGCCACGCAGCCTTTGCCGAAGGGGTCGGCGAGGCGTTGCAGCCCGCCTCGCCGCCGGAAAAATGGTATCTGGTGGCGCATCCGGGCGTCGCGGTTTCCACACCGCAGGTGTTCGGCGATGCGGAGCTGACGCGAAATTCGCCGGTACGCTCATTTGATGCGCTGTTACAGGCCCCTTTCAGCAATGATTGTGAGTCAGTCGTAAGAAAACGTTTTCGTGAGGTTGATGCGCTTGTTTCCTGGCTGCTAGAATACGCGCCGTCGCGCCTGACAGGAACCGGCGCTTGTGTGTTTGCAGAATTCGACACCGAGTCCGCTGCCCGTCAGGTGCTTGAGCTGGCCCCGAACTGGATGCAGGGATTCGTCGCGCAAGGCGTAAACCTTTCGCCACTTCACCGCAGCCTTTCAGGGCACCTGGCGTCAATGTGACAGCGTCACCCCGTTCCTGACGCTGCACATTGCGCTTTAATACACCCGTATGCACGCACGCGACGGACAGAGCGCGCCCGTTGCCGCTCGCCTGTGTGCATTCTCTGGACGCAAAGCCTGAGGTTCTTCTCGTGCCTGATATGAAGCTTTTTGCTGGTAACGCCACCCCGGAACTAGCACAACGTATTGCCAACCGCCTTTACACCAGCCTGGGCGACGCCGCCGTCGGTCGTTTCAGCGATGGTGAAGTGAGCGTACAAATCAATGAAAATGTACGCGGTGGTGATATTTTCATCATCCAGTCCACCTGTGCCCCTACCAACGATAACCTGATGGAGCTGGTTGTTATGGTAGACGCGCTGCGTCGCGCTTCCGCCGGTCGTATTACCGCTGTGATCCCCTACTTTGGCTATGCCCGTCAGGACCGCCGCGTGCGTTCCGCGCGCGTGCCGATTACCGCAAAAGTCGTAGCGGATTTCCTTTCCAGCGTCGGCGTTGACCGCGTGCTGACAGTGGACCTGCACGCAGAACAGATCCAGGGCTTCTTTGACGTCCCGGTTGATAACGTATTCGGCAGCCCTATCCTGCTGGAAGATATGCTGCAGATTGGTCTTGAGAATCCGATTGTGGTTTCTCCGGATATCGGCGGCGTCGTGCGCGCCCGCGCCATCGCCAAGCTGCTGAACGACACCGATATGGCCATCATCGATAAACGTCGTCCGCGCGCCAACGTTTCTCAGGTGATGCACATTATCGGTGACGTCGCCGGCCGCGACTGCGTGCTGGTCGACGATATGATCGATACCGGCGGCACGCTCTGCAAAGCGGCCGAAGCGCTGAAAGAGCGCGGCGCTAAACGCGTGTTCGCCTACGCCACCCACCCGATCTTCTCCGGTAACGCGGCGGAAAACCTGCGTCACTCGGTAATCGATGAAGTGGTGGTCTGCGATACCATCCCGCTGGCCGACGAGATCAAAGCGCTGCCTAACGTGCGCACGCTGACGCTCTCCGGCATGCTGGCTGAAGCGATTCGCCGCATCAGCAACGAAGAATCCATCTCTGCGATGTTTGAACATTAATCGCTGATATGACGCAAACCGGGCTCAGGCCCGGTTTTTTTTTGCCCTTTTCGCTGCGCCATCCGCAGATAAACCTGTTGCCGGCATGGCTATTTTCCCGATCGTTCGCCAGCAAAGCGCGTAATGTTATCGTCATTCTCTTTTTTTTACCGCTGCGTTAACCACCGCTTTTTACTCTCAGTGACTCATGCTATTTTGCTGCGGTTTTTTATGGAGAAGCTCGTTATGGCACTTGATGTCTACACACTCTTTATTTGTGAACTCTATGTGCTGGGCTTCCTGAGCATCATCATGCTTTTCGCATGGAGCGGCGCGCAGTACGATCGGGTTCTCGGCTATACGGCGGTTGCCATTATGGCGACCATGGCCGCCGTCTGGCTCAGCAGCCTGCGCAGCGAGGGGCAGCAGTTTCTGCCTATCGCCGTCGGCAATACGCTGGTGATGCTGGCGTATGGCATGCTGCTGTGCGCGTTTCGCGTTTTCGCCGGACGAAGGCCCGGCGTCAGCTGGCTATTCGGCGCGCTGATCTGGGCGCTGCTCTGCTGCTTCCCTTCTTTTTACTATTCCATGCCGAAGCGCATTATGGTGAGCTGCGTGCTGTGCATCAGCTACACCGCCGCCTTAATCATCATGCTGGCCCGATCGCGCGCCTATCTGCAAATGACCTTCTGGCCGGCGCAGCTGCTGCTGTGGATCCACCTTGGGTTTCACCTGACGCGCATGTGCTTTGATGGCGGCACCACCAGCCACAATCATGGCGCCATCGGCGGTACCGCCTTTTCCGGCTATGTGATTCTGGAATCGATTCTGTTTGTGATCGGACTGACGCTGACCATTTTGGCGATGGTGAACGAGCGTACACAAATTCGCTATAAGCAGGCCTCGCTGCGCGACCCGCTCACCGGCGTCTGGAACCGGCGCGCGCTATTCGCCCAGGCGAAAATCGCGGAAAAGAATGCCCGGCAGCAGCGGGCGATGCTGACGGCGATGGTATTCGATCTGGATAATTTTAAAAGCATCAACGACCGTTTCGGCCACAGCCAGGGCGACCGGGTGCTGCTCGACTTTTGCCGCATCGTGAAAAAGATCCTGCCGGCGGAATGCACCTTTTCACGCCTTGGCGGCGAAGAGTTTGCCGCGCTGTTTAACGGCAGCGTGCAGGAGGCGCAGGCAATGTGCGAAGAGATCCGTTTGCTGGCGATGATTTCGCGGCCGGACAATATCGAATATACCGTGAGCGTCGGCATTGCCGCCGGCCACGCCCCACACACGTTTTCATCGCTGATGATGGCGGCTGACGAAGCGCTCTATCAGGCCAAAGCCGGTGGGCGCAACCGTACGGAGATGATAGCGCCGGCGCCGCTACCTGCGGCGCCCGAACGCGAAAGGTTAGCGTGATGAGTGGGTATGATGATGGCGAGACGCCCGGCGGCAGCGCTCATCGCAGTTGCGCAGCCAGTAGTAGCGGTCCGCGACTTTTTCCCGTCCGCTGATGCGCGCGCCGACCAGCCACATCAGCGCGCCGATAAAGATGCCGAGGATAGAGGCCTGCGTCAGCAAAGAGGAGAGCTGCATCTGCGGCAGCTGGTTCAGCACCGCATAGCCGATGCCCAACAGCATCGTCAGTAACCCCAGTCCCATCAGTATGTTGCCTGCCACCATTGCAGTTTTACGTTTCATCTCTCGCCTCCTTGTTAGCGGCTGCACAGCACAGAGTGCTAAATCACCATAAGCTTAGGAGATGACCCGCCAGTTCGTTGCGCGCGCGATCACACATTTTGAGTGCCGTTTGACATTTCTTTACGCCTAAGCGGCTGTATTTATATAGAAATCTTATTATTTCCGTCCGCAATTAAACCATTCCGTCGCTTTGTATTCTCGCGCGCAGGCCGCTACACTATCGCCCTTCGGTTTTTAGCAGGAAATAACCACCGTGAGTGAGATTAAGCTGATTGTTGGCCTCGCCAACCCCGGCGCGGAATACGCCGCAACGCGCCATAACGCTGGCGCCTGGTATGTGGATCTGCTCGCTGAGCGCCATAATCAGTCCCTGAAAGAAGAGAGCAAGTTTTTTGGCTATACCGCGCGGCTGAATATCGGCGGCAACGATGTGCGCCTGCTGGTGCCAACAACCTTTATGAACCTCAGCGGCAAGGCGGTAGCGGCGATGGCGACTTTCTATCGTATCGCGCCGGAGGAGATTCTGGTGGCGCATGACGAGCTGGATCTGCCGCCGGGCGTAGCGAAATTCAAGCTGGGCGGCGGCCACGGCGGCCACAACGGCCTGAAAGATATCATCAGCAAACTGGGCAATAACCCGAACTTCCACCGCCTGCGCATCGGCATCGGCCATCCCGGCGATCGCAATAAAGTGGTCGGTTTTGTGCTGGGCAAGCCGCCCGTCTCGGAGCAGACGCTGATCGACAATGCGGTGGATGAAGCCGCGCGCTGCACCGAAGTGTGGCTGAAAGAGGATCTGCTGAAGGCGATGAACCGCCTGCACAGCTATAAGGCGAGCTAAGCCGGCGGCCTGCCCTTAAGCCGGCAGGCCGCCGATGTGGCGCAGCGGCACCGGCGCGTAGTGATAGTTCTGCAACGCCCACACCCCCTGCTGCGCCAGCATCTCCCGCTGGCCGTCATCCTCTACCCCTTCGACAATCAGCCGGTTGGTCATCTGCATAATCTGCCGCAGCAGCATCACAAACACCGACTTATGCACGTTTTCGGCATAGAAGCGCCGATCGAGCCTGACCGCCTCAAACAGCTCGCTCTGCACGGCATGCAGGTTGGCGTAGCCGGCGCCGAAATCGCTGAGCCACAGGATGTTATGCTGTTCGCTCAGGGCGCGGATCAGGGGGTTATCGATGCCGTCATGCAGGTTGGGAAACGCTTCCGACAGGGAGAGACGTAAAAACGGCAGCTGACGCAGAATGTGGCGAATAAGGTCAGATTCGATCACTTTCTGCGCCAGGGTAAAATCGAGGGCGATGCAGCAGAGCCACTGCCGCTCGCGCAGCATCCCGGCCATGCTTTCCAGGCTCAACAGCTGATGCATTAAGAGTTCTTCGCGCTGCGCCGCCGTCAGCGACTCCAGCTGCAGCCGACGCACGACGCGCTGGCACAGGCCGGTGCGCGGCTCATCATAATGCAGATCGAGCGCAACGATACGCCCTTCCGGCGTATGCAGCACGTCACACATTATTTCCAGCGGCTGTTGCAGCGTCATCATAAAACCGGTTGCGCCTCTCTGCTCACGTTACGCCTCATCCATAGTATCAACAACAATCTGCGGAATTGCAGATTTAAAACGCCTTTTCCCGCGCCCGGAGAATGAAATCAGCCGCATTCGGGCCATAATTACGTGTATACTAGCGGCAAATTTTTCATGTCATTACCGGCAACGGTTATTGTCCGGTTATCTCAGCAATTAAGGTGATTCAAACATGGGATTCAAATGCGGTATCGTGGGCCTGCCTAACGTGGGGAAATCCACTCTGTTCAATGCGTTAACCAAAGCGGGCATCGAAGCAGCTAACTTCCCGTTCTGTACCATTGAGCCAAATACCGGCGTGGTGCCAATGCCTGATTCACGTCTCGACCAGCTGGCGGGAATCGTCAAACCACAGCGTGTCATACCGACCACAATGGAGTTTGTCGATATTGCCGGTCTGGTAAAAGGCGCCTCCAAAGGCGAAGGCCTGGGCAACCAGTTCCTGACCAATATCCGTGAAACCGAAGCGATTGGCCATGTGGTGCGTTGCTTTGAAAATGACAATATCATTCACGTCTCCGGAAAAGTAAACCCGGCGGAAGATATTGACGTAATCAATACCGAGCTGGCGCTCTCCGATCTCGACACCTGCGAACGCGCGCTGCAGCGCGTGCAGAAAAAAGCCAAAGGCGGCGATAAAGACGCCAGGCTGGAGCAGGCGGTGCTGGAGAAGTGCCTGCCGCATCTGGAAAACGCCGGTATGCTGCGCGCCCTGCCGCTGGACGCGGAAGAGAAAGCCGCGATTCGCTACCTGAGCTTCCTGACGCTGAAGCCGACGATGTATATCGCCAACGTTAACGAAGACGGCTTTGAGAACAACCCTTACCTGGATCAGGTTCGCGCCATCGCCGAGCAGGAAGGTTCTGTTGTGGTACCGGTTTGCGCCGCCGTTGAGTCAGATATCGCCGAGCTGGAAGATGAAGAGCGCGACGAATTTATGGCGGAACTGGGTCTGGAAGAGCCGGGCCTGAACCGCGTAATCCGCGCAGGCTATGCGCTGTTGAACCTGCAAACCTACTTCACCGCGGGCGTGAAAGAAGTGCGCGCCTGGACCATTCCGGTAGGCGCCACCGCGCCGCAGGCGGCCGGTAAGATCCATACCGATTTCGAGAAAGGCTTTATCCGCGCGCAGACCATCGCATTTGAAGACTTTATCGCTTACAAAGGCGAACAGGGTGCGAAGGAAGCGGGCAAGATGCGTTCTGAAGGGAAAGAGTACATCGTTAAAGATGGCGATGTGATGAACTTCCTGTTCAACGTCTAAATAAGGTTTGTTGTCTCATGAGGTTTTATTAAATCTCATAACAATAAAAGAAAACCATTAAATCCACGCACTTGCGTGGATTTTTCATTTCATAATGTCTCAATTCATCTCGTAACAACGCTGTCAAAAATGAGCACATGGATGAGTACAACATTCTTCCATCTTCATTTTAAGTGAGTGCAATAACGGTATAAAAATTAAACAAAGCCTCGTTATGCTCACCGATACGCAATGCCGCATTGCCAGGCCGAAAGAAAAACTCTAGCGACTCAATGACTTTAATGGTCTCTACCTCGAAGTGAAACCCAATGGCAAAAAGGCATGGCGCTATCGATTTAAACTCAACATAAAATCAAGCATGTTTGTGTTGGGTGGGTATCCAGCGATAAAGCTCGCCGAAGCGCGCGAGAAATGCGAGCAAGCGAGAAAGACCCGTCGCGGTAACGCGGTTGCAGAAAGCTTTTTCCAGTTACTGAAACGAGAACAGATAAAGAAAAAGATCTACGGAACGCGGGAAGAAGCCCGCAGCGATATTTTTGATTATATCGAAATATTTTATAACAGTAAGCGTCGGCATGGGTCGAGCAATCAGATGTCACCGACAGAATATGAAAACCAGTATTATCAACGGCCCGGAAGTGTCTGGATTATCCGTGGTGATTCAGCTGGTCACTTTTCCAGCCTCAGAGGAACAGTTGCCGCACCCGGAACAAACCGATCCGGCCAGCACAACTCCCCCGCCGGGTACGCCCGTCAAAGGCGGCATTATTCATATGTATTACAACGTTGAAGGATTTGACGTTGGCTACCGCTGGCACGCCCGTACTCAGCAGCCGCCCTTGTTTCCATTCAGTCACGGACTGAGTTTCACAACCTTCAGTTACAGGGATCTGCAGATAGCATCAGACGGGAAAACACTTACTGCATCATTCAGGGTTACAAATACAGGAAATCGCGCGGGCGCAGACGTGCCGCTGCTCTTTGTCGAGCCGGCTGACCATCGGTACCCGTGCGTCACACGCCCGGAAGCGATGCTATGTACGAACTGCGTGAAATGCATTTAAGGTCAGGATGTGATGCAAAATGACGAAATATAAAATAGCCTATGAGTACAGCAGCAACGGTGAAAAACAGACCGACGAAATCCTGATGGATTCTGATCACGAACCCATCAGGGAAGAGCTGGAGCATGCGTTCAGCAGGGACACGCTGAGATTTCATCACCAAGGGCTGTCCGCCTGGGTGATCATTTCGGTGGTTACAGTGAAGTGATATGTGTGGCACCTTTGTTCAGGCATACAGGCGCAACCGATAAAACAATCGTATCGTTAAGCTTTATTATCGAAAAGCTTCAAAACTCTATGAAGGCATCATTATCGAAGTAATATTTGAACGCTTGAAAAAGCTGCTCTTCGCTTGGAGTACCTAACTGTTCCTGGGCGCTATCAACAATATCTTCAATAGTGGCATTGTCCAACGTTTCAAGCCAACCATCTTGCTTCGCTTGTACTGGAAGATGATTGTCAGAACCCGGTTCGTTATCACTCCCATCTGTAGAAAAAACTCCTTCAGTGTCTAACGACCAGTTTTCGCTATCAGGTGGCAGGAAAAGCCAGCCTTCCGGATTTGCTTGCGGATTCGTGAGTAACTTTCTAATCGTGATTAACGGCATATATCCTCCTGAATTTAACTACAGTTTGTACCAGACTGAAGCTTTTTAAAACCGCCTTGCCCACTAGGGTGCAGGCTCTGCTGCACAGGCCCGCCAGCCTTATGTTGTGGCCTGGGAACTAATTCAATTTTGCTTGGATCTTGTGCATTATGATGCCAAGTATGTTTCGGTGGACTTGTATCTTTAAATGCCCCCCTGGCACCAGGTTGTACATGCGACACTACCTCAGGAGGCAACTTGCTACCCAGCTCAGGATGTTCCTTAATAGTATTATAAAGTTGTTCATTAGCATTTTGAAAATGTACACGACGAGAAGCATCATGTAGATCTTCCGGGATATTAGTTTGGTACCAGACGCTGTAATTCGGGCTGCTTAATGGACGACCACTCAAATCATTCCCAGAGAGATCTACTCCTGCCAGCCCCCATGGATCAACCCACCCAAGTGGGTTCGGCGCATACTGGTACAGGTTCCACCCACCACTTAACCCAATCGGGTCCTGAACGATGAACCGTCCGATCTGTGGGTCGTAGTAACGGAACAGGTTGTAGTGCAGCCCTGTTTCGCTGTCTGCATACTGCCCGGCATAACGCAGGGGCTGGTGCGCCAGGGCTATGTTCTTAGCTACCCGCGTGAAGCCATCTGTCTGGTAGCGCACCTCACCGAAACTGCCGTACTGGCCGCTCCAGCGGAGTCTGCCCTCCACATCGGTCACTTCCAGCGGCGCGCCGTTCAGGTCGGTACTGAACCAGAATATCTTCCCGGTCCTGTCCTCCCGCAGATGCTCAATCCGTGCCAGCGGGCTCCATGCCTCATTCGGGTCGTAAATATACGTGCTGCACTGCCCGCCTTCATCCTGCTCCTGCAACAGGCGGTAACCCTGCCAGAGGAAGCGGCTTTCATGGGTGCCGTGACCGGTAGTGACCGTCTTGCGGATGCGCCTGCCGAGCGCGTCATAATGGTAGTGCGCTTCAAAGCGTCCCTGCGGCCCCGTTCCGCGGGCAGAAAGAAGACGGTTTTCGGCATCATAGGTATAGTGCTGCTCATACAGCCCGCTGCGCCTGCGCGTCAGGTTGCCCCACGCATCGTACTGCATAAACAGATTCTGCCAGTGCTGCAGGCGGTTATCGGTAACCGGGTCGTCGTTCGCGGCCAGGTTATCGGCGGCATCATAGGTAAAGAGCGCACTGCTGTTGCCCTGACGGGATTCATAATGCTTCAGCAGGCGGCCCTCGGCGTCGTAGCCGTAATTCACCTCGCCGCGCAGGGTGTCGCTGACGCCCGCCAGCTCGCCACGTCCGGAGTAACGGTAGAGGCGCTCCAGTATCGCCTGCTCCGGCAGGGCCACCTCCGTGATAAGTGCGCTGCGCTGCGCAGTGCGCCTGCCGAGGCTGTCGTAACTGCGGGACTGTTCGCGCGCGCCCTGGGTACGGCGCACTTCCCGGTGCAGACGGTCGCGGGTGAATTCAGTGACCAGCTGCGACCCGAAGCGGATGGCGCTGACGTGGCCGGAGCCATAGTGCAGCCAGGAGAGCTGCTGCCCGCCGGGCAGGGTCAGATTTGTCAGATTGCCCAGCGCATCCCATGCATAGCTGAGTTCGCCGTTAACACCCGACTCGCTTACCACGCGGCCCGCTGCATCGCGGCTAAAGGCGATGTCATCGGATTCAGTGCCCAGGGCAATACCTTCAATGTTCGCCGCACATACAACCATGCAACCTATCTTGATGAACGGAAAGTGATGATGCAGGACTGGGCTGAAATGCTTGATGGATGGGTAAGCAGCACTGATAGCAGTGCTGATGTTTCGTAAACGTTGATGCATTGGTGTTTAGTTGTTGATAAATAAAGATATTTATTGGTTTAAGATTTAAACCTACAATTCTGCACTGTGGAAGGGTTAGTCAAAAAATGAAAAAGTGCACAACCTGTTTAGAACATTGGCAGTAAAAAATTAAACATGTAGGATATCGTTATAATAGAAAAACTCTTATTGAGGAATTTTATGGACATCAATTTTGAAGGTGAGTTATCTATATCAAAAAATAAGGGCGATAAAACAATTACCCTAGTAAACGAGAGCAATGAAAAAATAACGCTTACAAATGTAGTCATTGCACCACCAGGATACAAAGAAACCGAATTATTCAACGGACAGGATAACGGCGAAAAGATAATTCCTCTGAGATTTAAAAGTTACAAAGCATCAAGTGACCACTTCCCTAATATTTTAGACTCTCACGGCTCAATTTCAAAGTTAGAGATAGAGACTAACTGGTCACTAAAAATAATAGCAATAACGGAAGGCGGATGGATTCCTGCAGGGATGACACCTAATAATGCACACTATCTTCTAGATAAAAACATATTCAACATACTAAACACAAGATACATTAATGGAGAATTAAAACATAATACCTCAAGCGATTTTTTTGATTTAATCACATCCAATAACCTTATCATTAACCCATCTTTATTTATGCTTGAAGGCAATAATTAATCACTTGAAAGAACGAGTAATGACTTAGGCAATAAATACACAGAAGCAACTTCGTTAATTAATAAAGCACTACCAACTGCGACCATACCTTTCACTCGCGATGAATTAGTAAGTGCAACTTCAGGGATGCTGTCGCAATTGTACAGCAGCAATAGCAAAAAACTCTTATTCATTAAATCAGTCATACCTATCCTTTATAAAGAGACATCCAAGAAAAAAAGATCATCTGTAATAACCCAGATAAAGAACCTTGCAATAACGTATGAAATTAGAAGAAATGATATATTGTTCATTGCAACATTGAGCGCAGCATTAAGTAGTTCAAAGCAAAATCCTGCAAAGAAAATATTCAAACCTAAGCCTCCTGAGAACTACACAATTAAAGATGCATATAACACTTTGTCTGACTTTAGAGCATTAGATTACCTAATGTGGGCGATAGCGCTTGACCATAAAACACAAACTTACCTTTGTACCAATGATAAAAGTCTGGTAAAACTTTGGTGTGCTATTGAACCCAATAAATTTAAATTCCAAGGAAACTTACCATCATACAATCTGAAGTTTAAGGAAAATTTATTTGGTAACTTGAACGACATTGAATATGAATGGGTTCTTGAATCAATGGAATAATTAACATCAAGTGCTATTACCTTACTCAAGAGGAAGAACTATAAGATGGAACCCGGAAGTGGGCATTCAGTGAGCTGCCAGTGGAGAATAAACTGCCGTTCTGGCACAGAGCTGCTAACTATATATGGGAAGATATCAGGTGCCAGTTCAGGGTTATAACAGCGATAATGACCAGCAACTCCATCTTTACTCTCCAGTAGTTCCTTTCTCATGGAGGGTCGTGACACCTGCCTCCTGTGCCCTCCAACAGATGGAAAAGGAATGTCTGTTGGTCGCCCCTGCGCCGGTAGAACGGGCGAACTGGGGAAGCCCACGATTGTCAGGGCAGAAGTTTTGCAAACCAGGAAGGGGGCGAACCGACAGCATCCTCTTCTGTCACACGTTCAGGGATCCCGTTCCAAAAATCCGTCACAGTGACCGCCAGTTCGTCAAACTGCGCTTTAGTGACGTGCAGTTACGCGGGAGTGAAGCGATACACACAGTTCGATAGATGCCCTTTTCAACGCGTCATCGTTAAGGATGCCATGCAGCCAGCAAAATGAGCAGTAGGGTAAAAATTACCGTGGAACCCCATGCGCACTCAGGCCACTATTTTCCACCCAGCACAGCAAAAGGAATTGACCTACTCCCTGTTAATGCCTTTCCTGCCTCGCTTCTTCTTATAGTCCATCTGTGTAACTGCCAGCATCTCTATAGCAAAGGGACAAGGATGCTGGCACAGAGTAGTTATAACCCCTGAGAAACGCTCATTCCTTGCTGGATTGTCTGTGCCGCCAACATATCAAAGAACTGCTGGAAAGTGCTGGCAACTAAGTAGAGGTGCTGGGTCTCTTCTTCATCTTCATCTGCAATCGAATAATCCTGTTTAACATCTTCCAGATGTAAACAGGTTCTGTCCCAGTAATAGACACCTGACTGTCCGCCTTCAGTTATCAAAACATAGTAATTACCACCAGGGTCTGCACCGATAATGACAGCATGTTCAACGAATGATAGCTCATCAAGAAGTTCGTCATTCATGGTGGAAATATCAAAATACTTGTTGCTCACCCCATGACCGAACAGAACATCGAACGATATAAATCCATTGTCAACCTTATTGAAAGGAATATTGCAGTAGTCTGGTGACTTAACCCTGAACCCGTTATATGTTTTGAGAAAATCAGAGTAATCGTCGGGGAAAGTAACTGAAAATTTCTTGGCGAGATTATCAATATGCGTCTCACCGATGCCCGTACCAGTAAAAATAGCCACTTTCTACTCCTGAGCTTTACAATTGAGTTTGCGTTTAATGGCAGACACACCACCTCTGTGCCTGAACCGCTCGTGTATGTCCTTTGGCACTTCCATCATTGTGACGCCGTTTTCATGATGGTGCCAGGTATTCAAATCATAATTTGCCCCGCCTTTACTCGCTCTGGCATCCGCTTTTCCAAAATCCCCGCCGGGGTTCTTATCATGATTACCTTTTAAATCAGGAACGTCCACGCTTTGTATAGCATAAGGTTCAAAATCAGGGTACCCGTTGGGGTAGCGAACGATGTTACCTTCCCAGTCCTGATAAACCCAAGTCCTTCCGTCGATCTCCTGCCATATTGATCCACCTTTATTGAACCAACTCTTTACATTAGGTGAGTTAAGTGGTTTTCCGGTAAGGCCCAGTGGGTCAATCCAGCCCTGCGGATTAGGGGCATACTGATAAAGGTTCCATCCCCCTTTTAATCCTATCGGATCCTGAACGGTAAACCGCCCGGTCTGCGGATCATAGTAACGGAACAAATTGTAGTGCAGACCGGTTTCGCTGTCGGCGTACTGCCCGGCGTAGCGCAGGGGTTGATGTGCCATGGCTGTATCTTGTGCCAGGCGCGTGAAGCCGTCAGTCTGATGCCGTACCTCGCCGAAGCTGCCATACTGACCGCTCCAGCGGAGTCTGCCCTCCACATCGGTCACTTCCAGCGGCGCGCCGTTCAGGTCGGTACTGAACCAGTAGATCTCACCGGCTTTGTCCTCACGAAGATGATCAATTCGCGCCAGCGGGCTCCATACCTCGTTCGGATCGTAAATATACGTCCTGCACTGCCCGCCTTCATGCTGCTCCTGCAAAAGACGGTAACCCTGCCAGAGAAAACGCGTCTCCCTGGTGCCGTGACCAGTGGTAGCCGTCTTGCGGATGCGCCTGCCAAGCGCGTCATAATGATAGTGCGCTTCGAAACGCCCCTGCGGCCCCATTCCGCGCGCGAATACAAGTCGGTTTTCAGCGTCATACGTATAGTGCTGCTCATACAGCCCGCTGCGCCTGCGCGTCAGGTTGCCCCACGCATCGTACTGCATAAACAGGTTCTGCCAGTGCTGCAGACGGTTGTCGATAACCGGGTCATCACTGGCGACGAGGTTATCGGCGGCGTCATAACTGAAGTAAGCGCTACCGCTGCCCTGACGGGACTCATAATGCTTCAGCAGGCGGCCTTCGGCGTCGTAGCCGTAATTCACCTCGCCGCGCAGGGTGTCGCTGACGCCCGC
Organism: Mixta gaviniae; assembly: GCF_002953195.1. Taxonomy (GTDB): domain Bacteria; phylum Pseudomonadota; class Gammaproteobacteria; order Enterobacterales; family Enterobacteriaceae; genus Mixta; species Mixta gaviniae. The sequence continues at coordinate 1,982,943 of NZ_CP026377.1, read as the reverse complement.
CAGCTCGCCTCGTCCGGTGTAACGGTACAGGCGCTCCAGTATCGTCTGCTCCGGCAGGGCCACCTCTGTGATAAGTACACTGCGCTGCGCAGTGCGTCTTCCAAGGCTGTCGTAGGAGCGGGACTGTTCGCGCGCGCCCTGGGTGCGGGTCACTTCCCGGTGCAGACGGTCGCGGGTAAATTCAGTGACCAGCTGCGATCCGAAGCGGATAGCGCTGACGTGACCGGAGCCGTAGTGCAGCCAGGAGAGCTGCTGCCCTCCGGGGAGAGTCAGATTTGCCAGATTGCCCAGCACATCCCATTCGTAGCTAATTTCGTCGTTAACACCGGACTCATTTACCAGGCGACCTGCCGCATCGCGGGTAAGGGCAATTTCATCGAATTCAATGCCCAGGACCATACCTTCAGCCGTCGGGGTGCGCCGGATACGGGCAAGTTGGCCGTTCATGTCATGGTCATAGCGGTACTCCGCATGGTGGGTAGCGCGGGCGGTCAGCAGGCCACTTTCATCGTAACTGAATGTCTGTAAACGCCGGGCGATGCCGCCATCGATGGCAGGCCTGCCGCTTTCCTGCAGTTCGCTGAGGAATCCACGGCTGTCCCACATCATCTGCCGCGACGTGTTGTCCGGGCGGGTTTCGCTGAGCAGACGGCCTACAGCGTCACAGGTAAAGCTGTATTCTCCGCCGTTGCCGTTTTCGAGTCTGAGCAGGTTGCCGCGCGGGTCGTAATGCCAGCGCCGGGTGCGCCCGATGCGGTCGGTGATACTCACCGGCAGGCCGAGCAAGTTGTAGTGCCAGCGCACCTCGCTCTCCAGTGGGTCGCGCCAGCCGGCAAGCTGACCGCGTGCGTTCCACTGTAATGTTTCGCGGCTGCCGTCCGGGCGGATAACGGCAGAAAGTTGTCCTGCGCTATTCCATTCGCGGCGGGTAATGTTCCCTTCGGCGTCTTCGCTGCTGATGAGCTGCCCGAAACTGTCATAGCTGAAACGCGAGACGTTACCCGAGCAGTCGGTGCGGCCCGTCAGCAGCCCCTGACGGTTCCATGCCAGCCGCACCACCCCGCCTGTCGCATCGGTGATACTGTCCGGTAAAGGCTCTTCATCATCCGGGTAGTGATAAGTGGTCCGGTTGCCTGCGGCGTCGGTTTCAGAAAGCAGCCGTCCCTGCAGGTCATACAGGCTCTGCTCTGCCGTGCCGTCCGGCCAGACCATGCGGGTGAGGCGGTCGGTGAGGCGGTACCAGTAATATTCCGTCCGCCGCCCGGCCGGATCCGTCTCCTGGACCATTCGCCCGTACCTGTCCCACCGGCTCTGGCGCATGGCACCGCCCGGCAGGATGACATCACACAGCTCGCCGTCGCGGTAAATAAAAGCGCTCTTGCGGCCATCGAAGTCGGTGAAGGCGGCGACGTTGTCATCATCATCAATCAGCCACTGCGCCTGCGCCCCGTCATCACGGATGGCGCGACGCGTGCCGTTGTCAAAATCATACTCAAAAGTTAGCTGCTCACCACCGCTATGGCGGAAAGCCGTTACGCGTGGCAGACCGGCAATCTCCTGCCAGCGGTATTCGCTCACCAGGCCGTTTGCATCCTCGTGGGCGCGCATCAGGCCGTCCTGCCAGCGGAACCGCCTGCGCACAATCCCGCCCCGGCCGGTCACTGAGATCAGCTGGCAGTGTTCATCATAAGCATAACGGACCAGGCAGATATCATCATTCAGCCAGGCGCCGGCGAGCCTGTCGCCATCATAGCGGCAGACCACGCGCTGCCCGGCGCTGTCGGTCAGGGCATGCAGGGTGAGGTTATCGTTCCACTCGAAGAGAGTATCGTTGCCGCAGGGTTCGGAGATGCGCTGCAGCAGGGAGGGTTTATCGCTATCAAGCGGGGCGTAGTGCCAGCGTTCGCCGCTGATGTCATACACCGACCAGGTATCATCCTGATGGTGCTCCAGCCAGCGTTTTTCCGCTTCGCAGTAGGTCCGGTACCCCTTCGGCACCCGCGGGAAGGAGACATAATCCCCGGTCGGTGCCCGCCACACCAGCCCCTCCTGGTAATACTCCAGACGGGTCTCCCAGAAGAGACTCCAGCCGCGACCGAGTACGCTGTCGCCGGGGTTGCCGCTTCGCCAGTAACGCTGCCAGCGCACCGGCAGACGCGACGGCAGCACAAAGTCCAGCTCGTCGTCACCACTGAGGAACTTCTGACCGCTGACGATATCCACCGGGCGGGCAATAATTCCACCCGCCGCGATGGCGGTCAGCATCGCGCCGAAGCGGCAGGCGATACGGCCGATTTTGCTGATACCCGGCAGTTTCGAAAACAGCTTACCTACCGCGCCGACCTTTCCGGCCGCGCCGCCCCAGCCGCCAGCCAGGCCAGCAAACAGCAGGGTCAGATCCGAAACCTTATACAGCCATTCAGGGACTTCCGGAGTTATCGGAAGGGTCTGTTCCGGGTCGCCGCCAATACGAACATTGCCGGAACCGGTCATTACCTTCGCATCGCAGGTGGTGCGGTCCCCGATACGGGCGGCAGGAAGACCATTGATATAGACACGGGAGGACCCTTCCGCCATCTGCTGCGAGCCGTCGTCATCGCACGCCACCATGCTGTCCGTGGCAATGGCAGCAGGCTTACCATTGATAAAGACGTCAGGAGAGCCGGTGGTGATGACGCCTTTCTTCGTCATGTTCGCCGCCATACCTCCGGCAATGCCATCGCGCACGCCGGTCGCCACCTCCCCGGCGAGAAAGCCGACTGCGAGGCTGGCCCCGATAAGCAGCACACCGATACCCAGGCAGGAGGCACCGATGCCTGCGACCATCAGCGCACCGGCCGCGATGCCGCCCAGCGCCGCAATCGCGCCGCCGACAAGGGTGCCAAGGATCATGCCGGCCAGCGCGCCGGAGTGGCCTGTATCATCACCGGCACGCGCGGCTTCAAACATAACAATATTCCTTATCGTTAAGCGTGGGGACGAAAGCTTCTGAGCAGGTCATCAAACAGGCTGCTGTCCCTTTCGGTAAGCTTTTCTGCTGACGACATGGTGAAAACAAGAATATGCGCACCCTGCGTATTGAAAACGGCCTGCTGCTGCCAGATACGCTTACCTTCGCGCAGAAAAGTGGCGTGAACACTTTCACCCTGTAAAAGATTATCGCCCAGCATCACAGCACTGCGTTCACTCTGCTTCCAGCCTTTCAGGTGCTTCTCCATCAGCGCCAACTGGCGATCGGTGTATGCCGTCAGGTTCTCGCCCAGATCGAGCGTGTCACGGGCAATGTTGAAGGAGGGCACCTGAGTATCCCGGGAGGAAAAGACGTTGACCGTACGGTCCAGATAGCCTTCAGGGAGCGTGACCTGCCCCTCACTAAAATGGGCAATTTCATTTTGATCTAACATTAAGCGGATCCCACCATATGTTTCAGAATTCTGACTGCTATATACACTTGGCCCCGAACATTCTTCTCAGAAGAAAAAGCCTGCGAGAATGAGTAAGCATAATTTATACAGTATTTACCCCCGAGATGATGAATTCTATCTTTTCTGCGCGGGCTGACAACTCCTGCATCTGAGGGGCGTGTGCAGCGCACTCCGGTATGTGCCGACGTAAATCTGGCTAAGAGGGAACTATTATTACCTCAGCCGAGTCAGGCCAGCGCAGCATTGGTTGCTGCAGCGCCACTTAAAGTCGCGATGGTGGTCCCTGTTGATGCGGTACCGAAGGTTGTCGCAATGGCTGGCGCAGCGGTTGGGGCGAATGCCTCCACGCCCGCACCTGGGGCAACTCCTGCCGCAGCAGTGCCTTTAAACACATGGGATATGCGGTACTCACTTCAAGTTTTTAAACCACATCGTCAATCTCGGCTTTCAGTTCGCTCCACTGACCTGCCCCATTAATTAATACAACGCTCAGTTAGTCATGTCAGATCCTTCACTATGGGTAAGTTGCTCTTTCCTCATAAGTAAATGGCCCCATTATCTAATCCATACGCAGACACTGATTTTCATGGTATCACCACGATAGCCATCGCACGTTGCCCCTGGTCAGCCAACTTTCGGGCAGTGTTAATATCCCTGCCCTGCCCCATCGAAGGGGTGATAAAGGCTTTTCGTATACGCTGCGGGGTTAAACACCTTATGCTTGAGGTTTACTGTAACTTCGTCAGAATTCCCATTAACCCGATAGTCGTCAGGTTCTGGCAGGCGACCTCGCCGTTATTCTGAATACGGCTGAATATCTTGTTTGCGCTGCCTTTCAGCCATACGCGGCATAACCTTCTATCTGCCACCTCCCTTTCAGGGTGTTTCCGGGAGCGCCACAGGCGCCTCGATACACTGCAGACGCGGCAGACTATCCAGTTCCTGTTCGATATCGAGCAGCTCGATGTTAGCGACTCGCTTAGCAGACAGCTGATTATTTAGTAGCGTAGCCCTATCCCTCAAAACCTTGTTATTTTAATTAGTTATTAGCATCACAATAATAAATAACTTTTTACTCTCACCAATAAAAAAGACCGGAGCCTGTGACCCCGATCTTTTCCATTTTAACGCCCCAACAATCTTTGCCGCTGAGAATTACTCATTCCCGCCGCGATCGCATCAAAATCATGCTGGTTCAGACGTGAAAGGTGCGGCAGTAACACCTGTGCCGCCGTGAAGCGGCTATCGCCGGTTCCATTAAGAAGTTTTAACGCCTCGTCGACCGATAATGTCTGCGGCAGCACGTTAGCCAACGCCTCAATGGCGCGGGCGCGGGTGCTGTCTTTAGTAGGGCCTGATAGCGCAATCAGCGAATCGATATCTTGCCCCGGAGCCAGATGCGGTATCAGCAACACCAGACCGCTGTACCAGGAATCGGCGCTGCCGCGCAGCACGGAAACCAGATCGCCACCCTTCAGGCCAGAAGCGATATGTGGTGCAATGGCCTCTACTCCCCGCACCCGGCTGCTGTTAGCAGAGGCCCCTAACAGCCGCGTCGCATCGGCAGGCGTCATGTTTTCAGGCAGCTTTGGAGCCAGTGTCGTCAGAGCGCTAATCCAGCTGTCACCGGTGCCCTGCAACAGAGCCAGCGCGCCATCCAGCGAAACGGAAGAGGCCAGTGCGGGCTGCAATGCTTCAATCACTCCCGCACGGCTGCTGTTCCTGATGGTTTGCAGCAGGGGATCAAAGGCGCTTTCCGGCAGCGGATGCGGCAGAAGATCGATAATGCTTCGCAGCGCGCTACTGCGGCTGTCGCCAGTGGGGCGCAGCATGGCGGTCACTGTCCCGATCTCGAAAGGGGCTTTCGCACCGCCCGACAGTTTCGCCAGCAGCGATGCGCGACGGCTGTTGGTGGTATTGCCCAGCAACGCCAGCACCTCTTTATCGCTTAAGGCCTCCGGCAATGCCGTTTGCAGGCTTTCCACGCCGGCGGCCCAGCTGTCGCCGGTGCCGTTGAGCATTTTTAACGCATCCTCGGTGGTGACCGGACGCTGAACATACTCAACCAGGTTGCTAATCAAGCCCGCTCTGGCGCTGTTAACGCTGCCGGATAATAGTGTAGTCATCTGCGTGGGCGACAGCTTCTGCTGCTCCAGTAACGGGCTGGTCTGCAACGCTTCACTGCGATTGCCTGGGGAGAGCTGACGCACCTGCGCCACCAGCTCATCCAGGCTACCTGCGGGTGGTATGGATGGAGCGGAATCTGCCCGTGCGGTCTGTTTGACGGCTGGCGGCTCTGCGCTTTTCTCCGGAGCGGGGGCGACGGTACGCGCTGGTGAGGCGGTTACCGCAGCCGCCTGCTGACGTGCCGGTGCAGTAGCGTGTTCTGAATTAAACGTAAACGCCGCGCCGCCGATGCAAACCAGCAGCACCGCCGCACCGGCACCGATATAAATGCCTTTACGTGAGCCCGCCTTACTCGGCGCGGCTGGCGCGGCCGTTTTTGCGGCGCTCTGCCCTGATACAGACCGGAAGGCTGCAGAGGCAGAGGCCGGTGCTGGTGCCGATGCCGGGGGCTGCTGGTTTAGCTCCAGTTGGCTCGCCAGAATCTGTCGCTGTAGCTTATCTGCCAGCCGGCTCATCGTGTCATCGAAGTTGGCGAACAGATCGAGGAACTGCGCATTGGTCAGGCTGTATGCCAGCGCATCCCTGGGCACCACATCCTCAATACGCACGGGGATGACCGGCTTGCTTTTACCGCTGGCAATCGCCATCTCGCGTGGAATTTCTTTTGAATTATTCGCATGATCGCTGAACAACAGCACCATTGCCGGCGCGCTTTCCAGCGCGTCGACGATAGATTTTTGATAATCCTCGCCGGGTTCAATGTCACGTGAGCTGATCCAGCAAGGAATGCCGCGTCTTTCCAGATCGGCGATCAGGCGATAGGCCATATCCCGATCCCGGGATGAGTGACTAATAAAAATGCGCGATGACATGTCAGTCTCTTTCATTAAAGGGAAACGGGCGCCTGCTTTCACAGGCGCTTTCAGGTGATCAGAGCGGTAATTTGCTGGAGCTGGTGAAGATGTACCACTTATCACGATCGTCCAGTACGATATCGAGGAAGCGTCTGACCTGCTGACGTAGCGCGCTGTCATCTACCAGCAGCGACTCTCGATTGGTCTGAAAATGTTTTTTGAAATCAGTCAGCTGTTGTCCGGTCTGCTGGCATTGCTGACCAATTTTCTCATACTCCGCCGTGGAAGCGATACCGTGGCAACAGGAGCCAAGGGCAGGTAAAATGGCGGAGAGAGCGGAGAGCAGCGCTGAATGGACAAAAAAGTGCGCCAGGCAGCAAATCAGCGTCAGCACGAAACTGTATTTCGCTACCTGATGCAGACGATGCTGAATAAAATGATTTTCAACGGCGCGGTTGTGATTATATTCAACCTGCTTATCCACCTGGGTTTCCAGCTGCGCATAGATATCTTGCGCTGCGATCGGCGTCAGCGTAAGGACGCTAACCGGGATATTATATTTTTTGATCACCTCATCCGGTCGGATCCAGGCAATGGCGTCCTGATACCGTAGGATCTCACAGATAGTACGATGACGCTGCCAGTTCCCTTTCCAGTTCTGAAACAGGAATTGCCCCTGACGCTCACTTTTCCCCTCCATGCCGGAGAGGTAGATGGCAATAATAATGGTAATCGCTGCCAGTTCCAACAGCACAAAAATAAAGCCGTAATGATGCAGCCCTGCTTCGGAAATCAATCCGGAAACAGGAATAACGGCAAATACCACCGCCAGAAAACCCAGCAGATAGCTCATCAGCACGCCGCCACGAAACAGACTACTGAAGTGCCCCGCCCGTTCCTCATGCCATGTCAGACTCTGCCACTGTTCAGAAATTAGTACGGGCGCTTCGCAAGGCTCGCTATGGCGATGTTTCTTTGACTGCTTTTTGACATAGTGCGTATGCAGCGCAAAAACTCGCTTTAGCGCTGAATTTAATAAGTTCATGCCGTTATTCCATGTGAAGTCGAATAAGCGTCCGGTTAATTGCGTCGGTACGCTGGCCTAAGCGTGTAAAGTAACGATACTGTTCAGGCGTTACCTGAGCTTTTAATAATGAGAAATTCTGGAAAAGCGCGGTTATGTGTGCGGTGCCGCCCAAACCGCGAGCAGGCTGGCCATCCCAGGCAGAAAAAAGTACATCGCACTGATTGGCCAGATAAGCGCCGACGCTTAAATATTGCATATTGCGCGCCTCGCCCGGCACTGCCACCTCTCTTTCCGTTAGCCATGGGCAAACCGGCAGAGTAAAAATACGTTCGGCGCGGTTCAGCAGTCGATGAAACTCATCAAGGGTGGCGGGGAAATCTTTTTCATAATTTTGCTGCGCCAGAGGCAGAGGAACCTGATAAGGAATAGCGAGCTGATTAAGCGCTTCGGCAAAAATGCGATCCGCGCCTTCTGCCAGCGGCGTCAGGCCGATTATCTGTTGTCGCGTCTTCAGCAGCGCCTCGCCCTGCTCTAACATCTCCTTTAGCAGTGAGGTAGGTGACGGGATACGCCGATGGCCGGTAACTCCCCAAATGCATACGCTTCCTGATGCCATACCCCATGTCCATTATGCAGTAATAAAGATTAATCTTAATCCCTTTAGCGAAAGCGATAAAGTGCGCCTCTGTTTTTTCACTTAAAAAAATATGATCCTCGTAAAATAATGCATTAGAAATTTCTTGCTGCACTACCTCCTCATTTATCTCTTACAATCATAAGAAAGCATCTTTGCTGAATACCTCTAATTTCCGGGGCTACCCGCTGCGCCTGGTGCAGAAGCAGCTATTGCGTCAGGCTTCTTGCCAGATTAATCGCTAAGCGGAGATGAACCGCTCTATGGCGGTCTGTTTCCAGTAAAGAAGGCTAGGTCAGAACATTCGCTATGCGGCAAGCGCAATACCGGAGCTTTATGGTTCAAACGAGTGCCACCCTGTGAACCATCACGGGGCCGCACTAACCTGAATACGTTTCATATAATAGGGATAAACACTGTGCTGCTAAAATGTTGTTCGGGTGCGTTCATAAGTGTGCGATTGCTGCTACGCTGAGTGGATGTGTCCTGTAGACGTATGCGTATCCAGCCTATATCGGTGTTTATCAGACTCACTATCAGTTCAAAATATCTGACGCAAAAGGCGAACAAATCTTTGCTCTTGAAACCTGCATATACCATCACGCCATCCCCCTTAATTATCTCCCGATAAAAATGCTTTCTTCACACACTCTTATGTTCAGGGACCGGGCACGCATTCAGCGTTTTATATACAGCTAATTGCGTGGAATAAAGAGCGCATTCGGCCTTCCCACAAAAGAGACAAAAGTCAGCTGCCCGTTACCGTTGTTTATGACAGCCGACAAGCTTACCACGCTTGAAGATAGCGTTCGCGTTTACGCCAGGCCTGAACTGTTTTCCGGTGATGACCAAACCTACGACTTACCGATTACCAATATGAAATATGCGTGCCCTTCGCGTTACACTATTAATAGCGATGGGGTTCACCTTCGGGTTGCGCCTGTCACAAATAATGCAGATTCCCGCCCTGTTTACGTGGTTTTAAACACACTTTTCTGACTGTGATGACAAATCTACGCCACGAGCCTGGACTCGACTCTCTCAACGCAAGGAAACAGAGTACCGGTTTCTCCAGCGCCCCAGTCATCACCATTGAACGAACGACCTGATAAATGATAAAGGAGAAAGTAATGACGTTATCCGATTCCACAGTAAAGATAATTAGTGCTGTATGCGTAGCTTTACTCACTTATCTGCTTAACTATCTCCCTAAATTCCAGCTTTTCACCATTTTTAGTCGGTTATCTGCTGCCGATAGAGCCCGGCTATTTTCCCTGTTGTATAAGCGTAGCGGCGAATTTCTTGATGATTATGCAATTCAAAGCCAGATGCAGGCGTATGGGATCAAATACAGTCCGCAGTTTATGAAAAATCTGTTTTACTATACGTATAAAAACAATATCCGCGCCAACGACAAAGATCTCTCCGTATTTTTATCATTGCCGGGTCTTTTTATCTGTAAAGAGGATGGCGAAGTCAGATTGCAGAAAGGCGCTCGTCTCCTCTGTTTCATCTTGTTTTTTATTAGCCTGTTTATGATGATATTTGTTGCCAGCCTATTCCCTGAGTCGATCGGTAACCTGCCTCTTTATCTGGCGCAGCAGCACCATTTCTTACTGACGCTACAGGCGGTATCAGTCCTGGTCAGCATTATTGGGGTAATGGTATCTTTGGTACTCCTTTATACCCTTTTGTTCCGGTCTCTTCCCGCTTTCAGGTTTGCCAGAGGCTATCAGGCCGCCTGGAAGCGCAGAGATCTGTTTGAGAGAGGTGAGCAGAATCTTTACTGCGGTAATGCGATCCGGAAATGAACAGCGCGGGGAAGGACCTGTATGATGCCGGAGGCGGATTGGTACTCCTTTTACCGGCGGTAGTCTTATCAGCGTTATGAGGCTGAGAAGAGCGTTCCCGAGGCCCAACGGTAACCCCTCTTCAGTCGCGCTGGAATTGCAGGCGCCTGGGGCTGAGGAACGTTAGCAAGATTGATATGCGCCTCGGGCGCCACGGTATGCGTGTTTATTGGTGCTTTTGTTGGCGGTGCGATTGCCGCATGGGAAATCAGCGGGTTCAGGGACTAACTATGTTTAAGCTGCCAGACAACGTTACACTTCAACTCAGGGAAGAACCAACGCCGACAGCCATGGGGAAATATGAAGTCCTCATCGCTGAAAAAGGTACGGGCATCATGGTTCCTGTACAGGTGGTAGAAGCGGCTGTTCAGGTGGACGATAAACGGCTGCTGTTATTTCTTACTGATGACGCTCCCTATGAAGAAGCGCTCAAAATAGCGCTGCTCGATCTGGATGAGGGTGTGAAAGAGATACTAACGCTGGGTGGCGCATACCTGACAGGATCGTTTTCTGACCTGCACATACTGCCAAATGCAGTTGAGTTCAGCTTTATCGGCGATACCACATGGAGGATTGAAATACCTTCGACACCCTTTATAAAGCTTCCGTTCACAGGGGATCCGCGTGGCGTTTCGCGCCCCCTGGCGTTGAAGCATTACCTCAAAATCAGCGCCAGCCCCGCCCCTGCACGCGTCAACGGGAGCCGCTAATTTTTGAAGCAGAACGGACCGCCCCGGCATAAAAAGTTCTGCAGCGCGGTTCATTAAGATTTTATGTTTGGCCCGTTCATGGAAGAATAGTGATAACGCCTTTGCGGCCAGACTGACGACGCCGTCCGCAACTGACGCAGGCATCCCCCTGGAGACGAGTTATGAGCAATGAAGTACCGCTGAAATATTATGATATCGTGGATGAGTATACGACCGAGTCCGAGCAACCGGTCTCTGAAACAGAGCGGGAGCCGCTGGCGCGCTATTTTCAGCTGCTGATCACACGTTTAATGAACAATGAGGAAATCAGCGAACAGGCGCAGCAGGAGATGGCCGACGAAGCCGGAATCAGTCCGCAGCGCATCGATGAGATTGCTGAGTTCCTCAATCGATGGGGCAATGAGTAGCCTCTGTTGTTCTGTCGGGCATAAGAGCCACCTCCCCGCAATACCAGATCGGCCGGTATAGCCACATCGCATCGCCGCTCTGCGCAGCAGCAGAGGCATTATGCCTGACGGGTCTCGGCGGCTTTATGAAGGCCTGATGTCATAAAAACGCTACCGCCGTAAAATCCACGCAGACGCGTGGATTTTTTTATCGCCTCGCCTGAAGCTGCGCCATTACTCCGGGCTGGCCGGCGCGTTTTTCTGCAGATTATCGCGTCCCAGCCCGCCGATAAATGGCAGCCGTAAGCGCAGCGGCGTAAAATCCAGCCCCAGGTTCAGCCCCAGCACGTTGAGTTCAAACCCCTCTTCTGCCCCCAACGTCACGCCGGCGACGCCCAACACCGAAACCTGTACGCCGCGCCCCGAAGGCGGCAGGCCAACCGGATTCAGCAGCGAACGAAAGTCTTTACCCACCGCGTTAGCGGGCATATCCAGCTTCAGCGCCGGCACCTCGCGCCCGATATGCGCGATAAAGGTATTGCTGTTGGGGCCAGGCCAGGCGCGGTAGGTATCCGGCCACGGATAGGAGGCGATCGCCGCTTCAATCTGCGGGATCATCGCTTCCGCCCCGGCGCCGCGATGCTCCACCAGCAGACGCGGCTTCGCGCCGTACCAGTAACCATCCGGCGCGTTGCGATTGCGCCGCACTTTCACGCCCTCACCCCAGCTAATCACCTCGTAACGGGTATAGTCCGTTTCGCCGGCGCGTTTAAAAATGATCCAGGGATGCACCGCCACCGCTCCTTTCCAGCCCCAGGTTGGCGCGGCGTAAACCTGCACAATCGCCTGCCCGGCATACTGGCGCGCATCGGGCGCCATGCCGGCGGAATCACGTCGGGCGGACCACCAGCCCTCCTGCTGCTTCGCTTCCCGCTGATGCCGCGCCTGCGCGAGGCTGGCGATAAGGGAAAGCACAATGATGCAAAGAAAGCTCACGCAAAGGGTTTTTATTGAAATCATGAAGGCCTGCAGTCAGGGAGGAGGAGAATAACAGCGCGTCGGGTTATTGTACTGCCGTTTTTTTGCGCAGCAATAGCGGAAAAGCCAATCGGTAAAATAGCCGTAACCCGGCGCGTGCCAGACAAAAGGCCGCCGCCGGTACGGAGAGAATTGCCCGCCTTTGCATCAGCGGCCTGACAGTCCGGATCGCAGGATAGTTAAAAGCGATAACCCACGCCCAGATTCACGCCGCTGATACGAAGCCTGTCGCCCGCCGTTGCATCAGCGGCTTCATAGCCCAGATTAAAGGTCAGATAGTCGCGCGGATTGATATCCACGCCGGCGCCCCAGGCAAATGCGCTCTCTTGCGAGGAGAACCGGTATCGCTCCACGCGGCTGCCGCTGAACGCCAGCAGGGTACTACCGGAAAAGTCAGTACGCGCAATCCCGGCAAGCGCATAAAACGAGACCCACCGGTTAATGCGCCAGGCTGGCCCCGCCAGCAGGGAGTAATACTTAATGTCGCTCTCGCTGCGGGTGGTGTTGACGCCCAGCAGGCTGTTGAGCTTATCCGCCCCGCCAGCGCTGCTGCTGCTCCCCTCCTGCCAGCTAAAGGTGGCGATCGGGCTGAGCGGAAAACCGCCCTCATAGCGATAACGCAGGTGCAAACCGCCGATGTGCTTAGCGTTTTTTACATCGCTCTGCGCATAGCCTAAAGAAAAAGTGTGATGTGCGGCCAGCGCCGCACCGCTGGTCAGCAGGGCCGGGAATAAAACGGCCAGCGTGAAAGTGTTCATGCCTCAAATCCTTTTAAGCAATGACATATCCATAACGGCAGATAGCCTGCGTGCCCTGATGCGGCGCGCAGGCGAATAAACCGGCACATAATAAAAGAGCGGCCGCCGCGATTAAAATAAATCTCTGTTCATATCGTTGTGCTTTTTACCCGCTTCCGTTTAGCGCCTGTTTCTGCTTGCTTAAATCTGCGTCATGCCACCGTCGACAAACAGTTCAACGCCATTAATAAAGCTCGCCTCTTCTGATGCCAGAAACAGCACCGCACTGGCGATCTCCGGCGGCTGCCCCACCCGCCCCGCCGGGATTTGGCTGATAAAGGAGGATTTCACCGCCTCCGCCTGCTCGCCGCTGCCGAACAGCTCATTCAGCCCGGCGGTTTCAGTAACGCCGGGGCTGACGACATTAACGCGGATATGACGCTCCTTCAGATCGAGTATCCAGCTGCGGGCGAAGCTGCGCACCGCAGCCTTGGTGGCGGAGTAGACGCTGAAGGCGGGGGTGCCGGAGATGCTGGTGGTGGACGCGGTCAGCACTACCGCGCCGCCATCGCGCAGCAGCGGCAGCGCTTTCTGCACGGTAAACAGCACGCCCTTCACATTGGTATTGAAGGCGCTGTCGAAATGCGCCTCGCTGATGGCGCCCAGTGGTGCGAACTCTCCTCCGCCAGCGTTAGCGAACACCACGTCGATCTGACCGTGCTGCTGCTGCACCGCGTCATACAGGCGGTCGATATCCTCCAGCCGGCTCATATCGGCGCGCACGCCGGTCACCTGCCCGCCGATCTCGCGTACGGCGGCGTCCAGCGCCTGCTGACGTCGGCCAGTAATAAACAGCGCCGCCCCCTGCTGCGCAAAAGCTTTCGCCGTTGCCAGACCAATGCCGCTGGTGCCGCCGGTAACGATAACCACTTTGTTGCTGAATTTGCCGTTCATAATCTTTTCTCCCGTGATGACGACCTTTCGTCTTGAGAAAAAGCATATCTGTGCAACGATGAAGGCAACAGACGGCAAAATTAAGATGCAGCGTTCTACAAGGAGAACGACAATGCGGGCAGACTTTAACGATTACTACTGGTTTGCGCAGATTATTTCCCACGGCGGCTTTGCAGCGGCGAGCCGGGCGCTGGGTGTGCCGAAGTCGCGCCTCAGCCGGCGCATTTCCGCGCTGGAAGATCGGCTCGGGATGCGCTTGATCGAGCGCACCAGCCGACGGTTTCGGGTAACGGAGGTGGGTCAGGCGTTTTATGAGCGCTGCCGCATCCTGTTGCTGGATGCGGAACTGGCTGAAGCGATCGTGGCGGAGGCGAAGGCGGAGCCGCATGGCCGCGTGCGCTTTAGCTGTCCGACCGGGCTGGTTGAGGTCATTCAGCCCAGCCTGCCCGCCTTTCTGACGCGCTACCCGCAGGTTAAGCTGCAGATTATCGCGCTCGATCGTCCGGTAGATTTAATTAGCGAGCGCATTGATATCGCCCTCCGGGTGCGCACCGAGCTGACCAGCGACGCCGATTTGATTATGCGTACCCTGGGGATTTCGCACCGCATTCTGGTCGCCAGCCCGCAGCTTGCCGCGCGCCTGAAAGATGATATCAACACACTGGGCCAGTGGCCCACCCTCGGCACCAGCGATGAGCCGGGCGAAATTATCTGGCAGCTGGAAACGCCTCAGGGGCAGCGCCTCTCAATCGGCCATGAACCGCGCATGAGCTGCGGTGACTTTCTGGCAGTGCGCGCGGCGGCGGCAAGCGGGCTGGGCATCGCCCTGCTGCCGGACCACAGCTGCGCCGCTCAGCTCAGCCGCGGCGAGCTGGTACAGGTTTTCCGTCCGTGGCGCGCGCAGGCCGGCACCGTGCATCTGGTTTTTACCACGCGTCGCGGCCTGCCGCCCGCCGTCAGGGCGTTTATCGATCATCTGGCGGCCACCTTTCCGCGCATGCAATACGAAGCTGGCTGAACCCCATCCTCTGTTTACGCCTCCTGCCACCGGCGTCCCGCCTGCCTGCCCTTTTCTGCGCCGCCGGCATCCCGCCTGCCTGCCGCTTTTCTGCGCCGCCGACGGCAACTTACTTACGCCGGGCTAAAGGTTTTCCTGCCAGCGCCGATATCCACGCATCCCCTGGACAGATGACGGGATCCACATACAACACGCAGGTGATTCATTATGTTTAAAAACTTAAGTATCAGGCGAAAATTCATTCTCGCTTTTGGTGCAGTCGTCGCAGTAATGCTGATTATCTGTGCCACTTTCTATAATAATTTTTCACGTATCGTGAAAGCGAATGACTGGAACGTGCATACTTATCAGGTGATCGACGAAAGTCGCGGCCTGGTGGAAAGCCTGGTCAATATGGAAACCGGCCTGCGTGGCTATGCGCTCAACGGTAAAGAAGAGATGCTCCAGCCGTTCAATCTGGGGCAGAAAAGCTTTATGGCGCATCTGGAAAAAGCGAAACAGCTGACCTCCGACAACCCGGTGCAGCAGGATCGCCTGGCGCGTCTGCTGCAGCAGCAGCAGAACTGGAAAGAGGCTTTCGCCGCGCGCCTGCTGGAAAACCGTCGCGCGGTCACTGCGGGCACCCTGTCGCACGACGCCTTTATCAGCGCTTTTGAAGCCAATACCGGCAAAGCGCAGATGGACGGCATGCGGGCAATCATCGGCGAGATGGCGGGCGAAGAACAGGGCCTGCTGGTGAAGCGTCAGGAAGCGGTCGCATCAACCACCGCGCAGACCACGCTGACCCTGATCCTCGGCTCCCTGATCGGGCTGGCGATTGCGATTAGCCTGGGCTACCTGCTGACGCGCGCCATTACCGCCCCGCTGCAGCGCGCGGTGAACGCGGCGCAGGCGATCGCCACCGGCGATTTGACCACCCGGCTGGTCGCGGATTCCCGCGATGAAACCGGCGTGCTGATCGGCGCGCTGGCGTCGATGCAGTCCCAGCTTACCCGCGTGGTTTCCGATATCCAGAATGCGGCCTCCTCTATCGATAACGCTGCGAAAGAGGTTGCCACCGGCAACATCGATCTCTCCAGCCGCACCGAGCAGCAGGCGGCATCGCTGGAAGAGACCTCCGCCAGCATGGAGCAGCTTACCGCGACCGTGCGCCAGAACACCTCAAACGCACAGCACGCCAGTTCGCTGGCCAGCGATGCGTCGCAGGTGGCGCTGCGCGGCGGCAACGTGGTCGGTCAGGTGGTCACCACCATGTCGGCGATTGCGGAAAGCTCGCAGCATATTGTTGATATCATCGGCACCATTGAAGGTATCGCTTTCCAGACCAATATCCTCGCGCTGAACGCGGCGGTTGAGGCGGCGCGCGCCGGCGAACAGGGCCGCGGTTTCGCGGTGGTCGCCAGCGAAGTGCGCGCACTGGCGCAGCGTAGCGCCACGGCGGCGAAAGAGATTAAAGGCTTGATCCATCAGTCAACCGAGCGCGTAACGGAGGGCACCGACCTGGTGGCCGATGCCGGCACCACGATGAAAGATATCGTCACCTCAATTCAGCGCGTGTCGGAGATCATGAATGAGATCTCTACAGCGTCTGACGAGCAGGCTAACGGCATTGAGCATGTGGGTCTGGCGGTCGCGCAGATGGACGAAGTGACGCAGCAGAACGCCGCGCTGGTCGAACAGGCCGCCGCCGCCGCCGCGTCGCTGGAAGATCAGGCTTCTCACCTCACCCGCAGCGTGTCGATTTTCAAAACCGCACACGCCTGACGGCAGGACGGCTGCGCCAACGCGCAGCCTGTTCACCCTACAAAAAGCGATCCCGATATGGATCGCTTTTTTATTGCGGCGAACAGAACATCGCCCGGTAGCCACTCGCAGAGGAAAGCGCTATTCGCAAGCGCCGTCCGCTAAACACCGCCCTGGCGCGTCATTCAGCGTCGCCCGCAGGCGGCATCCGAAATGCCAGCCTGCGTGGCGAAATTTACTAGCGCCAGATAACGCGCTCGTCAGAGTCATACAGCGGATCGCGCAGCGCGCCGTAGTGGTCGCTCATCATGGCGGGAGCGGGCTCCCTGTCGCTGAAATACAGCGGCTGCCGTCCCGGTAAATTTACCGCAATCAGGCTCTCCTCCAGGGCATCCAGCGTTTCATCACGTTCGTCGGGCAGACTGCGGCTTAATGACATCATTATCCTCCGGTGAAAATGCATCCTTACTAATAATAGTAATATCGGGCCGCTGCGCCAGATCCTGAGATAAGGCGTCGCTTTTTTCCGCTTTTTCCGCCTTCGCGCCTCGCTTTTATCTGCTCTGCCAGCCAGACGCAGGCCTTCTGGCCGCCCGACTGAGGCGCGCGGTCGGCAATGGCTGCCGTCTCCTGACGCTGCTGGCGCAACGTCTCTTACATCACCTGTTGATCGTGTTTCCGCAGACGTCGAAAAGGGCTACAGATATTAGGCCGTAGCCGCTAAGGTGCGTCCGTTTTTTACCCGTACGATATCCGCCATGATCGCCAGCGCGATTTCAGTCGGGGTTTTGCTGCCGATCGGCAGGCCGACCGGCGCATGAATACGCCGCAGGCTGCCCTCATCCAGCTCGCCGATGCGCCGCAGCCGCGCCAGCCGCTGCTGGCTGTTGCTGGCCGATCCCATCGCGCCGAGATAAAAAGCGGGCGTGTTCACCGCCTCCAGCAGCGCGAGATCGTCAACGCGCGGATCGTGAGTGGCGCAGATAACCGCCGTTTGCGCCGTGGCGCCGTGCAGCTCCAGATAGCGTGCCGGATGCTGATTGACGCAGCGCAGCGCCGGTTGTTCAGGGTGGTGCGTCTGCAGCTGTTGCCAGAAGGCATCGCGATGTTCGCAAACGACAACCTGCATGCCCAGCATCAGCGCCAGCCGCAGACATTCGCCGGCGACGGTAGAATAACCCGCCAGCAGCAGCGTCGGCACGCTGCCTATCGGCAGTGAAACGCTGTCACAATCGTAATGCAGCGTGCGCGGGCCATCGTCGCGGGCGGTCTCCAGCCGGGCGCGCTGGCCGATAATCACCTGTTTGATCAGACGGTCGCCGCCCGCCAGCGCCCGCTGCAGCAGCTCAAGGTGCGCCAGCGTCGCCGCGTCGGCGGGCAGGCGCTCCACCAGCACCTCCAGCACGCCGCCGCACGGCAGGCGCACCGTCGCATCCAGCCCGCCTTCGCCGTAACGCGCCAGCTGGCTGTCGCGCAGAAAGGCACCCTGCTGCAGGCGCGCCAGAAAATCATCTTCGATGCAGCCGCCGGAAAGCGATCCGCAAAATGCCCCCTGTGGGTTTGCCACCAGCATTGCACCGGGCGCGCGCGGCGCGGAGCCCCAGCTGTGCAGCACGGTGCAAAGCCAGACGGCGGCGCCCTGACGGTGCCATTTCAGCGCGCAGGCGATAACCTGCTGATCCAGTGACTGCATTAGGTTTCTCCGTTTGACCACATCGAGGGCAGATCGATATCGCGCACCGCGCCCGCATCCTCCGTCGCCAGCAGATGCACGCCGCGCTGCCGCAGCAGCTCGCGCGCCGCCGTTTCGCCTGAGAGCGCCGCCAGCTGCGCATAGCAATCGCGGCTGAAGCCGACCGGATGTCCCGGCTGCCCGTGCCAGCAGGCGCGCGCCTGCGGATGCGCGGCAAGCGCCTGCGCCACCTGACGCAGCGTCAGCGGCTGCAGCCAGGGCATATCCGCCAGCATAATCAGCCAGCCATCCCAGTGCGCGGTGGCGCGTACCCCGGCGGCGATAGAGCTGCCAATGCCGTCGCTGGAGAGCAGGATCTGCCGCGCGCCGCCAAGACAGCGTCGCAGCGCCCGTGGCTCCGGCCGTAGCACCACCGCGACCGGCAGATCGCTCTGCCGGGCGATGCGGTAACTGCGCGCCAGCATCGGCTCGCCCGCGATCGGTTCCAGCAATTTATGGCGACCGCAGGCGGCGCGGTAACGCGCGCTCTCCCCGGCCGCCAGCAGCAAAATTCCCACGCTCATCGCCGCCGCTCCGTTACAGTATCAGAACGCTAAGCATAGAACGCCCGCCGCGCGGCGCCAGGCACGGCGGGAGAAAGGGAAAAAAAAACGGGGCGTCAGTCGCCCCGTTTAGCCGTTCCGCTGCGGATAATCAGAAAAAGCCCAGCGGATCGATGCTGTAGCTGACCAGCAGGTTTTTGGTCTGCTGATAGTGATCCAGCATCATTTTATGGGTTTCACGGCCGATGCCCGATTTCTTGTAGCCGCCGAACGCGGCGTGCGCCGGATAGAGGTGATAACAGTTGGTCCAGACGCGCCCCGCCTTGATCGCCCGGCCTACACGCCATGCGCGGTTGATATCGCGCGTCCAGACGCCGGCGCCGAGACCGTAGATCGAATCATTGGCGATGGCGATCGCCTCCGCCTCATCCTTAAAGGTGGTGATGCCAACCACCGGGCCGAAAATCTCCTCCTGAAACACGCGCATATCGTTGCGGCCCTTCAGCAGCGTCGGCTGAATATAGTAGCCGCTTTTCAGCTGGCCCTCGCTCTGTTCGACGCCGCCGCCGGCCAGGATCTCCGCGCCCTCTTTCTGCGCGATATCGAGATAGGAGAGGATTTTATCGAACTGCTGTTGCGACGCCTGCGCGCCTACCATGGTATCGGTATCGAGCGGGTCGCCGCGCCGGATGGTTTTCATCCGCGCCATCACCGCCGCGATAAAAGGCTCGTAGATCGATTCCTGAATCAGCGCGCGCGACGGACAGGTGCAGACTTCGCCCTGATTAAGGAAGCCCAACACCACCCCTTCCGCCGCTTTTTCAATAAAGGAAGGCTCCGCCTGCATAATATCTTCGAAAAAGATATTCGGGGATTTGCCGCCCAGCTCCACCGTTGAGGGGATCAGGTTTTTCGCTGCCAGCTCCAGAATATGGGTGCCGGTGGCGGTCGAACCGGTAAAGGCGATTTTGGCAATGCGCGGGTTGCTCGCCAGCGCTTCGCCCGCCTCGCGGCCATAGCCATGCACCACGTTCAGCACGCCCGGCGGCAAAATATCGCCCATCAGTTCGGCGAACAGCGTAATCGAGAGCGGCGTCTGCTCCGCGGGTTTCAGCACCACACAGTTGCCCGCCGCCAGCGCCGGCGCCAGCTTCCACGCCGCCATCAGCAGCGGGAAGTTCCACGGAATAATCTGCCCGACCACGCCCAGCGGCTCATGAATATGATAGGCGGCAGTATGTTCGTCGATTTCCGCCGCGGTGCCTTCCTGCGCGCGGATGCAGCCGGCGAAGTAACGGAAGTGATCGACCGCCAGCGGCAGATCGGCCGCCAGCGTTTCGCGCACCGGCTTGCCGTTATCCCAGGTTTCGTTAACCGCCATCCGCTCCAGATTCTGCTCCAGACGATCGGCGATTTTCAGCAGCAGATGGGAACGCGCCTGTACCGAGGTTTTGCCCCAGCGTTCGGCGGCGGCGTGGGCGGCATCCAGCGCCTGTTCGATATCCTGCTGGCCGGAGCGCGGGAACTCGCCGATAACCGAGCCGTCCACCGGCGAGGTGTTGGTAAAATAGCGTCCCTCAAGCGGCGGTACAAACTCGCCGTTGATATAGTTGCCGTAGCGCTGCTGCAGCGCAATCAGCGAATTTTGGTATCCTGGCCAGGCGTAACGCATACACATTCTCCTGTGGCGATAATCTGCTAACAAATGAACAACCATTTATTAACATGACCGAGCTGTGCGACTTTGTCAGTCGCCACAGGATAAAAGTGTGAGCGCGACGAAAAGATTCAGCGCCTTACGCGCTGATCCGCGCCCGCTGAGGCAGGCTGCGCCAGAAGCGTTCCAGAATCAGACGCGCGCTGTCGGTAGCGGGCTGCGCCGCCGGATCGAAATCACTTCCCGCCGCAAGGCAAGCCTGCATGATGCGCGCATCGAATTCCGGATGAAACTGCACCGACAGCGCCTGCGGGCCGTAGCGCACAATCTGACAGTCGTCGGCGGCGGATCGCGCCAGCACGCGCGCGCCCGGCGGCGGCGCCAGCACTGTCTGGCGATGGGAGAGCCAGGCGGTGAAGGTGGCGGGCAGCGCCTGCAACAGGGGATCGCCCTGCGCGCCGGGCAGCAGCGCCACCGGCAGCGCGCCCCGCTCCCAGCCGTGCGGATTATCGCCAACCTCACCGCCGAGCGCATAAGCCATCAACTGATGGCCGTAGCAGACGCCGAGCAGCGGCAGCGCCTGCTCCATCGCCGCGCGTACCCAGGCGGCGGTGCGCTCGCTCCATTCGGCGTGGTCGGTGACCATCGCCCAGGAGCCGCTGAGGATCGCGCCGCTGACCGCGCTGAAATCGGGCAGCGATTCGCCCAGGTCGGGGCGGCAGATCACATAGTCATGCGGCGTCAGGCGCAAGGCATCAATAAACCAGCGCGCCTGCTCGCCGATACGGTCGCGCACCGGCGCAGGGGGAATATCAAGCTGAATTAACGCTAAAGGCAACTGCGAAGAGGGCATACCGAATCCTTTTTCCGTGAAAGAGGCGTGTCGGCTGCAAAGTATTGCATCTCCCTTTCGCGCTGTCTCATAACTTTTTCTGAGACTTACATGCAGCAGCAGGATAAGGCGCGCATCGCGCCGCCCGGAGAAAAGCGCCGCGGCGGCCCTTGTCTGTCGGCCAATACCTGTCATGATAATTAATGGGTTACGGCAGACGATAAGGAGGGATCTGTGGCGCTGCGTCATTTTTTTCTGGTGTTGATGGTGGTATCGATTTGGGCATTTAATAACGTCGCCATAAAGTGGGGGCTGCTCGATCTGCCGCCGCTATTTATGACCTGCATGCGCTTTGTGGTGGTGGCGCTGGTGCTGGTGCCCTTTACGCGCATTACCCGCGCCCAGCTGCCGTGGCTGGCGGCGCTCGCTTTTACCTTCGGCTTTATGCACTTTTCGCTGCTGTTTGTCGGCATCCGCTACACCGATGCCGGCACCGGCGCGGTGGTGGTGCAGCTGGGCACGCCGATCGCCATGCTGCTGGCGTGGGTGGTGCTGAAAGAGTCACTCTCCTTTATTCAGCTGTTCGGCATCGCCATCTCTCTGAGCGGCGTCGCGGTGCTGACCGGCAGCCCGACCATACCCAGCTGGTGGGTGCTGGCGCTGCTGCTCACCAGCGCCGTCGGCTGGGCGATCAGCAACCTGATCGTGAAAAAGGCGCCGCCGATCAAGCCGCTCGCTATGACCGGCTGGCTCTCTTTTCTGGCGATCCCGATTGTCGGCGCCACCTCCTGGCTGACCGAATCGCATCAGGTTGAGGCGCTGCTGCACGCCTCGTGGCGCGGCTGGTTCGGCATTCTCTACAGCGCTATCGCCTCCTCGGTGGTGGCCTATTCGCTGTGGTACGCCCTGCTGAGAAAATATAACGTTAACCTGATTATGCCCTACTCGCTGCTGACGCCGGTGCTGGCGGTGATTATGGGCGTGCTGGTGCTGGGCGACAGCATGAATATGTTTAAAATCGTCGGCTCGCTGCTGGTGATTTTCGGCACCGCCATCGCGGTGATCAATATTCGCAATCTGCGTATGCACGCTCGCTTTCCGCGTTTTCCGCTGCGGCGGCCGCCCCGTTCGTAACAGGAAAAAAAGGCCATCCGTTGCTAAGGTGAAAGAGCAACGTAGCGAGGGAGAAGAAGATGGATACCAATCTGGCGGTACGGCTCTGGCAACAGCTCTGGCACGGTTTACGCGACGAGCATACGCCGGTTCCTCAGATCCTCTGGCAGGGCCATGATGCCTTTTGCTCCGCTTACCCGGTCAGCGAGCTTGCCGCCGCCAGCATCGCGCTGGCCGCGCAGGCAACGGCCGCGCTCACCGGCAATACGGCGAAACTGCGGCTGGATGTGCGTCTCGCCTCGCGCTGCTTTCAGCACACCTTTCGACCCGTTAACCGTCCGCTGCCGCCCGCCTGGGACGCCTTTGCCGGCGATTACCAGACCGCTGACGGCTGGATCCGCCTGCATACCAATGCGCCCCATCACCGTCAGGCGATGGAGCGCGTGCTGGGCAAACAGCCCGACCGCGCGGCGCTGGCGCGGGTGGTAGCCGGCTGGCAAAAACAGACGCTGGAGCAGGCGGTAGTTGATGCAGGGGGCTGCGCGGCGGAGATGCGCAGCCTTGACGCCTGGCGGCAGCATCCGCAGGGCAAAAGCGTAGCGCTGGAGCCGCTGATCGCCTGGCAGCCGCAGGCGGAAAGCGCGCCGCCTGCCTGGTCGTTGCCACAGGCGCGGCCGCTGCAGAACGTGCGGGTGCTTGATTTGACGCGTGTTATCGCCGGGCCGGTGGCAACGCGGTTTCTCGCCGGGCTGGGTGCCGACGTGCTGCGCCTCGATCCGCCCGGCTGGGAAGAGCCGGCGCTGGAAGAGGAGATGATGCAGGGCAAACGCTGCGCGCGTCTCGATTTGAAAAGCGCTGCGGGGCGTCAACGGTTTGAACGGCTGCTGCTGCAGACCGATGTTCTGGTGCATGGCTATCGCGCTGACGCGCTGGAGAAGCTGGGCTATGACAGCGCGCGCTTACAGCAGCTGGCGCCGGGCCTGATCGACGTCAGCCTGAATGCCTGGGGCTGGAGCGGGCCGTGGCGCAACCGGCGAGGTTTCGACAGTCTGGTGCAGATGGCCTGTGGCATCGCCGAGGCAGGACAGCGCTGGCGCGGCAGCGAAGCGCCGCATCCCCTGCCGGTACAGGCGCTGGATCACGCCACCGGCTATCTGATGGCCGCCGCCGTACTGGAAGGTATGCGCCAGCGCATCGCCCGCCGTACCGGCGTAACGGCGCGGCTGTCGCTGGCGCGCACTGCGCACCTGTTGACCTCGCACCCTTATCCGGCGGGCAATGCGGCGACCGGCCTCAGCCCGGCGCAGCCCCATGATGAAAGTGACACCCTGGAGCTGACCCGGCTCGGCCCTGGCTACCGCCTGAAACCGCCCTTCTGGCTGCCCGGCACGCCGCTGCTCTGGTCGCGGCCGGGCGGACCGCTGGGCGCCGCCGAACCGATCTGGCTGACGCCCTGAGGCTCAGGCCTCGTCGTCGGCGTCCGCCTTGCCATCCGCTTCCTCTTCCGCTTCGGCCAGCTCTTCGCGCATCGCCTGTAGCGCTTCGCGGCTGAGGGCCGCCAGTGTGCGATAGAAACCGCTGGCGGCGTGCGCCTCTACCTTACCAAGGAACGCGCCGCACCAGGGCAGCAGCAGCTGATCGAACAGCGCGATCTGCGCCTGGATCTCATCTTCCTGCGCCTGGTCTTCCAGCCAGGAGGCCGCCAGTAACAGCGAGCCGAAGCTGTCGGCAGGCGCTTCGCTCAGCGGCATACCGCGCTGCTGTAAAAAGCTGCGCGCATCCGCCTCGGTCGGCCCCGCTTTCCACTGCGAACCGTACGGCGGCACCTTGCATTCGCTACCGACGAACAGCGCGTTGTAGTCGGCCGCCAGCGCCTGCGGCTCGCAGTGCTGACGCAGGCGCGCCAGCAGTTCATCCTGCTCCAGCGGCCAGTGCTGCTGCAGCTTGCCTTCGCGGATCAGGGTGAACAGCGGCTCCAGCAGCGGATCCTGCGGCTGACGATTAAACAGCGAGCCGATCACGCGGCAGATGATGGAAAACTCATTCATTACTTTCAGTCCGTTTAGAGGTGATGACGCCGCCTTAAAAGTCAGCAAAGGCGTCGAGAGGCTTCCCGCCCCGCATTTCCAGAAAATCGAGCAGGCGGCGCGGCGTGACATTTAACACGCGATCCTCAGGAAAATCCACCTCGCGCGCAATTCGCAGGCAGTGTTCGAAATTCCCCAGGGTAAAGGCGGTGTGAGAATCGGAGCCGAACGCCAGCAGGCCACCGGCGTCGCGCACCGCTTCGGCGATGGCGCGGCAGTTAGGTTCGCTGCCGGGACGCGAATGGGTAAAAGAGGAGTTGTTCAGCTCCAGCGCCACGTTATATTCCGCCGCGGCAGCGGTAATGGCGGGAATATCGACCGGGAATTTCGGGTTGCCGGGATGACTGATGATATGCACGTTGCCGCTGGCCATCGCGGCGATCATCGCCTCGGTATGGGAGGCCTTATCGCGCGGCGCGTACACCGGCTCATGAAAGCCCGCCACCACCAGATCCATCGCGTCAAGCATGCGGCCGGTGCAGTCGATCTCGCCGTCATTGTTTTTGATATTCGCCTCGATGCCGCGCAGGATGCCGACGCCGTCCACCACGCGCGGCCAGACGTGCATATTGATAAAGTGCCAATAGTGCGGCGCATCGGCCATATCGGGGCCGTGATCGGTGATGGCGAACAGTTTGATGCCGTTTTGCTTCGCGGCAGCGATATAGTCATGCAGCGTACTGTAAGCGTGGGTGCTGGCGACGGTGTGCATATGCAGATCAACAGGATACATTCAGCTTTTCTCCCTGGAAACAGACGGCAGACGCGCTGCCGTCGTGACAGTTAATAACCGCGCGTTAAATCGACGCGCCCTTCCGGCTGCTGCCCCGCTTCCAGCTGGCGGATGGCATCGGCGATATAGTCCATCGCCTCGCTTTGCAGGGTAACGGCGGCATTATGGGGGGTTAAGGTGACGCGCGGATGATGCCAGAACGGGTGATCGGCCGTCAGCGGCTCGTTAACGAACACATCCAGCGCTGCGCCCTTGATTTTCTCGCTGTTGAGCGCCGCCAGCAGATCTTCTTCCACCACATGCGCGCCGCGTGCCAGGTTCATCACAAAGGCGCCGTCATTCAGACGTTCAAGCAGCGAACGATCGATAATGCCGACGGTCTGCGGCGTGTTCGGCAACAGATTGATCAACACCTGCGTGCCGGCGAGAAAATCATTTAGCTGTGCCTCGCCGTGGAAGCTTTCAATACCGTCGAGCTGTTTCGGCGAACGGCTCCAGCAGCGCAGCGGGAAACCCCAGGGCTTCAGGCTTTCCGCCACGCTCAGCCCCAGCACGCCTGCACCGAGAATGCCAACGGTAAAGTTTTCGCGCCGGTAGTTGGGCAGCGGCTGCCAGAGCGCCTGCTGCTGCTGTCGCCGGTAGTCGTCAAAGCGCCGGAACCAGCCCAGCACGGTATGCACCGCATACTCCTGCATCTGCAGACCCATGCCGGTATCCTCCAGGCGGAACAGCGGCACGGCGGGATCAATCATGTCGGGGTGCTGCTGCAGCTGACCGAGAATATCGTCAACGCCGGCGCCGATGGCGAAGATCGCTTTCAGGCCGGCGCGGCCGCGCAGCATCTCCACCGGCGCGGTACGCACCAGCGCATAATCGGCGTGCGCGTTATCGTCGGGCCGCCACGGCCGCAGGCGCGCCTGCGGCAGCCGCTGCTGCAGCCCCGCGCGCCATTTTTCCGGGTTAAAGGTGGGGTGCCAGAAGATGATGTCCATAGAGCCTCCTTGTTGTTATTTTCTCCAAGGCTCGGGGAAAACGGAGGCGGTGGCAAGTAAAAAATTGAGATAAGGCTCGCGCCGGGCGGCGCGAGCGTTGGCCGGTTATGCCTGCGGCGCGACGGGCTGGATCAGCCTGCGCAACAACGGCATCAGGCAGAGCATCACCAGGCCGACGGCGCCGGCGCCCCAGCCCAGCAGGCTGAAGATATGGCTGTAACCGGGATTGGTCAGCACGGCGCTGCTGCCGCTGTTTTCCGGCATCAGCGCCGAAACGTAGCCCGCCAGTACCGACGCCACGCCGGTCACCATCATCCAGCAGCCCATCATAATGCCCTGATAGCGGGTCGGCGCCAGCTTACCGATCATTGCGTAACCGATCGGCGAAATCAGCAGCTCGCCGATGCTCTGCAGCAGGTAGCTGAAGAAGATCCATTTAAACGCCACCATGCCATCGCCGCCGGCCAGCATAATGCCGAGCGGCAGCACCAGCATTCCCAGCCCGATACAGAACAGCGAGCAGGCGAACTGTAGCGGAATATCGATGCGCCAGCCGTGCTGACGCAGGCGGTTAAAGGCCAGCGCCAGCAGTGGCCCGCCGATAACGATCACCAACGTATTGATATTCTGCACCCACTGCGGAGCGACGCGGATGCCCCAGACATTAAGATTGATATTGTGTTCGACAAACAGCATCAGCCCCATCGGCGCCAGCTGATAAAGCATCCAGAACACCAGCGAACCGAGCGCCAGCAGCAGATACGCGGTCATGCGGCGCTGCTCGTCGCGCGGACGATGGCGCAGCGTGGTGACGCACAGCAGCAGAAAGATCAGGCCGCCCAGTACAATCACGAAGGATCCGGTGAAATCGGCATGGGTCAGCATAATGCGGATCACCGGCACCAATACCACCAGCACCGCCAGCCCTACCAGCATCCGCAGGCGGAACTGGCGCGGATTCGCCTGCAGCAGCGGCGTATCAATATCCGCGAGAATTTTCCAGCGCAGCAGGCTGATGACGATCGCCAGCGCATTGCCGACGGTAGCGAACAGGAACAGCGCCTGGTAATGCTCGCCCAGCTGGAAGTAGCCCGCGCCGGTAAAGCCAATAAAAAAGCCCAGGTTCATCCCGGCGTAGTTCCAGAGGAAGGCGCTTTCACGGCGCTGATCGTCCGGCGCGAAACGCTGCGTCAGCATCATATTGATGCAGGTGACGTTAAGGCCACTGCCGGTGAGGAACATCGCCAGCCCCCAGTAAAGCCCCTGCGCGCTCTCCCCTGACAGCACCCAGCAGCCGACCACCTGTAAAACCATGCCCAGTACGAACAGGTTGCGGTTGCTGAGAAAGCGCCCGCCCAGATAGCCGCCGAACAGATGCAGGCCGTAGTTAAACGCGCCGAACACGCCCATGGTGGCGTTGGCCTGCGCCTCACTGAAGCCCAGACGTTTTGTGGCGTACAGCACCAGCGTGGAATAAAGCACGGCGAAGCCGAGCGTCGCGAAGATCTGAATAAAAAACAGCGCCCCGGATCCAGCGGGGATCCCCTGCGGTTGCGCTTTCGTTGCGTTGTTCAAGCTGACCTCAGTGATTTTTAAGCATTTCGAGCGCATCAGTATGCATCTTCTGCTGGCGTTGTGCAGTCTGATTTGAGGCATCCGCTACTTTTTGGCTGCTTTTCGGTTATTTTCACGGCGAAGTGGTTTAAAACTGACTAAACGCATCATTTAGCGCAGAAAGTTGATTGACGCGGTGCGGTAAAATCCCTACATTAGCGCCGGTCAGCAGTGTGCCTGTTGACAACAATATGGTGAGGTGTCCGAGTGGCTGAAGGAGCACGCCTGGAAAGTGTGTATACGGCAACGTATCGGGGGTTCGAATCCCCCCCTCACCGCCATTATTCCACGAGAAAGCCTGAGCGAAAGTTCAGGCTTTTTTGTATGCCTATCGCACTCACGAGGGGGTGATGAGAACCCCCGCCGGGTTCGACAACCGGCGCAGCCGGTTGGACAGCCGCAGGCTGCCCGCAGGGCGAGCGAAGCGAGTCCATCCCCCCCTCACCGCCATTATTCCACGAGAAAGCCTGAGCGAAAGTTCAGGCTTTTTTGTATGCCTATCGCACTCACGAGGGGGCGATGAGAACCCCCGCCGGGTTCGACAACCGGCACAGCCGGTTGGACAGCCGCAGGCTGCCCGCAGGGCGAGCGAAGCGAGTCCATCCCCCCTCACCGCCATTATTCCACGAGAAAGCCTGAGCGAAAGTTCAGGCTTTTTTGTATGCCTATCGCACTCATGAGGGGGTAATGAGAACCCCCGCCGGGTTCGACAACCGGCGCAGCCGGTTGGACAGCCGCAGGCTGCCCGCAGGGCGAGCGAAGCGAGTCCATCCCCCCCTCACCGCCATTATTCCACGAGAAAGCCTGAGCAAACGTTCAGGCTTTTTTGTATGCTCTGCTTTCTTCAGAAACGGAATATCCTTGTTAAGCTGGAACAAGTCCGGATAACGTAGCAATGCAATCAGACACAGGAAGTCGATGATGAACGCCACCCCCATCCCTGCCTCCGCCGATGCGGATAATCCTGTTTATCAACAGCGCCCCTCTCTGGACGAGGTCATTCAGTTTGTCCGTACCTTTTCAGGGGAACGGCGCATGGCCTTACAGGCCGAAACTCGTCTGGAGGAAGATATGGGCATTACTGGCGACGACGGCGCAGAGCTTCTGGAAGAAGCCGAAAACACCTTTGGCGTTGCGCTACATACGGAAGAGGATGGATTCCGGGCCCTGTTTGAACTTCGCGAGAACGAATATCTTTTTTCAAGCGAGGGACTGGATCTTTTAGGGCTGGGCCGACTTTGCCGCTGGATACGCGACATCCCTGAGCCAGTAATTACTGATTTAACCATTGGACGACTGCATCAGGTACTGGTGAAAGCCTACAGGAATAGCCAGAAGTACCGGGAAAAATAGCTGAATTTGTCGCTCAACAGCCGATGCTGATCGAATGGACTGCCGATGCCTTGCATCGATGGTGACGGGACAGGTTTCCTCATCAAAGGGACATTTCAGGCCGGGCACCGCCCGGCCTGAGCAAACGTTCAGTCTTTTTTATCCTTTATACGCACTTTCCCTGCCCCCTTTAGTCATCGTTTTCCGCCGATGGGTGTGTTCAGGGCCGCCCCTGCCCCTCTTTCCCGGTCGCTAAAACCCTAATCCAACTCACAATTCCCGCCCTGACTACAAGCAAACTATTAAAATTCGTCTAAAGTTTTTGCAGGGTCAAACACTTACAGGCTATGTCTGGTCTGGACAAGGAGAATACTAATGATGAAGAAGGCCGTAACTTCTCAATGGAAAGGCGCACTGGTACTGCCGATGCTGATCGCCGGCGCGCTGACGACGGGATCGTTTTATGCGCAGGCGGCGGAAGAACAGCACACGCCGCAGCCGCCGGACGTACGCCTCGGGCCGCTTTATCATGCGGTACAGTCGGCTAATCTGTTTCCAGATCAGAAAACCTTTGCCGATGCGGTGCCCAAATTTAATCCGTCATCGATTCTTGCCGACTGGCAGATGCAAAAAAATCAGCGCAATTTCGATCTGCGCCGCTTTGTCGACAGCAACTTCACCTTGCCGGCTAAAGGCGAAGATTATGTCCCGCCCGCCAATCAGAGCCTGCGCGAGCATATCGAAGGTCTGTGGCCGGTGCTGACGCGCACCACTGACAAGATTAATCAGTACGATTCGCTGTTGCCGCTGCCGAAACCCTATGTGGTGCCGGGCGGCCGCTATCGCGAATTTTATTACTGGGACAGCTATTTTACGATGCTGGGGCTGGCGGCAAGCGGCCACTGGGATCGCGTGCAGGATATGGTGGATAACTTCGCCCACGAGCTGGATGTCTACGGCCATATTCCCAACGGCAACCGCAGCTACTATCTCAGCCGTTCGCAGTCGCCCTTCTTCAGCCTGATGGTCGATTTGCTCGCCCAGCATGACGGCGACAGCGTCTACAGCAAATATCTGCCGCAGCTACAAAAAGAGTACAAATACTGGATGACGGATGCGCAGAGCGTCGCCGTCGGTAGCGCCAGTAAAAGCGTCGTGAAGATGAAAGACGGCACGGTGCTGAACCGCTACTGGGATGCGCGCGACGTGCCGCGCACCGAATCTTATATGTATGATATTGCCACCGCGCAAAAGGTGCCCCAGCGCGACAAAGCAGCGCTTTACCGCGACCTGCGCGCCAGCGCGACCTCCGGCTGGGATTTCAGCTCGCGCTGGTTTGACGATCCAAAAGATCTCTCGACAATCCGCACCACGGAAATCGTGCCGGTAGATCTGAATGCCCTGATGTTCCATCTGGAGAAAACGCTGGCGCACGCTAACAAGCTGGCGAACAAAGATGAAGAGAGCCAACGTTATGAAGCGCTGGCGGAGAAGCGTCAGGCAGCGATCAACCGCTATCTGTGGAACGAAAAAGGCGGCTGGTACGCAGATTACGACTGGAAACGCAACAGCGTACGCACGCAGCTGACGGCGGCCGCCCTCTACCCCCTCTTTATGCAGGCGGCAACCGACGACCACGCGGCAAAAACCGCCGATGCGGTAGAGAAGCAGCTGCTGAAAGCGGGCGGCCTGGTGACTACCACCGTGCATAGCGGCCAGCAGTGGGATGCGCCAAACGGCTGGGCGCCGCTGCAGTGGGTGGCGGTGGATGGCCTGAATCACTATGGCAAGCAGACACTGGCGAAAGAGATCAGCATTCGCTTCCTGGATAACGTGCAGGCTACCTATGACCGCGAGCATAAGCTGGTGGAAAAATATGTGGTTGAGGGCAATCTGGGCGGCGGCGGCGGCGGTGAATACCCGCTGCAGGACGGCTTCGGCTGGACCAACGGCGTCACTCTGAAGTTAATGGATATGTATTGTCCGAAAGGCGTGACCTGTAATAACGTCAGCGATCTGAAAAAAGCACAATAAACCCCTCCAGCCCGGCAGCGCGCCCGGGCTGGCCTTAATGGTTTTAATCCCCTGAAACCACAGTGTTTATCCGGAATTAATCAGATAAATTACATCTTGAATCATTAACAGAGAAAGATAATAATTCTCATTAGTCTTTACGGTTACATGAGAATAACTTCTCGTTTACCTTTTTCCGGCCGCGTGCTGTCGCCGAAGCGGCCTTTTCGCTCTGTTTAAGGGATATAAGATGGGAATGCCTTTCAGCCTGAAACGTTCCGCGCTGCTCTGCGCGCTGGCGCTTGCCGCGCCGGGTTCTGCTCTCGCCGCCGAGACGCTGGTAGTCACCGCTGAGCCAGCCGAAACCGCCGATTCGCCCACCTCTGGCTATACTGTAAAAACCAGCGCCGGCGCGACAAAAACCGACCGCCCGCTGATTACCACCGGCCAGTCCGTTTCCGTGGTGACGCGCCAGCAGATCGAAGATCAGGGCGCGATGGATGTTAATCAGGCGCTGAACTACAGCTCCGGCGTGTTTACCAACTTCGCCGGTGCGGCCACGCGTTACGACACCGTTTCGCTGCGCGGCTTCCACGGCGGCGACGTCGACAATACGTTCCTTGACGGCCTGCGTCTGATGACCGACGGCGGCAGCTATAACGCGCTGCAGGTCGATCCCTGGTTCCTTGAGCGCATCGACGTGATTAAAGGCCCCTCCTCCGCGCTCTATGGTCAGACCGTGCCCGGCGGGCTGGTGATGATGACGTCGAAGCGGCCGCAGTTCCGGCAGGAAGGCCATTTCCGTTTGATGGCGGGCAATAACAGCACCACCGGCGCCGCGTTTGACTATACCAACGCCATCAACGATCAGTGGGCGTTTCGCCTGACCGGTATCACCCGCAACAGCGATACCCAGTATGACCACACGCGCGAAGAGCGTTATGCCATTTCCCCTTCTCTGCTCTGGCAGCCTGACAGCGATACCTCGCTGCTGCTGAAGGCCTATCTGCAAAAAGATCCATCCGGCGGCTATCACGGTTCGGTGCCGGGCGAAGGCAGCATCACCGAGCGCAACGGCCGTAAGCTCAGCAACGGCTTCTATGATGGCGAAAGCGCTATCGATCAATTCAAGCGTCACGAGCAGATCTACAGCTATCAGTTCTCCCATCGCTTTAACGATACCTGGGCCTTCCGCTCTAACGCCAGCTACACCCACTCTAACGTCGACCTGGACCAGGTCTATCAGATTGGCTGGCGCGGCGACAGCAACCTTCTGGATCGCTACTACTCCGGCGAACGTTCCTCGCTTGATGCCTACGCTATCGATAACCAGCTGGAAGCGGATTTCATCACCGGCGAAGTCGAACATACGCTGGTGCTGGGCGCGGATTATCATCAGTACCGCGACAGCCTGTGGGATGCCAGCGCTTATGTCGATCCGCTTAACGCGCGCACCGGCGAAGGCGGCTCGCGCTTCTGGCAAAATGCCTGGGATCCTGCCAACCCTGACGCCGACCGTATCGCCGGCCTTTACGCCTATGACCAAACGCGTCGCTACCATCAGGCAGGCATCTATCTGCAGGACGAGATGGAATGGAATAAGTGGCATATGACCCTTTCCGGTCGTTATGACCGTCTGGTAGCGAAAAGCACCAACGACACGACCGATACCAGCCGTCGTCGCTCCGATGACCATATCAGCGGCCGCGCTTCGCTGCTTTATGCCTTCGATAACGGCGTATCGCCTTACGTCAGCTACAGCCAGGCGATTACGCCGTCGAGCCTGCCGGACGCAAATGGCGATCTGCTGAAGCCGACCACTGCCGAGCAGTATGAGGCCGGCGTGAAATATCAGCCGACCGGCACCGCCGATATGTACTCCATCGCGGTGTACGATCTGATGCAGAAGGATGTGGGCAACCGTATTGTGAACACCTCTTACTATGAGCCTGCCGGTAAGGTGCATTCACGCGGGCTGGAACTGGAGGCGCGCAATCAGATCACCCCACGCTTCAGCACTATCGCCAACTACTCGGTGACGCGCGTGCGCTTTAAGGATAGCGTCGATGGCAACGATGGCCATACGCCGTACGTGACGCCAAACCAGATCGCATCGCTGTGGGGCAACTATAAGTTTGATTACGGCATTAGCGCCGGTGCCGGCGTGCGCTATATCGGCAAACAGTGGGCGGATAATGAAAACACGACCCGTCTGCCGTCGGCAACCCTGCTGGATGCCTCTGTTCGTGCCGATCTTGGCGTGTGGAACAACAAGCTGAAAGGCGCGTGGGTGCAGGTGAACGCCAATAACCTGACCGACCGCGACTATATCGCCGCCTGCTACGGCACCGGCAACTGCTACTGGGGCGCGGAGCGTTCGGTGGTGGCCACCGTCGGCTACGATTTCTGATACGCGCAACAGAAGGAGGCATTTGCCTCCTTTTTTATCGTCGGGCGACAATGCCAGCCGCGTTTTAGCCGCATACAGTAAAGGAGGCGTTTGCCTCCTTTTTTATCGTCGGGCGACAGCGCCAGCCGCGTTTTAGCCGCAGACAGTAAAGGAGGCGTTTGCCTCCTTTTTATTCGCCCTACGTCATGATCTTCAGCTGCGTAGCGCGACGGCGATGGTTTCCTGCCAGGGTGTCGTGGGCCGCTTGATCAGCTGGCTCAGCGTGCCGCTCTCATCAAACAGGCCGCCCTGCGCTGCGCCCGCGTCGGAATCCGCCAGCATCTCAGCCAGCCCCTGTGGCAGCCCTGCGCCAGTCAACAGCTCGGCAAATGCCTGCTGCGACAGGTTATGCCAGGCCACCGGCACGCCGCTTTGACGGGCGATCTCTGCAGAAAAATCTGCCAGCGTGTAGCTCTCGTCGCCGGCCAGCTCATACACGTTCTCCTGCGGCGTTGCCTGTGAAATCACCGTTGCCGCCGCCTGCGCATAGTCGCGCCGCGCCGCGGAGGAGATACGTCCTTCCGCCGCGGCGCCGGTAAAGGCATTGAACTTCAGCGCGGCGGGAATGCTGGCGGCATAGTTTTCGGTATACCAGCCGTTGCGCAGCAGCGCGAAAGCCAGCCCGGAATCACGTAACGCGGCCTCGGTCTGCAGATGCTCCTGCGCCAGCCCCAGCGGCGAGCGGTCGGCATGCAGCAGGCTGGTATAGGCGACAAAGCGCACGGCGTTTTTCTTCGCCGCGTCAATCACCGCCTGATGCTGCGCCACCCGTTTCCCCACTTCGCTGGAGGAGATCAGCAGCAGACGCTCCACGCCCGCCAGCGCCTGCTCCAGCGCTGCCGGATGGTTATAATCTGCCTGGCGCACAATGACCCCTTTGGCGGCCAGATCTTGCGCGCGCGCCGGATCGCGTACTATCGCGATAAT
This sequence comes from Mixta gaviniae, assembly GCF_002953195.1. Taxonomy (GTDB): domain Bacteria; phylum Pseudomonadota; class Gammaproteobacteria; order Enterobacterales; family Enterobacteriaceae; genus Mixta; species Mixta gaviniae. Next base: position 1,948,456 of record NZ_CP026377.1, on the reverse strand, counting down.
TTCGCCAGCGGCGACGTTATTTAACAGGCTTTCGATGGTCAGACGGCCAAGCTGGCCGGTTGCGCCGGTAACTGCAATCATCTTTTCACTCCTTCTCAATTCAGGATGGTAGAAAAGCAGCGTAAAAGATACACTTCCTAAAAGTAAGTACTTACAGGAATGTTAGCATGAAAAAAAATGCCCTCGCCCTGAATCAGGCGGCGACGCTGCGCGGCGAACTGCTCAATCCCGACTGCCCGTCGCGCGAGCTGCTGAAGCGCATTACCAGCCGCTGGACCATGCTGGTGATGCTGGCGCTGCGCGATAACACGCTGCGCTTTAGCGAAATTCGCCGTGCCATCGGCGGCGTCAGCGAACGGATGCTGGCGCAGACGCTGCGCTATATGGAAGAGGATGGGCTACTGGTGAGAACAGCGTATGAGGTGGTGCCGCCGCACGTAGAGTACCGTCTGACTACGCTGGGCAGAGAAGCCAGCGAACATGTGCTGGCATTAACCGACTGGCTGGAAAACCGCTTTCCTGCCATTCAGCAGCAGCGGCAAAACGCGGAACCGCGCCCATAAAAAAAGGAGGCCGCAGCCTCCTTCTTTTCGGGCGGGTTATCAGTGACGCACTTTGCGGTAGATAAACAGCACCACGATCGCGCCGATAACCGCAACCACAAAGCTGCCGAAGTTGAAGCCGTCAACGCGGCCAAAGCCGAAGAACGTACTGATCCAGCCGCCGACGACTGCACCGATGATGCCGAGGATAATCGTAATGATGAAACCACCACCATCTTTGCCAGGCATGATCCATTTAGCAATGATACCGGCGATTAAACCAAAAATGATCCATGACAGAATTCCCATCTGTAGCTCCTTATTATTTACGGCTAATTAACATACCAACGATAAATCCCACTACGGCGCCGGCGCCAACGCCTGCCCAGGGGTTACTTTTTACATACGAACACGCCTGATGCGTTGCGCTGTTCATACTACGGCAGAGAGCGCCGCCTGCTTCACGGGTGCGATCCTGTGCATCTTCGAGGCTGTTACGCGCATCTTTTTTCGAAAACATTACCTGCCCTCCAGAAACGTTAGCGGCTATCCTGCTCCTTACTTCTGGCAACAAGTATAGGACATATTTCTAACTCTGTGATTTCAGGCAGAACTTTCCTGAAAAAAATTTCCGAAAAAGCGTGCGGCCCACGTAAAATTCCTCGCCGCAGTGCCGATAACATTGGGATAACGGTAACTGTAACTATTTTTGACAAGCGCTGGAGCAGTAAGTGAAACAGACCGACAATGAGCAGTTCTACAAACGCGGTACGCTGGCAGTGCTGGGAGTGTTGCGCGATATCGAGCGTGACAATACGCCGGTAATGGTGACCCATGCGCGCGGCCAGTTTATCAGCCGCGTGCTGTTTATTGATAAAGAGCAGCTGGTCATCGATTACGGCAGCAACGACTACGATAATCAGGTCACCCTGGAGATGCGTGCGCTGACCGTTACGGCAGAAATGCGCGGCGCCAAGGTGGAATTTACTCTGCCGCAGCTGCACGCCAGCGAATTTGAGGGCCTGCCCGCTTTCAGCGCCCCGCTGCCGCCAGAGCTGCTGCAGATCCAGCGCCGCGAATATTTCCGCATCAGCGCGCCGCTGGCGCCGGTGTTCTATTGTCACGCGACCTGGCCGGAGGGCGGCAGAGCGCGCTTCCGGTTGCAGGATCTGTCGCTGGGCGGCGTCGGCGTGCTGGTGGAAAGCGCGCTGCCGGAGAATATCGCCAGCGGCGATATCTGGCGCGGCCTGCGGCTCGATATGGGCGAATATGGCGAGATGGAGGTAGATGCGCAGCTGCTGCATGTCGGCACGCGCACCTCCGTCAGCAGCAAAAATGAGACGGTGCATACGCCGCGCCTGAGCTTCCGTTTCACCTCGCTCAGCGCAGGGCAGGAGCGCCAGCTGCAGCAAGTGATCTTCGCCCTTGAACGCGCAGCGCGCGAAAAGGCGATGCGCTTCCGTTAAGCCTCCAGTGTCCATCGGCCTGGCAAAGGGCATAGCCCTGAGCCAGGCTTACAGTTGATTTTTTTTGCCCGATCAACCGTAAGGAGATACTCCCTGATGGAGGACATACTTTCCGATCAGACCCTGTCGCTGCTGACAAACAAGACATTTTGGATCAATACCGCCATCGTCGTAGGCGGCACCCTGTTTATCTACTGGGTGCTGCGCTCGCTGATCGGTTTTATCAGCACCCGTCTGGGGCGCTTCAGCGAACATCACTCATCGCACTTCTACAATATCGCCGTCGAAATGCTGCGCACCACCAGCCGACTGCTGCTGTTTATCTTCTCCCTGCTGATCGCCATTAAATTTATCGATCTGCCTGCTACCTGGCGCAGCGCCGTCGATCACGGTTGGTTTATCGCGCTGATTTTCCAGTTTGCTCTCTGGCTCGACTGTGGCGTGCGCCTCTGGCTGCGCAATATGCTGCGCGATCCGACGCATGTGCGCAATCCGGTCACCATGGTAATCCTTGGCATCATGCTGCGGGTGTTTATCTGGGCAATTATCCTGCTGGCGATCCTCTCCAATATGGGCGTCAATATCACCGCGCTGGTGGCCAGCCTGGGCGTCGGCGGTATCGCGGTGGCGCTGGCGATCCAGACGGTGCTGAGCGACGTCTTCGCCTCGCTGGCGATCGGCATCGATAAGCCGTTTGAAATCGGCGACTTTATCGTGTTCGGCGACGTAGCCGGCTCGATCGAGCATATCGGCCTGAAAACCACCCGCATCCGCAGCCTGAGCGGCGAGCAGATCGTCTGCTCTAACGCCATCCTGCTGCAGCAGACCATTCATAACTACAAGCGTATGCAGGAGCGCCGCATTCAGTTCCGCTTCGGCATCAGCTACAACACGCCGGCGGAGAAAGCGCGCCAGATCGGCGGCATTGTGAAAGAGATTATTCAGGGCGTGGCACAGACGCGTTTCGACCGCGCGCATTTCCTGTCGTTTGATGTCTCGCAGCTGACCTATGAAGTGATCTATTACGTCACCGACGCCGACTACAACAAATATATGGATATTCAGCAGGAGATTAACCTGCAGTTGATGGAACGGCTGGCGGCGCTGGACGTGCATTTCGCCTTCCCGATCCGTCATGTGCAGTTTACCGGCGGTACCCTGCCGGAGGTAAACGTCGCGGATTCCGCCTCCAATGAAGAAGGCGAGAATACGCAGCAGACGGCTAAGCGTCAGATGGTGCGGTAAACGGTATTCACCTTCCACAGGTAGCGCGGCGCCTGTGCGGCCGGATGTCGGGTCTGCACATGGCGCCGAAACTCATCGGGCGACATATCATTAATCATGGCGATGGCGCGATCGCGGTCGCGCGAGAAGGTGCGCAGCAGCGCGCCGGCGCCGTTGGCGTAGGCGACAATGGTGGCATAACGCAGCGTTTCAGGATCGCGGATACCGGAAAGCGCCCGCTGCTGCAGCAGACGAATATAGGCCGTGCCGATATCGATATTTTTTGCCGGATCGCGCAGCTCTGCGGCGCTCGGCTGACCGTGACGCCCCTGCGCGCGATAGACTTCGCGTCCGGCGGTCGAAGCTTTAATCTGCATCAGGCCAACGGCGTTAGAGCGGCTGACCACATCGGGATTGCCGCCCGATTCGACGCTGATAATGGCGCTGATTAACCGTTCGTCCACGCCGTAGTGGCTGGCGGCGTCTTCGGTGAACATCGACCAGGCCTGCGATACGCGGCTCGGCGGCGCTTTGGTCAATGGGGTTTGCTGCTGATGGGCGACATGCCTGGAATTTTCACTGGCACAGCCCGCCAGTAACAGTGCCGAAAGCACAAGCATCCTGAATTTCACGCTGTAGGTTTCCTCGAAGCCTGGTTGCTGTGTTCCATCTTACTGACCGCTCCGCTTTTAAAAATTGCCGCTTTTCCTAATTCGCGAATAAAGTGTGACAAATGATGACTTTAGCGCGAGGTTTCGTCATCATCACGCCAGTTGGACCGCGAAAAAAGCGAAAAGATGCCGGTTGGCTGTGTAAAAAACCGGCACAGCTCACAAATCGGCGCTCGCAGGCGCACGCCGACCGCGCAAAAGCGGGTTATCATCCGCTCGCCGGTGTTATCGCTGTCCGCTCTGCCCAGCTATTCAGGAGTCGCTATTAATGAATTCGCAAACGCCCCGCACCATCCATCTTATTGCGCCCTCAGGCTACTGCCATAACCAGCCCGCCGCCGCGCTGGGAGTTCAGCGGCTGGAGGCCGCAGGCCATCAGGTGATGAATCAGAGCGCCATCGGCCGGCGCTTTCAGCGCTTCGCCGGCAGCGATGCCGAGCGGCTGCAGGATATCAATGCCCTTGCCCGCCTCAGCCCGCTGCCCGATATCATTCTGGCGGTGCGTGGCGGCTATGGGGTCACGCGGCTGCTGGAGCAGATCGATTACAGCGGCCTGAAACAGCAGCTGGCGGGGCAGCCGACGGCGCTCTGCGGCCACAGCGATCTGACCGCCCTGCAGCTGGCGCTGCTGGCGACCACTGGGCTGATCACCTTTAGCGGCCCGATGCTGAGCGGCAATTTCGGTGCGCCTGAACTCAGCGACTTCACCTGGCACCATTTCTGGCAGGCGCTCACCGAACCGGAATTCACCCTGCAGTGGGCAAGCCGCGCCGCGCCGCTGCCCGCGCTGGTAGGCACGCTGTGGGGCGGCAACCTGGCGATGTTGATGACGCTGGTGGGCACGCCGTGGCTGCCCGCTATTGAAGGGGGATTCTGGTGATCGAGGATATCAACGAGCATCCGTTCCGCACCGAACGCATGCTGCTGCAGCTGCATCAGTGCGGCGTGCTGGCGCGTCAGCGCGCCATCGTGGTCGGCAGCTTTACCGGCTTTACGCCGTCGGAGTATGACAACGACTTCGACTTCGCCACCGTCTGGCAGCGCATCCGCGATGTAACCGGCCTGCCGGTGATCGACGGGCTAAACTTCGGACACGACCTGGCGACCGTTACGCTGCCGTTAGGCGCGCACGGATGTTTGAGCCTCACACAGGGCCAGGCGCGCCTGCGCGTCAGCGGTCATCCGGTATTGCGCCAGCCCGGCGCGCTTAGCGCGCAGCAGTCATAGTCCCTGCTGTGTCACGCATCGACGCGGCGATCGTCCAGGCGCTCCAGCGTGACCGCCTCCACCTCGCGTTTGGCGCTGCGGCTGCAGGGCTGCAGTTTTTCGCTGTTGCGCCTGGCGAACCAGACCTGGTCGCGGGTGTGATTAATGATCAGCCTGTCGCCGTTGCGAAAACGGGTAATGGCGATCTGCTCGCCGTTGCTGATGGTGGTGCGCGTTTGACCGGCGGCGACCTGGAAGTGATGCGGCGGCCACATTAAGGTCGACAGGCCGTATTGCGCGCGCGATACGGTCATCACCGGGCGACCCGGGCAGGTTATCTGAAATTCCGTCTCGCTGTGTGCCAGCGCAGGCCAGAGCGTCGCAACGCCGGCTGCGAATAAAAAACGCTTCATGACGCCTTCTCCCTTCGCGTTGTAAAAACCTCATTAATCATAGTTCTGCTTGCGGCCGCCACGGCGAAAAATTCGCGCATCCAGTTTGACAGCGCCAGCCCGGCGGTTAAGATCGCCCGCTCAACGGGAGTCCTTATGTCTGAACTTGATTTGCTGTTCCAGCGGCTGGCCGCCTCCCCTTTCCGGCGCCGGTTTCGGCTGGGCGAGAAGGAACGTCGCTACTGTCTGGAGAAAGGGCCGGACGTTATCGACCAGCATGCGGCCGATTTTATCGTTAAGCGCCTGGCGGACGCCGAGCCGCGCAATGATGGCAAGCAGACGCCGATGCGCGGCCATCCGGTATTTATCGCGCAGCACGCCACCGCCACCTGCTGCCGGGGATGCCTGGAAAAGTGGCATAATATCGCTGCGCGCCAGCCGCTAAGCGCGCCGCAGCAACGCTACATCGTGACGGTGATCCACGCCTGGCTGGTCAAAGAGATGAACCGCTAAGCGTGCCGCGCATGACTGCGCCGCACGCCCTACCGCGCCAGTCAAACGTTATGCCAGATTACTCCTGCTCTGCGGCCACTTCCGCCGCCACCAGCATCAACGCCAGGCCGGCGTCTTCGCAGGAGTAATCGCGCATTACGCCTTTTATCCCCGCAATACAGGCTTCTACCTGCGTTTTTTGCGGCTGAGGAAGGTCGGCTATGGCGTGACGAATCAACATCAGGCTCGCTTCTTCTTCTTTCATTCATCATTTCCCTTTCGTGACAGGGCGCACATATTGCCAAATTTATCGCGCCAAACCAAGTTAAGACATGTTTTTTCACTGGCGCTAAGTGAGCGACGCACCGAATTCCGCCGTTTTCGCTGCGCCGATGCTATGCTGATTAAAGCGCACCGCGCCCGTTACTGTCCGCTTTGCGGCAGGGAAAGCCACAGAATGAAAAGGCAATGACTATGTTGCGTATGATGGTGTTCACCCTTCCCTTTTTGCTTGCCGCCTGTTCATCCGGCCCGCAGGGAGTAGAGTGTCCGGGAAAAGTCGCCACGATTTACGGTCAGGAAACCGCGGCCACGCGCGCCACGGTGTTTGATCTGGTCAGCTCCTTCAGCGTCGCTGACGACGATGTGAAGGTGGAAAGCGGGCCGCTCCACTCCACCGACCGCACACGCTATATTCCGGCGGCGGTGACCAAAGAGGGCTATCTGGCCCAGCGCATCTCCGATCGCCAGTTCCGGCTTATCGATCCGCAGCAGGATAAGATGATCACCTGGACCTGTGGGAAATAGCCTTCCCACAGGCGGTGAGGGCTTACGCCGCGAGCATCTTCAGCAGCCGCGCGCACTGACGACAGGTCTCCGCGCAGCGGCGGCAGGAAAGTACGGAATGTTTCGCGCATGCCGCCGCGCACGCTTTGCACGCTTGTGCGCAAATTGGGTATAGCGGCCGGGCCGAGGCATCGTTGATCGCAAGGTATTGCGCCGCCAGCCGGCATAAGGTTGCGCACTGGGAAGCTGACTGCAGGCAATCGCGCATCGTTTCTCCCGCTGGCGACAGCAGGCCGGAACTGACGCACCGCTCGCAGGCGGCCGCACACAGGTAGCAGCGTTCAATACAGTGTTGGATACGATCAATCATTTCATTTTCCTTATGTATATTATCTACCCGGCCTGAATAAAAATCCGTGCGGCCAGAGAGTAAAATATCTAACAAACAGGGAGTTGCATGACCGGCGACGGCATAAAGCTTGCCAGCAGGTTTTCGCTGCCAGCGCATTTTTAGTAGGCATTTGTCACCGGATGACGCAGGATAACCAGAATTCATTAGATAAGGCCCTAATATGGAACAGGAAAAACGCAACGATCGCTTCGTTATCTTTCCCTACCCGCGCGAAAGCTACAGCGACGGCAGCGTCAATTACGGCGGCATCGATCTTATTCACGAAACGCAACGCATTGATGAGATAGAGGAAGCGAAGCGTTCGCCGAATCTGCGTCGGCTGTTGGAAGAGGTGAATTTACAGGATGGGTTGTTTATGACGTTGGGCTGCGATTATCGCGTGCTGGAGACAGGCGTGGCCGGCTATGTCGATTTCGCCTTCCGCCCCGGCCTGCCTGCGTCGCTGACGGAGGATACGCCGAATCTGGATGACTACTTCTGGGCCTATCTGGCGAAGCAGGAGATCGATAACCACATCCGCGACGGCGCGATGGTGGCTTATGCGCGGTCGTCTCTCAAGTGGAGCTGGTCTCCGCTTGAGATCGCCGGCACCCACAGCAAAAAGATTACCTTAGCCTTTTGCTGCCAGCGCGCCGAAGATGGCGAATGGTGTCTCGATCACCTGCGTCATTTTTTAGTTACCGAATTCCCTTCTCTGCCGATGCGGCACGCTGAGTGAAAAATCAGGTTTTAATCAGTCGGATGGCATGCTCCAGCACTTTTTGCTCGTCGCGGTCGCTGTCCTGACGACGCAGACGCGTTTGCCACAGCAGGCTGGCGAGCGTGTCGCGTTCGGTATCAAAACCGCTTTCCGCCAGCACGATGACGGCGTCGCCGATCACCCGACACACTTCGTCATAATATTCTTCACTCAGTACATCACGTTTCATATCAATCTCCTCCCCTATAAACCTGGCACAGCTTGCGCAGAAAGAAAAACCGCGCGGAAAGTAAAATTAAAGCAAAGACCCGGCAGGCCGATAACTCGCTGGGTAGAATCACTCCTTCTTTAATTTTGTTCCGACGCCAGGCGGAAAACTATGCTTACCCAAATAACACAACAACACAGTAAGCGGCGGGCAGCGCTGGATCTGTTAAAGAAAAACGACCGCTGCCGCGATGAGATCCTTAGCCAGTTTACGCTGCTGACCAGCCAGCTGCTGGGCATTCCCAGCTGCTTCGTCTCGATCCTTGATGAGGAGCGGCAGTACATTAAAGCGGCGCAGCACTTTACGCTGGCGGAGACGACGCTGCAGCAGGCGTTTTGCCGCCATACGGTACAGTGCGAGAACATTCTGATCTGCCACGATACCCATCAGGATCCGCGCTTCAGCGAACATCCACTGACGCAGGGCGCGCCCTTTATTCGCTTTTACGCCGGCGTACCGCTGGTGTCGGGTGAAGATTATATTATCGGCACGCTCTGCGTGACCGATACCCAGCCGCACCCCTTCAGCGAGCAGCAGCAGGCGACGCTGACCACGCTGGCGCGCCTGACCGCCGCCTTTCTGGACGCCTGGTACGCCAACGGCTATCTCGATACCGTGACCGGCTTGCCTAATCGCCAGCGGCTGATGCGTGACCTGGAGCTGAGCGCCGATACGCTTCCGCATCAGGCTTATCGGCTGCTGATGATTGACTGCATCGACACCCAGCATATTTTCGAGGTGGCGCGCTCGCTCGGTATGGCCGCCTCGGAGGGGTTGCTGCGTGAACTGACCCAGGTGCTGCATCAGCGGCTGAGCGGCATCAGCGAGCCGATGCTCTATACCATCAGCAACGGCCGCTTCGCGCTGCTGGCGCGCGGCGACGACGATCTTAACGCCCAGACCTGCAGCGAAAAGCTACGCGGCATCAACGCGCGGCTGAGCGACACCATCACCATCGATCTGCAGGTGCGCGTCGGCGAGGTGCAGTTTGTGCCCCATGCGCTACCGCCGCGTGAGGCGGTGCGTCGCGCGTTAAGCGCGCTGCACGAGGCGATCGCGCGCCAGCGACCCTATCAGGCGTTCGACAGCGAACGCGACAGCCAGCGCAGCCAGGAGTTTCAGCTGCTGAACGATCTGGCGCGCGCGGTACGCGGGCGCTATGGTCTCTACCTGGTGTTTCAGCCGAAGGTCTGCCTGCACAGCGGCAAGCCGGTCGGGCTGGAGGCGCTGCTGCGCTGGAAACACCCGGTAGAAGGTGAAATTCCGCCGGGCCGCTTTATCCCGCTCGCCGTCGGCACCAGCCTGATGGCGGAGCTAACCGACTGGGTGATCGACCGCACCATCCGGCAGCTGCAGCGCTGGGCAGAAAAAGGGATCCATCTGCCGGTGTCGGTCAACGTCAGCGTCTCCGACATCTGCCGTCCCGGCTTCGCCGATCGCCAGGAGGAACGCCTGCTACGCTGCGGCCTGACAACGGAGTATCTCGGCATCGAATGCCTGGAGACAGAAGAGATCCACGCCAGCCCCGACGCGCTGCACGGCTTCGATATGCTGAAGCTGCGCGGCTTTAAGATTTCGCTGGATGATTTTGGCTCCGGCTACAGCAACATCAGCTACCTGCGCCGCATTCCTATCGATATCATCAAGCTGGATCGCTCGTTAATCAGCCGCCTTCAGCATGACACGGCCAGCGACATTATCGTGCGCAACGTGATTATCATGCTGAAGGATCTTGATTACGTGGTGCTGGCGGAGGGCGTCGAGGATGAAAGCACCTTTGAACTGCTGCGTCAGCTGGGCTGCGATGAGGTACAGGGTTTTTACTGCGCCGCGCCGATGAAAGCGGCGGCGCTGGAGAAGTGGCTGCGCCAGCGAAACCATTACCTCTCCTGACCGGTGGGCGGTCAATTCCGCCGGTTTGTTCTCCTTATTTGCCCTTCTGTGCTATAGCTTTTACAACGCTATGTTCTGACAGGCCAAGGAAAAAAGGAGAATAAGTTGAAGATATTTTACTTTATTGCGCTGATTGCCGCCGCGCTCTATTTATTTATCAATTTGCCGAAAGAGAAGCACCGACGCGAGCCGGTAGCCTACTGGGGCTGCTGGGCATACCTGATCGCCTCGGTGATCTACTGGAGCTTTTTCAGCCTGCGGCATCACTTCCATCTCTTCTGATCTGCGCCCCTTCGCCGCGTGCCGGCGTCGGGGCGTTTTACGTTGGGTAACGCAGGCTGTTACTCCCCTTCGCAGACTGCATCACCACCGTTGTTCACTACCGGAGGTCTTGTGAGTAAGAAAGCGCAAACGACTGGCGCCCATGAAACGCATGAAATTATGCTGCGCCGCTGGATCACCGTGGGCCAGCCGGCGGATCGACTCTACGCGCTGTGGCTCGATCCCGCCACGCTGCCGCAGATCATGGCGCATTTCGCCACCATTACCGTGCTAAACGACACCGATGCCGAATGGCACGTTCAGGGACCGTTGAAAAAAGGCTATCACTGGCGCAGCCGCATCGTCGGGCAGCAGCCTGGCGTGGTTATCGCCTGGGAATCGCTGGAGGGTGCCGACGTGCCGAATGAAGGCATGCTGCAGTTCCGCCCGGCACCGGGCGAATGGGGCACCGAGCTGACGCTGACGCTGCGCTTCAATCCGCCAGGCGGCAAAATTGGTAAAAAGGTCGCCTCGCTGCTTGATTTGTTCCCTAAAGAGCAGCTCAGCAAGGCGTTGCACCGTTTTAAAAGCCTGGCCGAAACCGGCGAAATTCCCACCCTGGATGGACAGCCCGCTGGCCGTCACGACAGCCGCAAAGATGAGGAGGCGTAATGCGCGCACTATGCTGGAACGGCGTTAACGATCTACGCGTGGAGACGGTGGCGGATCCCGTGCCGATCAATCCGCACGACGCCATTATTAAAGTTCGCTTAACCACGACCTGCGGTTCCGACCTGCACGTGATCGACGGGCTGATCCCGACCATGCGCGAAGGCGATATTCTCGGCCATGAATTTATGGGCGAAGTGGTAGAGATCGGCAGCGCGGTGAAAAACATCAAACGCGGCGATCGCGTGGTGGTGCCCTCCTTTATCTCCTGCGGCTCCTGCTGGTACTGTCAGCACGAGCTGCCCTCCTGCTGCGACAACACCAACCCGCACTGGGAACAGGGCGAACCGGTATTAGGCCACGCCACCGGCGGTATCTACGCTTACAGCCACGCCTTCGGCGGCTACGCCGGTTCGCACGCCGAATATGTGCGCGTGCCCTTTGCCGATAACGACTGCTTTGTGGTGCCGGATGATGTCAGCGACGAACAGGCGCTGTTTCTCTCCGACGCCGCGCCGACCGGCTATATGGGCGCGGATTTCTGCAATATCCATCCCGGCGATACCGTGGCGGTCTGGGGCTGTGGCGGCGTTGGCCTGATGGCAATGCAGAGCGCCTGGCTGATGGGCGCGCATCAGGTGATCGCCATCGACCGCTTCCCGGAACGTCTGGCGATGGCGCGCGAACATGCGGGTGCCATTACCCTCGACTACAGCAAAGCGGATGTGCATGAAGCGTTGCTGGAGCTGACCGGCGGCCGTGGCCCCGACAGCTGCATCGATGCGGTCGGCATGGAGGCGCGCGGCGAAGGGCTGAGCCAGGTATACGATCGCACCAAGCAGCTGCTGCATCTGGAGACCGACGTCGGCGCGGCGCTGCGCCAGGCGCTTTACTCCTGCCGCAAAGGCGGCAATATCTCCATTCTCGGCGTCTATGGCGTGATGGATAAGTTTCCGCTGGGGCTGATGATCAATAAAAGCCTGACCATCCGCACTGCCCAGCAGCACGGCCAGCGCTATATGCATCGCCTGCTCGATCACGTGGCGAAAGGTGAACTCAATCCCGCCTTTATGGCGACGCATCGCTTTTCGCTGGAAGAGGCGCCGAGAGGCTACGAGATGTTCAAGCATAAGGAAGATGGCTGCCTGCGCGCGGTATTTGCGCCCTGAGGCCGCCTGACGTCCGCCCATAAAAAAGGGGACTGAAGGTCCCCTTTCGTGTTTCCGCGCCGCATAAGCGCTGATCGTTACAGGCTGTCGGTCAGCTTATCGACCACGACTTTGCCGCTGCTGTCGTGCTGGGTGATACGGTAGTTGACCGGCCAGGAGCGGCGGGTGCAAAACTTATCAAACAGCGTGACCAGCCCTTTCAGATCGCCGTCCGGCCCTTTGATGGACCATTTGGTGATCGCCTCCTGGCCACGGTTTTTCAGACGAATCTCTTCCACGCGTTCCAGCGTGTCGCTTTCATGAATTTCTAAGTGATCTCTTAACATTGCGCTAACCCTCCGATTACGCACCTTACTATACGCTTTTTATTAATGCTAACAATCGAATCTGTTTATCGAAATAACCATGAAAAAGGTGTGACTAATGCGTTGCAATGGCGTTGCCAGGTAGAAAATAGCGGGCAAAAAGGTGCGGATCGGTAAGCGGTAAGCGGTAAGCGGTAAGCGGTAAGTGGTAAGCAGGAAGCAGGAAGCAGGAAGCAGGAAGCAGGAAGCAGGAAGCAGGAAACAGCAAACGGCAACGAAGCTGAAATAAAAAATAACAGGCAGCAGGTCAGAGCCTGAAAAAAAGGGGTAACGGACAGGCCAGTAACGGATAAAAAAAGCCCGCCGGACGGCGGGCCTGAAATCTTACTGCGGGATGCGCAGCGTCTGTCCCGGATAGATCTTGTCGGGGCTGCTCAGCATCGGTTTGTTCGCTTCAAAGATTTTGTTGTACTCGTTGGGATTGCCGTACACCTCTTTAGAAATCGCGCTCAGCGTGTCGCCTTTCTTCACGGTATAGAAACGGCTTTCCGCCGCCGGCTGCGCCACGGCAACTTTGTCGTCAACGCCGCTGATGCCGGCGATGTTACCCACCGCCACCAGGATCTTCTCTTTCGCTTCCTGGCTCAGCCCTTCGCCGGTGACGGTGGCGTTGCCATCTTTCACCGCAACCTGCACTTTATCCGCGTCCGGCACGCCGGTTTTCTGTAAATGCTCTTTGATTTTAGCGTCCTGCTGTTCCGTGTTGTGCGTCACCGCGTCCCACAGTTTCTCCCCTGCGTCTTTCACAAAGCTTAACAGACCCATGCAACCTCCGTTTTTCGTTGAAAATCTTACGCTCCCTGTAAGCGTAGCAGAGAGGAGCCGATTCAGCCTGAGCGGCAACCTCTCCCGCCGTTTATTTATACAATGAAATCAAGGTGCATATTAGGATGTGCGGCGATATCGATGGTCATATCCGGGCGGCTGTCCCCCGTCAGGTTAAGGCTGAGATGGGTCAGATGCGTGTTGATATCCCAGGTCATCTGCATTTCCCCCAGCTTGCCGGAAAACTTCGCGGCGAAGTGCAGCGGATGCGCCGCGCTGTCGAGCGCCGAGAGATCGATCTTATCGCGTCCGCTGGTGAAGTCGCCAATCAGATCCCGCAGCGCAGGCAGCGAATCGCTGGCGCGCGTAAAGATAAACAGATCGTTGCCGTCGCCGCCGTAGAGCTTATCCGCGCCGCCGCCGCCATACAGCCTGTCGGCTCCCGCCCCGCCCTCCAGGCGGTCATTGCCGTTTTCGCCATACAGGATATCGTTACCGTTGCCGCCGTAGAGGGTGTCGGCCCCTTCGCCGCCCCAGAGACGATCATTGCCGTTCTCGCCGTAGAGCGTATCGTTACCATTGCCGCCGTAAAGCAGATCGTCGTTTTCGCCGCCATAAAGGCGGTCGTTGCCGTTATCACCAGAGAGCGTGTCATTGCCGTTGCCGCCGTAAAGCAGATCGATGCCTTCGCCGCCGTACAGCCGGTCGTTACCATTATCGCCGTACAGCGTATCGTTGCCGATGCCGCCGTAGAGCGTGTCCGCCCCTTCGGCACCCCAGAGCCGGTCGTTGCCGTTGTCACCGTAGAGCGTATCGTTGCCGTTGCCGCCGGAAAGCAGATCGTCGCCCTCGCCGCCGTAAAGACGGTCATTGCCGTTCTCACCGTAAAGCAGATCGTTACCGTTGCCGCCGTAGAGCAGATCGTCACCCTCGCCGCCGTAAAGGCGGTCGTTGCCGTTCTCGCCGTAAAGCGTATCGTTGCCGATGCCGCCGTTGAGCAGATCGTCGCCTTCGCCGCCGTAAAGGCGATCGTTGCCGCTGTCGCCGTTCAGCGTATCGATGCCGGTGCCGCCGGCCAGCAGGTCATCGCCGTTGCCGCCGTAAAGCAGATCGTTGCCGTCGTCGCCATACAGCGTGTCGTTGCTGTCGTTGCCGTAAAGGCGATCGCTGCCGGCATTACCACGCAGGATATTGGCAACGGCGTTGCCGATCACCGAATCGTTACCCGCTCCGGCGATGGCATTCTCAATCACTGCGCCGAGGGCAATAGAGACGTTGCCGATCAGCCCGCCGACGTTGGAGAACGTCTGCGCGTTAAGGTTAATCAGCTGATCCTGGCTATAGCCGGAAAAGTTAAGCGTATCGTTGCCGCCCGCATCCCAGACCGAGAAAATCAGCACGTCACTGCTGCTGCTGGCGCTGTAGTAATCGCGGCCGCTGTTGGAATCGAAGCCGTAAACAGTGTTGCCGGTGCGCGTCGTCATATTGGCGCCGTAGAGGCGCTGAATGGCGGCGATATCATGCAGCAGCGGCGCCACCGCATAGTGGCCGTTGAAACTGGCACCGGTGTTGGTTTCGCTCCAGTAGCTCATCAGCGAATACTGCCGTGAATCTTCTACGTAGCTGGCGCTGGCGCTGTAGGAGATAACGCCGGTGCCGCTGTTGTAGTCGCCGGGATGGCTCAGCCCCAACGCGTGGCCCAGCTCGTGGGTCAGGGTCTGGCGGCCATACTCAAATTTATCGGGCGCGCGGATATTGTTGATGTTGTAATCAAACCACATCGACCCCCTGCCTTGCTGGCGCTGGGCAGGTAAGCGTAGGCCTGATCGTTGGCCGGCTGGCCATTGGAAAACTGGGTGTAGTTGGCAAACGTCAGCCGTCCGCCCGAGGCGACCTGGGTGAATTTAATATTAGCCAGATCGGACCAGGACTGTAGCGATTGCATCGCCGCAGCCTGCTGTTCGCTGTTAAAGGCGACGATGCCTTTATCGCCGCGCGGCGAAGCGGCAGTGCTGCTGTCGAGAAAGCTGAAGGTCAGCGCGACAGGCTTGTTGTAAACCTGATAGCCGTTCCAGGTAAGTCCGCTGCGGGTCAGCTGAACGGCCGCCTGACTGGCGCTGTAATGCTCAGTCGGCACCGAAGCGTACCCGCTGCTGGACGTTAAGCTGGTTGTCGCCTGCGCGTCGGTATCAAACCAGGATTTGCGAATTGTATTTGTAGCCAAGGGAAATTCTCCGACAGAAACATATCCCGAAAAGCCAGCATTGCCTACTCATCCTGACAGGAAACAGCATATCCCTTCGGCCTTTTGCAGGTTCCGGACTGAAAACGGTTTTCTCGCCGTCGTTCTTTACTATCGGAAAAAATAAAGCCAGCATCAGCGAAATCTGTTTAACCTTAAGCGTTAAATCAAATTACCTCGCCCTATCTCAAATTAAATTCATCGGCGATAACGATTGGATTAACAGGCGTAATTTTATTTCCCTTTATTTTATTCCGGCTATTATTTCATGGCGCGCCATCAGGTTGGGAATATTATTATGGTGCGGTTAAATTTGTTAAATAGTCGCTTATCAAGCCCTTGATCTGCCTGTGGGAACCCGCTTTTCTTGGGCTGCGGCCTAAATATTTTTACGCCGCGACCGATAAAAGAACACTTTTACCCACGCCAATGCTTTACTTTATTATTGTGCCAGCGGCTGACAGTGACCGGCGCAAAATAAACGGCGTCGAATATTTTTTATTACACCAGGATTTGCTGCGTTAACGCAGTAATAAAACCGCACCATTATAAAAAGGTTCTTTTTTCCCTTATGTCATTAATGAATTCTCTTCGTGGTCTTACCGGACGCGGCTCCCCTGTAGCGACCGGTCTGTATGACGCACGCAATCTGCCGACAACACTCTCCGCCGTCGGGCTGAGCAGCCGGGGCGCCGGCATCCTGATGGTCTTTGTCCCACCCTACGCCGATTTCCAGCAGGTGAATCAGGCGTGGCAGCGCTTTGCCACGCCGCAGCGCACCGTGCTGGTGCTTTCTTCTAACGGTGCGCTGTGCAGCGGCGGCGCGCGCAGCACCTACTGCGACGGCGCCAGTCAGGAAGGCAGCTG
This sequence comes from Mixta gaviniae, assembly GCF_002953195.1. Taxonomy (GTDB): domain Bacteria; phylum Pseudomonadota; class Gammaproteobacteria; order Enterobacterales; family Enterobacteriaceae; genus Mixta; species Mixta gaviniae. Next base: position 1,932,066 of record NZ_CP026377.1, on the reverse strand, counting down.
GATGTGGCTGCCGAACAGCCTGATCGCCCAGCATGAGGTGCAGATTGTCGATCTGCACGTGCGTGACACTCATACTGCGCCGCAGCGTATTGCGGCGATCCAGCGCGAGCTAAACCAACTGCCGGTGCGCATGCCGCTGTCGGCCGACCGCACTTTCGCCATGATCTACTGCGACGGCCTCTCCGCCTCGGAAGGCTTTATGATGCAGGCCTGGTATAACTCCGGCCGCTTCCCCTGCCTGGCGACCGGCGGCGCCGCGGGCGGCACGCTCGATTTCGACGGCACCTGGATCGGCGTGAACGGCCAGACGCTGCAGGGCAAAGGGGTGATCCTGTTCTGTCGCATGGCAGAGGGCAAATCATTCGCGCCGTTTAAGAGCCAGAACTTTAACCCGCTGGATAAGAGCTGGCTGATCGCCGAAGCGGATCCGCTGGCGCGCACCGTTACCTCAGTATTCGATGCGCAGGGCGGCCAGCAAAATTTCCAGCAGGCGCTGGCGCAGTATCTGAAATGCTCGCCGCAGCAGTTGACGGAGCGGCTAAAGGGGCTGACCTTCGCCGTTAAGGTTAATAACGAATACTTTATTCGCTCCATCGCCAAAATCGGCGAAGAGAAGATTCACTTTTTCTGCGACCTGGAGTTCGGCGATCGTCTTTACCTGCTGGAAGAGACCGATTTTAAAGCCGCCACGCGCCACGACTGGCAGAAATTTATCGCCGCGCGCGGCAAACCGGCCGCCATCCTGATGAACGACTGCGTGCTGCGCCGCGTCGGCAACGCCGGCCAGCTGGATGACGCTCACTTCTTTAAAGGGCTGCCGGCGGCGGGCTTCTCCAGCTTCGGCGAGATTTTAGGCGTGCCGATTAACCAGACGCTATCGGCGCTGGTGTTTTTCAACCACGATACCCAGGCGATGACGCAGTTTCCGGTGGAGTACGCCGCCTACGCCAGCCACTACGCGCAACGCTCGCTGCGCCGCTGGGAAGCGCTGAACAGCATTCAGTCGAAGGTGCTGAACCAGGTGGTTGACTATCAGCAGGAGCTGGCGCCGCTGATGAAAGCGCTGCCGCTGCTGGAGAGCGCCACCACCAGCCAGAACGAGACGCTGGGGCTGGCTGAAAGCAGCATCCGCTCCATCAGCGATATCGCGCTGCAGAGCCAGCAGGCGCAGCATCGCCTGGGTCAGGGGCTGGACGAGCTGGAGCAGATTTCATCAGGCATCACCAAAATCACCAGCGGCATCGGCGATATCGCCTTCCAGACCAACCTGCTGTCGCTGAACGCGGCGGTGGAGGCGGCGCGCGCCGGCGAGGCGGGACGCGGCTTTGCGGTAGTTGCGGGCGAAGTGCGCCGGCTGGCGCAATCCTCTAAAGAGCAGGCGGATGCCACATCGAAAAATATCGGCGAAGCGGTAGACACCATTTCACGCATCCGCGCCGTTGCGGCGCATACGGTGGAAACCGCAACCAGCATGGCGCAGCGCAGCATTGACGCTGCCGATGCGATTGCGGCGATGGGCAGCAAAAACAGCCAGCAGCGCCAGAGCATTGCGGATAACCTGAGCCGTCTGCGTACGCTGACGGAAGGGATGGACGCCATGCAGGAGGCGGTAGAGCAGCTCAGCGTGCTGCAGCAGCTTTCCGCCAACAAGGGCCAGGCATAAGGCCAGGCGCTAAAATCGGGTCTCCGCTCAGGCGGAGACCTTGCTGATCTGCACAATCTCATCAAGACGATTTTGCATCTCTTTGACGTTACGGCGCAGGTTTTCATCCGCTTCGGTGGCGGTACTTCCTTTTCCGATCAGCGCAAAGCGGTAGCCAGGCTGCTCACAGCTGGCCCGATACTCGTAACTGCCGTCAGCCATTTGATGTTTCTCGATATTCAGATCCATTTTTCCCTCCTGTGGTTTCTTTAAATATAGCAAAAGTGAAAATCGCTGGCGGACCGCGCGCCGCGCGTGAAGCTCTCACTGGCCTTTTGCCAGCTGCGCTTTTTCCATGCCGCCCCCTTCCCTGCGCCGCTGCCGCAGGAAAAGCGCAGCGAAATGTCAGGAAAGCGAAAATCCGCCCGGCGCCTGGTTCAGCGCGCACGGTTTTATCTTAGAATCGCCGCCTCTTGCTGGAGGAGCGTGATGAAAAAACTGTTTATGGTGTTAACGGCGGCACTGCTGACCGCCTCATTGAGCGGCTGCGTCTGGTGGGGGCCTGGCTGGGGCGGACCGGGCGGCGGCGGACCTGGTGGTGGCGGGCCTGGCGGCGGTGGCGGCGGGCACTTCCACGGCGGCGGGCCGGGCCGCTAACCGGCGCGTCTGCGCTACCCGGCGGCGCAGGCTTTCCCGATCGCAAGGCGCAGCGTTGCCGTCCGGTAGCGCAGACTTTCCCGATCGCAAGGCGCAGCGTTGCCGTCCGGCGGTGCAGGCTTTCCCGATCGCAAGGCGCAGCGTTGCTGCGCTGTTGGCAGCGTCCGTGAAAAGGGGCGTGATGACTGTCCGCCGCTGACGACGCTCTGCCGGCCTGCGGCTAAGATCATCAGGCCGGCTTCTGTATCAATCGCGGCCGGCCTGTTTTTCCCTTCAGCCCATCATCATCAAATTATTTGATAATCAAAAACAATTATCTTTGCTTTCCGTTCCGGCCCGCAGCGACCACACTTAAATTCCTTTTTAGTCACTTCAGGATTGTTGTTATGTCGAGCATGAAAAAAATCGCCGCGCCGCTGGCGTTAAGCCTGGCCCTGTGGGCACAGTTCGGCCATGCCGCCGCGCAGACTTATCAGCTGAACCGGAACATACGTCAGTAGTGATGAGCTGGTCGCACTTTGGCTTCTCCCACCCTACCGCAGACATTTCCAACGCCTCCGGCACGCTGGTATTTGACAGCGCCAGCCCGGAAAAATCGAAGGTTGAAGTGACGCTGCCGATGGACACCCTCGACACCCACGTCGACGCGCTGAACAAAGAGTTTAAAGCAGGCGAATATTTCAATACCGGCACCTATCCGCAGGCGACTTTCCGCAGCACCCGCGTGATCAGCAAGGGCAACCAGCGTTATGACGTTCAGGGCGACCTGACCATCAAAGGCGTCACCAAACCGGTCACCCTGCACGCTACCCTGAACAAGCAGGGCGAACACCCGATGATGAAAAAGCAGGCGATCGGCTTTGACGCCACCGGCACCGTGAAACGGTCCGATTTCGGCCTAAAGCAGTATATTCCGGCCGTTAGCGATGAGATCACCTTGAATATCTCTACCGAAGCTTACGCCGATAAATAAGCGTATCAGCCCCGTTGCGGCGGGGCTGCTGCTGTAACCGCAACCGCGGTCAATTGACCCAATCCCATCGCTATTTGACTGCCAGGCTACTCACCTCCTTTTTGCGCTCTCCCTATACTGCTTTCATTCCGGCAGGCATCGCCTGCATCTCCCCTTTAACCGGAGTGAACAATGAAACTGACGCAAATCCGCAACGCCACGCTGCTGCTCGACTACGCCGGCGTAAAATTTTTAATCGATCCGATGCTGGCTGACAAAGAGGCCTGGGAAGGTTTTCCCGGCACCGCGCGTTCCCACCTGCGCAACCCGCGGGTGCCGCTCCCGCTGCCGATTGAAGCCTTACTGAATGTTGATGCCGTCATCGTGACCCACACCCATCGTGACCACTGGGATGAGGCGGCAGCGGCGCATATCGCCAAAGACCAGCTTATTTTCACCCAGCATAGTGCCGATGCCGGGCTGATCCGTGCGCAGGGTTTTAACAATGTTCGTGTCTTAGCGGAGCAGAATAGCGTTGCCGGCATCACGCTTATCAAAACCGATGGCCAGCACGGCAGCGATGAGGCCTACAGTATTCCGGAGATAGCGGCGTTTCTCGGCGACGCCTGCGGGCTGGTGTTCCGCCATGCGGATGAAAAAACGCTCTATATCGCGGGCGACACTATCTGGGTTCAGCCCTATATTGATAGCCTGAACGCCTGGCAGCCTGACGTGGTGGTCGTGAATGCCGGCTTTGCGCAGGTTGATAACATTGGCGCCATTATCATGGGCAAAGAGGATATACTGCGTACCCATCAGGCGCTGCCGCAGGCGACTATTGTGGCGTCGCATATGGAAGCGGTGAATCACTGTATTCTGAGCCGCGACGAGCTGCGCCAGTACGCCCGCGAAAACGGCCTTGAGGCCAGCCTGCGCATTCCGGCAGACGGCGAAAGCTGCCATTTCTGAGGCGCAAGCCGAACAGCATGCGTCAGCGCCTTTAACCCTACGCCGCAGCTGCGCCTGCGGCCGATCGTTTCTGCGCCCTTGCCTGCGCATCAGGCGATGCCACCAGAGGAAAGTCTTATGTCCGCGCCTGCCGTCGCCGTGATCGCCACTCCCGGCTTCAGCCCGTTTCACTTCTCGGTTCCCTGCATTATCTTCGGCCAGGCGATGCCGCAGCCGGCGCTGTTTCAGCTGCTTATCTGCGCGGAAAAAACCGGCGTGGTGCAGTCTGATATCGGCATGTCCGTCAGCGTCGAACGTGGGCTGGAGACGCTGGAGATCGCCGATATTGTTATCGTGCCGTACTGGCGTCATCCCGCTGAAAAACCGTCGCAAGCGCTGCTGGACGCGTTGGTCGCCGCCTATCGGCGCGGCGCGCAGGTGGTCGGCCTGTGTCTGGGAACCTATGTGCTGGCCTATGCCGGGCTGCTGGATAAGCGGCGCGCGGCAACGCACTGGGAGCTGGAGCGCGATTTTACAGAACGTTTCCCGGCCGTCCGGCTGGATACTAACGCGCTCTATATCCACGACAACCGGCTGATCACATCGGCGGGCACGGCCGCCGGCATCGATTGCTGCCTCTACCTGGTGCGTGAACACTACGGCAGCAGGGTGGCTAACCGCGTAGCCCGGCGTATGGTTATTGCGCCCTATCGCGAAGGCGGCCAGGCGCAGTTTATTGAACACCCGGTGCCGGAGAGTACGCGCGACGGTAAGATCAACGCGCTGCTGGACTACCTGCGCAGCCACCTTCAACAGCCGCACTCTCTCGATTCGCTGGCGCAACTGGTCAATATGAGCCGCCGCACCTTTACCCGCCACTTCATCAAGGCCACCGGACTGCCGGTAGGCGAATGGCTGAACGCGGAGCGTCTGCGGCGTAGTCAGGAGCTGCTGGAGACCACCGATCACAGCATTGAGACGGTGGCGCAGCTGGTCGGTTTTCAGTCGCCCGTTTCTTTCCGCCAGCGTTTCAAGGCGCGTTTCGCCGTGAGTCCCACCGAGTGGCGGCGGGCATTTCGCGGCGGCCGGTCCGATGCCGCGCATGCCCTTCCCGCACAACCCTCTTCCGGCCCTTCGCTGACGTAGTACAATAAAAAGGCCCGGCTTTTGCGGTTACAGGCCCGGCCCGCTTACCCTCTACGGCATCCAGGGAGTCATTTTGACCACAACAACCTTTATCCTGCGGCTTTCACGTCCCGTCAGCGCCGATATGCTGGACGATTTGCGCGCCGTGATCCCTTCAGAGGCCACACAGGTGTTTATTAACGCGCTGGATGAGGGGAGTTATACCAGCGTGGAGTGTTTGCAAAGCGACGACACCTGCGCGCTGGCGGCCTCCGCCATCGCCCTGTGGCGTCAGCTCGGCCATATCCACCACCTCACCTGGCGCCACGGCTGGGAGAGCGGCGACGCGACCGACGCCAGCCAGCAACAGCTTTTCCAGATGCTAAAAACCCCCGGCGCGATTATGCATATCACCTGACGCGCGGCGGGTTACAAGCGAAACGGTTAGCGGAATTTACATTTAATCACCCTTTCCACTGACGCAGATCAATATTGTCGTCTCAGGAAGGAGAAAAGATGTCCTTAAGCTAAATTTTATTAATGAATGCCTGAACAGGCTTAAGGAGAAAATCATGGGCCGCCTACACGTTACCGCGCTTGAATTTGCCCGCTACGCCGGCATCAAAGAGAGAGATTTAATCCGGGCGATCTGCAATCGCGGCGCCATTGAGGGGGTAGCGCTGCCGGAAGCGCTGAATCACGATCCGCTTCCGCGCCGTCTCTGGCTACGTGAAGATGTGGTGTTCTTTTCGCGGCGGCTGCGTGTCGTCAGAGCGCGTCGCTCGCATCACTGATGACGGCGCCCCTTACTGCTTAAAAAGCCACGCACGCAGGGCGCGCGCGTGGCCTGTCGCTTGTTAGCCCGGATAGATGCCGCGGTCTTTACGCGCCATCAGAATGCGCTCGCAGGCGACAATGTAGGCGGCGGTGCGCAGCGTACACTCTTTCTCCGCCGCTTTGTCCCAGACATGCACCATCGCTTCGGTCATGATCTTGTCCATGCGCGCATTGATCTCTTCTTCGCTCCAGAAGAAGCTCGCCATATCCTGCACCCACTCGAAGTAGCTGACCGTCACCCCGCCGGCGTTGCAGATAACGTCCGGCACGACGGTAATGCCGCGCGCCTTCAGAATATCATCCGCGTCAGGATAGGTTGGGCCGTTCGCGCCTTCCAGCACCAGCTTGCAGCTTAGCTTCTCGGCGCGCTCGCGGGTGATCTGCCCTTCCAGCGCCGCCGGGATCAGGATATCCATCTCGGTGGTCCAGAAAGCGTCGCTGTCGATGTTCTGCGCGCCCGGGAAGCCGGCGATCTGTTTGTGGCTGTTCTGCCACTCGCTGAGCGCATGCAGGTCGATACCGTCGGCATTAAACAGCGTGGCGGTATGGTCCTGAATCACCACCACGCGCGCACCCGCTTCGGCGAACAGGCGAGCGGCTTCACTGCCGACGTTGCCGAAGCCCTGCACGGCGATTTTCGCCCCTTCGATCTCAATGCCGGCGCGCCCCGCCACTTCACGGCCGGTAACGAATACGCCGCGGCCGGTCGCTTTTTCACGTCCCAGCGAGCCGCCGAGATGGATAGGCTTGCCGGTCACCACGCCGGTGATGGTGGTGCCGTGGTTCATGGAGTAGGTATCCATCATCCACGCCATCACTTTGCCGTTGGTGCCGACATCTGGCGCCGGGATATCGCGCTGCGGCCCAATGATCAGGCCGATTTCGCTGGTGTAGCGACGCGTCAAACGCTCCAGCTCGCTGTCGGAGAGCGAGAAAGGATCGACGCGGATGCCGCCCTTCGCCCCGCCGTACGGCAGGTTGACGGCGGCGCATTTAATGGTCATCCATGCGGAGAGGGCCATCACTTCATTCAGGTCCACGTCAGGATGGTAGCGAATGCCGCCCTTACCCGGACCCCGTGAAAGATTGTGCTGAACGCGGAAGCCTTCGAAGTGGCGAATGGTGCCGTCGTCCATCTGCAGGGGGATATCAACGATCAGCGCGCGTTTCGGATGGCGCAGCGTATCGATCCAGCGCGACAGCTCGCCCAGGTAAGGGGCGACGCGGTCGATTTGCTGAAGGTAGGTGTTCCAGGCCGATGTACCGCTTTCTGACGCGTAAGATAGCTTTTCCATAACAAACCTTTTTGAACAAAGTTATTTATATTGTTAAACCGTGGAAATGACCCGCATATCACTATGCGGTGATGAATTTATCATTAATTATCGTCTGCGGATTTGCCGGCGACGCGGAAAAATTTGTTTTTGCGTAAAGCAATCGCAACAGAGGTGAATAATTAGTTACTTTTCAGCTTCGCCATAGGCGCTCCGTTTTTATGCATTTTTTATTCACTATTTATGCATAAAAAAATTTTTCTTGAATTTTCAGAACCTTGAAAGTGATCAAAAAGTTAATTTTTCGTTACTCCGACCGGTTGACAATGTAAATTCCGACGGCCAGCATTGAAGCTATCCGGGGCGGATGTCACCGACAATTTTGCCCAACGTCAGGAGGAGTTACGTTATTTCAATGAGTTGCATCTGCTATCAGCCGTAATGGGTTGTTTATCGCCTGTCATCGGGCCCGTCCGCCTTGCTTTCGACAGCTTTGCTGCGCCTGTTCCCTGCAATACATCAGGGAAGGTGATCTATTGCCCGATGAAAACCTCCATTCGCATCATGGTCAGACGTCAAAAAAGGAGATGCCATGACCGTAAAACACCCCTTGCGCCCCGCCGCTTCCGCCGCGCCAGCTGATGCACCGCAACAGCTGCATCGCGGCCTGAGTGAGCGGCATATCCAGCTGATTTCGCTGGGCGGCGCGATCGGCACCGGCCTGTTTATGGGCGCAGGCAAAACCATCGCCGTATCCGGCACCTCGATTTTGATCACCTACGTGGTGGTCGGATTTTTTATGTATATGGTGATGCGCGCCATGGGCGAACTGCTGCTCACCCGTATGGATTACCGCTCGTTCGCCGATTTCGTTTCCGACTATCTGGGGCCGAAAGCGAGCTTTTTTCTCGGCTGGTCCTACTGGCTGAGCTGGGTGGTCACCTGTATCGCTGATGTGGTGGTGTGCGGCGGCTATGTGCAGTACTGGCTGCCCGATCTCTCGCCCTGGATCCCGGCGCTGTTTACGCTGGCGCTGCTGTTTATGTTTAATCTGCTGTCGGTGAAGATGTTCGGCGAGGCGGAGTTCTGGTTCGCGATTATCAAGGTGATCGCCATTGTGGCGCTGATTCTGACCGGCATCTGGATGGTGGCATCCGGCTGGACTTCGCCGGACGGCGTGCGCGCCTCGACGAGCAACCTGACCGACCCGGAGGTGTTTATGCCGCACGGCGTGGTGGGCTTTTTCGCCGGCTTTCAGATAGCGATCTTCTCCTACACCGGCGTGGAGTTGCTCGGCACCATGACGGCGGAGACCAAAACGCCGGACAAAATTCTGCCGCGCGCCATCCGCGCCATTCCGCTGCGCATCATTATTTTCTACGTACTGTCGATGGTGGTGATCATCGCCGTCACCTCCTGGCCGCACGTCTCCGCTGAGACCAGCCCGTTCGTAACGCTGTTTGACAAAGCGGGCCTGCCCGCCGCCGCCGCGATGATCAACTTTGTTGCCCTCACCTCAGCGATGTCCTCCGCCAACAGCGGCGTCTATTCCAGCACCCGTATGCTGTATGGCTTATCGCTGGAGAAGCATGCCCATCGCCAGTTCCGCATTCTCTCCCGCGCCACGGCGATCCCGGTGCGCAGCCTGCTCTTCTCCTGCTTCTGCATGCTGAGCGGCACGCTGTTGCTGTTCCTGGTGCCCAACGTCATCACCCTGTTTACCATCGTCTCGACGCTGGCGGCGATTCTGGTGATCTACAGCTGGGGCATGATCCTGGTGGCCTATCTGGTTTACCGCAAACGGCGGCCCGATCTGCATCGTCGCTCGGTGTTTAAGATGCCGGGCGGCGTGGTGATGAGCTGGCTGAGCCTGCTGTTTTTCCTCTTTTCGCTGGTGATTATGGTTTTCGATCACGATACGCTGACCGCGCTGTGCGCCATGCCGATCTGGTTTGTGCTGCTGGCTATCTTCTGGCGGCTGAAGCTGCGCCGCCAGCGCGCGCGCCAGGCGCAGCAACGCTGGCAGGTCAGCCCCGACGCATAAGGCATAAAAAAAGCGGCGATGATCGCCGCTTTGTCGCCCGGTTATCGCCTGCTGCGACGGATTAGAAATCCGCTTTCAGCACCACGCGATAGTTGGCTTTACCGGCGCGCACGTGGTCCAGCGCCTCGTTGATTTTTGACATCGGGAAGTATTCCACTTTCGGCGCGATATCGGCGCGCGAAGCGAGGCGCAGCAGCGAGCGCAGCTGGCCCGGCGAACCGGTAGAGGAACCGGTAACCGCGCGGTCACCGAGGATCAGGCTAAAGGCGGAAACTTCAAACGGCTTCATCACCGCGCCGACGGTGTGGAAGTTGCCGCGCGGCGCCAGCGCCGCGAAGTACGGCTGCCAGTCGAGATCGACCGCCACGGTGCTGAGGATCAGATCGAACTGCCCCGCCAGCTGCTTCAGCGCTTCCGGGTCGCGGCTGTTCACCACATGATCCGCACCCATATCCAGAATCGACTGTTTCTTGGCCGGCGAGGAACTAAAGGCGGTCACTTCTGCGCCCATGGCGTGCAGAATTTTAATCGCGATATGACCCAGTCCGCCGATGCCGATCACGCCGACGCGGCTGGTGGCGGTGATGTTATGCATCAGCAGCGGTTTGAACACGGTGATGCCACCGCACAGCAGCGGGCCCGCCGTGGCCGGATCCAGTTTTTCCGGCAGCGGGATCACCCACTGCCAGTTAGCGCGCAGCTTCTCGGCGAAGCCGCCTTTGTTGGCGATGGTTGGCACGCTGCCGTTCAGACAGTTGACCTGGTCGCCATTGATGCAGGCGTCGCAATGTTCGCAGCTTTTGGCGGTCCAGCCGATGCCCACGCGTTGCCCGATAGCGAGGCCTTTGTTTTTGGCCGCGTCGCCCAGCGCGGAAACGCGCCCGATCACTTCATGGCCGGCGATCACCGGATATTGCGATACGCCCCATTCGTTATCGATCATCGACAGGTCGGAGTGGCAAACGCCGCAATATTCCACCTCGACTTCCACATCTTCGGCGCTCAGCGATTCCGCTTCATATTCGTATAAAGTCAGCGCCTGACCGGCTTCCATCGCTGCGTAACTCTTAATTTTCACTATTCACCTCAGATTGCGTTAGGAGATCCAGCAGAGAGTGTAGCAAAACCGTTGAGCGTAAGACTTTCCACATCATGCCACGGTTACTTTTCAGACAGTTACGCGTTCTGGCCGCGTTGGCGACGCCACTGCCCTGCAAGATGGTACGGGTGATGCCATGTATTCCTGGCGGCGGAAAGCGCAACGGCGCAAAAGCGGCAAAGCTCAGAACAAACCGGCATTTTGTCCGGCGCGGCGGGCGGCTAGAGTGGGCTCATCCCTCACTCAGGATCATAACGATGAAAAAACTGCTGTTAACGCTTGCGTTGCTGGCCGCCATGCCGGCGGCGCTGGCACAAACGCCGCACGATACGCTGGTGGTCGCCCTCCCGCTGGACGGCATTATCAGCCTCGACCCGGCGGAAAGCTTCGAAACCGTGAGCAATGGTAACCTGCGCAACGTTTACCAGACGCTGGTGGAGGCGGATCGGCAGACGCCGCAAAAGCTGGCGCCGCTGCTGGCGAGCAACTGGCAGCCCGGCAGCACGCCGCGCAGCCTGGTGTTTACCCTGCGCCCCGACGCCCGCTTCGCCAGCGGCAACCCGGTGACGCCGGAAGATGTGATTTTTTCGCTGACGCGCGCGGTGAAGCTGAATAAGGCGCCGGCCTTTATTCTGGCGGAGTTCGGCTGGACGCCGGAGAATATCGACACCCAGTTCAGCAAACTGGATGCGCATCGGCTGGAAATGCGCTGGCCCTCTTCGGTCGGCAGCGATCTGGCGCTGCGGCTGCTGACCGCGCCGGTCGGCTCCATCGTGGACAGCAAACTGGCGCTTCAGCACGCTCAGGGCGACGACAGCGGCAACGGCTGGCTGCGCAGCCATTCAGCAGGCAGCGGCGCCTTTGTGATTAGCCAGTATGCGCCACAGCAGGCGCTGGTGCTGGAGCGCAGCCGCTGGGCCAGCCCGCAGCCCGCGCTGAAGCGCGTACTGCTGAAAAACGTCGCCGACGCCGGATCGCGCCGCCTGCTGATCCAGCAGGGCGATGTCGATGTCGCCTATCAGCTCGGCGCCGATCAGATCGCCGCGCTGCAAAATGCCCCCGGCGTACGTATCGCCTCTTTTCCCTCCAGCCTGATCTACTACCTCGGTTTCAATACGCAGGATAAGCAGCAGCCTGCGCTCGGCAACCCGGGTCTGTGGCAGGCGGCGCGCTGGCTGGTGGATTACGATGCGCTGGCGCGGCAGCTGCTAAAGGGGCAGTACCAGGTGCATCAGAGCATTCTGCCGCGGGGGTTTGACGGCGCGCTGGAGACCACACCCTGGCACTATGACCTGAAAAAAGCGCAGGCGATCCTGCGCCAGGCGGGCATTCAACCCGGTACGCGCTTTTCGCTGACGGTGGTTAACCAGCCGCCCTATATCGACGTGGCGCAGGCGCTGCAGGCGAGCTTCGCCAAAGCGGATCTGCACATCGATCTGCAGCCGGTGCCGGAATCGGAGCTGTGGAGCAAAATGCGCGGCCGTCAGTTTCAGTCCATCTTCAGTTACTGGGGCGCGGACTATGTCGATCCTAACACCAACGCCAGCGCCTTCGCCTCCAACGTGCCGGGTGGCGGTAAAACGCTGGCGTGGCGCGTGGGCTGGGATATTCCGCAGCTGAGCGCCATCACGCGCGCAGCGGCGGCAGAAAACCATGTGGAGACACGTCGGGCGCTCTATCAGCAGCTGCAAACCAGGGTTCAGCAGAACTCGCCGTTTGTGGTGATGCTGCAGGGCGCGCAGCAGGTGGCGCTGCGCCAGACGCTGCGTGGCGCGCAGCAGAGCATTGGCGTTAGCCTGCTCTACTTTGATCAGGTGCGTAAAGAGTGAGGCGCGGCGGCGCAGCCGGCACGCCCTGCTGCCATCCTCAATGACCGGCGAGGATAGCGGTAATGTCGCTGATGGTCTCCGCCAGCAGATCGCCGCGACGGTAAGCCTCCAGCTGCGTTTCGTCGCCGTTCACTACCGACGCCGGACGTTCAATAAAGGTTCCCAGCGGCGTCGAACGCGCATCCAGTACCACGGCAAACGGAATCTTCACCTTGTCGACGTGCAGCAGTTCGGTAAAGGGCTGCGCCTCGTCGCGGGTGATAATCGCCATCTCCACGTTGGGCAGCCGCTGACAGAGCAACGCCAGCGGCGGGATATTGCGATGGCAATCGGGACACCACATCTCCGCCGCCACCAGCAGGCGAAAATGGCCTGTAAGCTGGCGCGCCGACGCAAGGGCGTTTTCTACCGCCCCGGTCTGGCTCTCCAGCAGCGCCTGCCAGCGACGCAGATCGGCGATCTGCTCCGGCGTGCCGGTGCTGATAAAGGCTTCACTCTCTTTGCCCTGTTTAAACAACGTATCGAATGTCGTCATGCTTTTCTCCAACGGAAAGATGGCCCGCTATGATAAAAGAAAGCGCCCGCCGACACACCTCTGTTACCCACGGAAGACGTATTTCTCTGCGTCCGGCCTGGCGACAGGCGTGTTTATCGCTTGCGCCCGGCCGCCCTGGAAAACTTTACACGCCTTTGCATTACGCCATTCTTTTGCGCTGACGCCCGACGCCGCCACGGATAATGCGGCCCTTTCTGTCAGTTTTATTGTCTCGCCGCCCGGCGCTCTCTGCGCGGCGGCGGCGGCGCGCCGGGCCATTTTCCCGTTACGCTATACTCAGCCGACCTGAAGATGGCAACGGAGCGGAGTGAATGAAAATAGCAGCGTTCGATATCGGCGGTACCTCTTTAAAAATGGGTGTAGTGAGTGATACAGGTGAGATGCTGTCGTCAGATAAGAAAGCGATCGCTAACCACTCCGGTGAAGAGATCCTTGACGGTATTACGGCATGGCTGCAAAAAAACAGCGACTGCGCAGGCGTCGCCGTCAGCATTCCGGGCTATGTCGACCCGGAGAGCGGCTATATCGCTATGGGCGGCGCGATCCGCGATTTCGATCGCTTCGCCATCGGTCAGTGGCTGCGCGATAAAACCTCGCTGCCGGTCAGCGTGGAGAATGACGCCAACTGCGCCCTGCTGGCGGAGCGCTGGCTGGGCAAGGCGCAGGAGATGTCCGATTTTCTGATGATGACCATCGGCACCGGCATCGGCGGCGCGATTTTTTGCAATAACGCGCTGGTGCGCGGCCGACAGAGCCGGGCCGGTGAATTCGGCTCGCTGCTGACCTCCCGCCCCGGCAGCGACAGCGTGCTGAACTACACGATGAACACCACCTGCACCATGCGGGTGCTGCGGCACAACTACAGCCTGCATACCGGTCGGCCGCAGGAAGAGATCAGCGGCGAAGAGATCTTCGAGCGTTATGACAATAGCGACCCGATTTGTCACCGGCTGGTGACCACTTTCTATCAGGATCTCTGCGCCGGGATTTATAACCTGTCACACGTGTTTAATCCCGAATGTTTGTTTCTCGGCGGCGGCATTACCGCCAGAAAAAACTTTCTCGACGAGATCCATCATCATCTCGCCTGGTTCAACGTGGATACAAAGGTGGCGATTGCCACCTACGGCAATGATTCCGGCATGCTGGGCGCGGTAAAGCATTTTCTGCAGCAGCAACAGGCGTAGCAGGCGCTAAGGCGGGCGGCGATAAGCGCCCCGTCGATCGGGCTGGCCGCTGCGGCCCGCGGCGCCCAGCCGCCGCTGCCGGCGGCGGCACCTAGCTGATGCGCGCAACCGGAATATCGGACCAGCGCGTCGTCCAGGTCGGCGACAGCCTATCGCGCTTCATCGCCCAGGGCTTAATGATGCCCTGCCCGGCGAACCAGAGTTTTCCTTTACCACGCTGGTTAATGGCGTCCATCGCCTGCATCAGCCGCTCGCTGTTCGCCGGCGGCCGATGCTCATCAAACAGATCGAGCTGCGCCACGCCCTGACTGAAAAAGTCGCTAAGCATGACGCCGGTTTTAATATAGCGATGGCCGTCACGCCAGATGCGATCCAGCCCTTCGGTGGCGAGCCGAATAATCTCACGCGTGTCGTTGGTCGGCGTCAGCAGCCGCCCATTCGCCTGGTTGGCGTAATAGCGCCCGTCGGTGGCATGCGGGCTGGTGCGCAGAAATACCCCCACCTGGCGGCAGTACTGTTTTTCGCCGCGCAGCTTTTCTGCCGCGCGCTCCGCCCAGGCGCAGACCGCCTGGCGCACCGCCTGATAGTCATCGGTGCGGCTGCCGAACGAACGCGAGCAGACGATCTGCTGTTTCGCCGACGGCACCTCCTCCGCCGCGAGGCACGATTCACCGCGCAGCTCACGCACGGTGCGCTCCAGCACTACACTAAAGTGCTTACGGATCAGCGCGGCGGGCGTGTCCGCCAGCTGCAGCGCCGTCTCAATGCCAAGCTGCCGCAGCCGCTGGCTAATGCGCCGCCCCACGCCCCATACCTCTTCGACCGGCGCCAGCGCCAGCAGCTTACGCTGACGCGCGCTGTCGGAAAGGTCGACCACACCGCCTGTCCGGGGCCAACGCTTGGCCGCATAGTTCGCCAGCTTCGCCAGTGTCCGGGTCCGGGCGATGCCGACGCCCACCTTCAGGTGCGTTTCCCGGCCCAGCTGGTCACGCAGCTGATGGCCAAACTGCGCCAGCGACATGCAATGGCTGACGCCGCGCAGATCGAGAAACGCCTCATCGATTGAGTAGATCTCCACGCGCGGCGCCAGCGCCTCCAGCAGGCACATCACCCGGCTGGACATATCGCCATACAGCGCATAGTTGGAGCTGAACACCTCAATATTGTGCTGGCGCACGCTCTCCTGAATTTTAAAGTAAGGCGCGGCCATGGCGATCCCCGCCTGCTTCGCCAGCGCGTTACGCGAGATCACGCAGCCGTCGTTATTACTCAGCACAATCACCGGCCTGCCCGCCAGATCGGGGCGGAAAATCATCTCGCAGGAGGCATAAAAATTATTCACATCAACCAGGGCGAACATCGTTTATCGCTTTTCCATGGCCGTCCGCGCAGGCGCGGCGGGCAGCGCTTTAACTGTATCTATATACAGTAGTACAGAGCGACCGCCTTTTACAAGCCCCTGCTCTGCGCGCGCAGCAGCCCTTTCAACGCCTCAAGGAACACGGTCACCCGGTGCGGCACGTAGCGCCGGGTAGGCAACAACGCCCAGGCGGAGAGCGCCTGCGGCGCCACCTCCCGTAGCGTCAGTTCGACAAGCTCGCCGCTGGCCAGCTCGCGCGCCACATCCAGCGCGGTAAGCTGGGCGATACCCGCCCCGGCCACGCACATCTCACGAATCCCCTCGACGTTGCTGCAGCTGAAGCGCGCCTCGACCGCATGGTTGATGGTCTGGCCGCCGTCGGCGAATTTCCAGTAAGGCAGCGAGGCGATTTTCAGACAGTGGTGGCTTTCAAGATCCGTCAGCGTCGCGGGCTGGCCGTGCCGCCGCAGGTAAGCGGGCGCGGCGCAGAGGATGCGCGGGTTATCCGCCAGCCGGTGTGCGATCAGGCTGGAATCCTTCAGCGGCGCGATGCGGATAGCGATGTCGTAGCCCTGCCCGACGATATCGATCACATCGTCGTTAAGATCCAGCTCCACCTTCATATGCGGGTTGTCATCCATTAATGCCGGCAGCAGCGGCAAAATATGCCGTCGCCCGAATCCCGAGGGCGACGTCACCCGCAGCAGGCCGACGGCGCCGCGCCGGTCGGCGCTGAACAGCATTCTGGCGTTCTGTTCCGCCTCCAGCATTGCGCGGGCGTAGGGCAAAAACTCTTCGCCCTCGCTGGTGAGCGACACCGCGCGCGTGGTGCGCTGGAACAGGCGCACGCCCAGCACGCCTTCCAGCTGCGCCAGACGGCGTGAAACGGTCATGGCGGTGGTATTCAGCCGCTGCGCCGCCTGCGTCAGGTTGCCGGTGGCGGCGATGGCGGTAAAGGTCTCGACATCTTTCAGGTTCATTTTAACGATTTCCGTTAAACTGTGGGGCGGATTATGGCGATTAAAGTTCCTGAGCGGCGGGATTACAATAAAAAAATCATATAATCTCTTATCAGGAGCGAGCATGTCTCATTCTCTGCTGTTCACAAGCGGCCAGATCGGCCAGACCACCTTTAACAATCGCGTGATGCTCGCGCCGATGACGCGCATCTCCGCCTCGGAACAGGGCGTACCGGGCGAGCGCGTGCAGCGCTACTACGCCGATTTCGCTCGCGGCGGTTTCGGCGCGGTGATCACCGAAGGGATTTATACCGACCGCGCCTGGTCGCAGACCTACGCTTTCCAGCCGGGTATCGTCACCGAAGAGCAGGTTGCGGCCTGGCGTACCGTCGTCAGCGCGATAAAAGCGGAGGGCGCGGGCGTTATTGCGCAGCTGATGCATGGCGGCGCGCTGTCACAGAGCAATATCTACCGTCCGGACAGCGTCGCGCCATCGGCGGTGCAGCCGGTGGGCGAACAGCTCGCCTTCTATCACGGTAAAGGAGCCTATCGCCAGCCCGCCGCGCTGGAAGAGTCGCAGATTTATCAGGTTATCGACGGCTTCGCCGCCAGCGCCGAGCGCGCCGTGACGCAGGCCGGCTTTGACGGCGTCGAGATCCATGCGGCGAACGGCTACCTGCTCGATCAGTTCCTGACCGCCCATACCAACCAGCGCGACGATCGCTGGGGCGGCGATATCGCCGCGCGCCTGACCCTGACGCTGGAGGTGATCAAGGCAGTGCGCCGCAGGATCGGCAGCCAGGCGCTGCTGGGCGTCAGGATTTCACAGGGTAAGGTGAACGATTTCCACCATAAATGGCCGGAGGGCGAAGCGGGCGCGCGCCAGGTGTTCGCCCTGCTGCAGGCGGCAGGCGTTGACTATATCCACCTGACCGAATATCAGTGCTGGCTGCCCGCCTTCAGCGACAGCGATCGTTCGCTGGTACAAATCGCCCGTGAAGCCGCCCCGTCAGTGATCATCATCGCCAATGGCGGTCTTGATGATGGCGCGCTGGCCGAAGAGGCGCTGCGCCAGGGAGCGGATTTCGTCGCTATCGGCAAGGCGGCGCTGGCTAACCATGACTGGCCGACGCGCGTCGCCAACGATGAGCCGCTGCGCGCGCTGCCGGCGCATCTGCTGGCGCCGCTGGCGGATATCAAAGAGAGCGAACTGGGCTAAGGCTTACGCCATTACTGAACCGACTGGCCTGCTGCATGCAGGCCTTTTTTTGCGCGTGACATCATGCCCCGCCTGGCACCGTGGCGGGCGCTGAACTGACTGGCCTGCTGCGTGCAGGCTTTTTTGCCTGTTACATCACGCCCAGCCAGCGCACTGCGGCAGTCGCCAGCCCGGCGCTGATAATCACCACTATCAGCGGCGCTTTACGCCACGCCAGCAACAGCGCCACCAGCACACCGAACGGCCGCGCATAGCCGGCAAACTGCTGCCCTTCAAACAGGGTGGCAACGGCGGCCACCGCCAGCAACAAAACGATGGCGGCGTCCGCCAGCAGCAGGCGCGCGCGCTCCGGCAGTTCGACGTGCGCGCCAAGCTTATAACCCGCCAGGCGCATAAGGTAGGTTCCGGCCGCCAGCACGCCAATGCCGCCCATCAGCAGTGATGAAGAGATCATGCTTTACGCCTCCATGCCAGCAGCCCCGAAAGCGAAAACAGCACCGGCATGCCCACCGGAACCAGCGGCGTGGCGGCCAGCGCCACCAGCGCGCCGGCTATCGACGGCACGGCAACGCGACGTTGCCGCAGTGCCGGGAAAATCAGAGCAATCAGAATGGCGGGAAACACCGCGTCCAGCCCCGCCGCGTGGGTATCGGGGATCCAGCGGCCCACCTGCGTGCCCGCCGCCACGCTCAGCGGCCAACAGACGGCGATGCCCAGCCCGCACAGCCAGTAGGCCGCCCTGCGCTGCGCTGCGCGCTGCTGTGAAATGCCAAACACCACGCTTTCGTCGTTCATGATGTGGCACCCCAGCCAGCTGAGGGCGCCGCGTCCTACCAGATCTTTCACCGCGATGCCGAATGGGAAGTGGCGCGCGTTGACCAGCAGCCCCGCCGCTGCGGCGGTAAACGGGCTGCCGCCGCCGGCGACGATGGAGATAAAGATAAATTCTGACGCGCCGGCCAGCACCAGCAGCGAAAGCGCCAGCGGCACCCACAGCGGAAACCCCTGCGCGACGGCCAGCGATCCATACGACAGCCCGACCAGCGCGTCCGCCAGGCAGACCAGCACGATCCCCTTGATCACCTCTTTGCTCAGCGGAGCGTCACGTTTTGCCATAGCCTTATCCCATAATGAACGATGATTCGTTATAATGAACGCCTGCGGATCGTTTTTCAAGACGAACGATCGTTCTATATAAAATACAGGTCGCTTATGAATCAACCTATCGAGATTATCGCCAGCGGGCTGGCGCGCGAACGTCAGCGCGCCGGGCTGTCGCTGGCGGAAGTGGCGCGCCGTGCCGGCATCGCTAAATCGACCCTGTCACAGCTGGAGGCAGGCAACGGCAATCCCAGCCTGGAGACTCTGTGGGCGCTCTGTGTGGCGCTGAATATCCCTTTTGCCCGGCTGATGGAGCCGGAAACGAATAAGATGCAGGTGATCCGCCGCGGCGAGGGGCCGACGGTGACGGCAGAGCTGGCTGACTATAAGGCGATTCTGCTCGCTACCTGCCCGCCCGGCGCGCGGCGCGATGTTTATCTGCTGATCGTCCAGCCCGGCTCGGAGCGTCTCTCCCATCCTCACCCGATGGGGTCGGTAGAGCATATTATTATCACCCAAGGACGCGCGCTGGTGGGGCTGACCGCCTCGCCGGTGGAGCTGAACCCCGGCGATTACATCTCCTACCCGGCTGATGAGCCGCACCTGTTCCGCGCGCTGGCGCCGGACACCATGGCGGTGCTGGTCTCCGAACAGAACTGACTCCCGTCGCCGCCCCGGTCGCGGGCGGCGCACTGCCGCGCCGGGCGGAATAAATGCCAGGCTTTGCATATCGATAGCAGAATATCTTGGTAGGTAAGCGCCGGGCGGAATGGCACTGTGATGTTAACCAATGCCACCTGAGTTAATGCCATGAGCCATTCCTCCTTAGCGCTGCCGGTGATCGATTTCGCGCAGCTTACCCGCCAGACGCCGCAGCGCGCGCAGGCGATTGATGCGCTGGGACGTACCGCGCGCGATGCCGGCTTTTTCTACCTGATCAACCACGATATCGACCAGACGCTGCTGGATGAAGTGCAGCGCGTCGCCCGCGACTTTTTCGCCCTGCCGCAGGAGGAGAAGCTGAAGGTAACGATGGCCAACTCGCCCCACTTCCGCGGCTACAACCTCTCCGGTGTAGAGATCACCCGCAGCCAGCCCGATTTCCGTGAACAGTTCGATATCGGCGCAGACCGCGAAGCGCTTCCCGTCACGCCCGACTCCCCGACCTGGCAGCGTATGCAGGGGCCGAATCAGTGGCCGGCGGCGCTGCCGGCGCTACGCGCCGTGGTGACCCGCTGGCAGCAGGAGATGACGCGGGTGGCGCTGGAGCTGCTGCGCAGCCTCGCCGAAGCGTTGCGCCTGCCGCGCAACGCCTTCGACACGCTCTACGGCGCCAGCCCCAATGAGCATATCAAGCTGATCCGCTATCCGGGGCGCGCCGCTGGCCAGTCGCGCCAGGGTGTCGGCGCGCACAAAGATTCCGGCTTTCTGACCCTGCTGCTGCAGGACGATCAGGCGGGGCTGGAGGTCGAGCTGACGCCCGATAACTGGGTCGCGGCCTCGCCGTTGCCCGGCGCGTTCGTGGTCAATATTGGCGAGCTACTGGAGCTGGCGACCAACGGCTATCTGCGCGCTACCGTCCATCGCGTGGTATCGCCGCAGGCCGATCGGGAGCGCCTCTCCATCGCCTTTTTCCTCGGCGCGCAGCTGGATGCGGTGGTGCCGGTTTATCAGCTGCCGCCGTCGCTGGCGCAGCTGGCGCAGGGGCCGGCCAGCGATCCGCTCAACCCGCTGCTGCGCGAAGTGGGCTGGAACTACCTTAAGGGCCGATTGCGCTCGCATCCGGAAGTGGCGCAGCGTTTCTACCCCGAACACACCTCTTCTTAATCACTGACAGGGAATAATAATGAACAAGACCGTGTTAACGCTTGCCGGACTCTCTTTGCTGGTCGCCCAAAGCCTGTATGCCGCGCCGCTGCGCGTGGCTGCCGACCCGGTGCCGCACGCCGAAATTCTGGAATATGTGAAGCAGCTCGATCCGAAGCTCGATCTCGATATTATCGAGCTGAGCGGCGGGGTGAACGCCAATGAACTGCTGGGCGCCGGGGATGTCGATGCCAACTACTTTCAGCATCTGCCCTATCTGAAAGATCAGGAGAAGGCGCTGGGCAAAACTTTCGATGTTGTCGCCAGCGTGCATGTCGAGCCGCTCGGCCTCTATTCGCATAAGGTGAAAAGCCTGGCCGCGCTGCCGCAGGGAGCAAGCATCGCGGTGCCGAACAACCCCACCAACCTGAGTCGGGCGCTCTGGCTGCTGCAGGACAAAGGGCTGATCCGCCTCAGCGCTCAGAGCGCAGCCGGAACGACGCTGGTGACGCCGAAAGATATCAGCGCCAATCCGAAGCAGATCAACATCATTGAGATCGAGGCGCCGCAGCTGCCGCGCTCGCTGGACGACGTGGATGCCGCAGTGATCAACGGTAACTATGCGCTGGAAGCGGGCCTGACGCCGGCGAAAGATGCGCTGGGGCTGGAATCGGCGACGCACAACCCTTACGCCAACCTGCTGGTGACCACGCCGCAGCTGGCAAAAGATCCGCGCGTGCTGGCGCTGGCGAAGGATCTCACCTCCCCACAGGTAGCGGCCTTTATTCGTCAGCACTATAACGGTTCAGTGATCCCGGTAGCGGATGAAAAACATGATTGAGATTGAGAACCTGAGCAAACACTATCCTGGCGCGGCGGCGCCGGCGTTAGCGGAGGTGTCGCTGACGATTGAGACGGGCGCCATCTTCGGCATTCTCGGGCGCAGCGGCGCGGGCAAAAGCACCCTGCTGCGCTGCCTGAACCGCCTGGAGCGCCCCTCTTCCGGGCGCGTGCGGGTTGACGGCAGCGATATCGGTACCCTGAGCCTGGCGCGGCTGCGCCGCCAGCGTCAGCAGATGGGCATGATTTTCCAGCATTTTAATCTGATCCATGCGCGCAATGTTTATGACAACATCGATCTGCCGCTGGCGATCGCCGGGATGCCTGCCCGCGAGCGCCGCGAACGGGTTCACGCCCTGCTGCAATTGGTAGACCTGAGCGCGTTCGCCCAGGCCTGGCCGTCGCAGCTTTCGGGCGGGCAGAAACAGCGCGTCGGCATTGCGCGCGCGCTGGCGGCGCAGCCGCGCTATCTGCTGTGCGACGAGGCCACCAGCGCCCTCGATCCGGAGACTACCGCCTCGATTCTCGATCTGCTGGCGTCGATTCAGCGGCAGCTTGGCATCACCATCGTGCTGATCACCCATGAGATGGCGGTAGTGAAGCGCATTTGCGACGGCGCCGCCCTGCTTGAGCATGGCAGGCTGGTGGAGAGCGGCAGCCTGACGCAGATCATGAACCGTAACGAGGGGCGACTGCGCCAGATGCTGCTGCAGGATGGCGAAGCGGACCGCGCCTTTATCGCCCGCTATCAGCACCGGGAGCGATCGCGATGCGTAGCGTGAACTGGGATCGTTTTCAGGCGCTGC
Source organism: Mixta gaviniae (assembly GCF_002953195.1). Lineage (GTDB taxonomy): Bacteria > Pseudomonadota > Gammaproteobacteria > Enterobacterales > Enterobacteriaceae > Mixta > Mixta gaviniae. Next base: position 1,909,825 of record NZ_CP026377.1, on the reverse strand, counting down.
TGCTGAACGCCACCGGCGAGACGCTCTATATGGTGGCGATCGCCGCGCTGCTGACCGTCGCGCTGGGGCTGCCGGTCGGCATCCTGCTGTTTCTGACGCGCCGCAACGGCCTGCTGCCTAACCGCGCCGTCGCGCTGCTGCTCAATGCGCTGGTGAACACCGGCCGCGCCCTGCCGTTTGTGGTGCTGCTGATCGCCCTGATCCCCTTTACCCGCCTGCTGGTGGGCACCACCCTTGGCAGCACGGCGGCGATTGTGCCGATTACTATCGGGGCCTTTCCCTTTTTCGCCCGCATTGTTGAGAACGCGCTGGACGAAGTGGATCGCGGCCGTATCGAGGCGGTGGAGTCGATGGGCGGCACGCTGTGGCATATCGTTAGCCGGGCGCTGCTGCCTGAGGCGTTGCCGGCTATTCTCGCCGGCGTTACGCTGACCATCGTGATGCTGATCGGTTTTTCCGCTATGGCGGGCGTAGTGGGCGGCGGCGGGCTGGGCGATCTGGCAATCCGCTATGGCTATCAGCGCTTCGATAATCAGATTATGGCGGCCACCATCGCGCTGTTGCTGTTGCTGGTGCTGCTGGTGCAGAAAGCGGGTGACCGCGTGGTCAGTATGCTCGCCCGACGGCGCTGAGATCGGGCGCGGCGGCGAGGCGCGTCTCCGGCAATAATGCCCGCGCTGCGTCTTGCGCCGCCATCTTCTCCTGTGACCGTTTCCCGCCCCGGCTTTCTGCTGCAGTTTTTTGCTGTGGTTCCTGTTGCGGTTTTTTGCACCAGCTTTCAGCTGTGGTCACCTGTTCCGGTTTTTTGCACCAGCTTTCAGCTGTGGTTTCCTGTTCCGGTTTTTTGCACCAGCTTTCAGCTGTGGTTTCCCGCACCGGTTTGCTGCTTCGGTTTCCTGCTCCGGTTTCCCGCACCGGTTTGCTGCTGACGCTTGCCGCCGGTTACGCTGCCCGCTAACGATCCTTTTCGATCTCCTGCAAAATCACCTCGCAGTTGCGCTGATTAAACAGCCGATCAAAGGCAGCGCTTTTTTCCAGCGGCTGGCTTTCGCAATAAAACGCCATGGTCTGCAGCGCGCTTTTCGCATACTGCTCGCCATTATTTTCCAGCAGCCAGGATTTATCCACGCCGCTATTGTTCGCTTCATCCTGGGCGATATGCATTACCGTATTTTCTATTTTCTGTTTTAGCGCCGGGCTGCGCTGAAAATTATGATGCAGCGCCATGTACTCTGCTAAATCCCCTGCCCGGCAGCTTAACGAGGCCGCAGCGAAAAATAACGCCGCCGGGAATAGTTTTATTACCGCTTTCATTTTACTTTTTCCGAAACCATCCGCGATCAGTCGAGGATATTAAGATGTATCGCCTGCAGTGTATTGTACTATTTCGTCATCTCAACGAACAGAGGCGACACGGGCGCGAAAGCGCGTGCCGGCGCGGCCCTGAGCCTGGTTTCAACGGCACTGTATCGTCCTGCTGGTACAATATGATGTCCGCTACCTTCAATTTAAATTTTATTTGAAACGGTATGTTAGTGCCCTGATGCGCGTTAACGCCTTCTGGCGCGTCGCGTTGTTATTAATATGTCAGGTCACCGTTATGAAAGACAAAATAAATAATAGATTTTTTGCCGCAATGTTGTTTATTTGTAGCGTCAGGGATGGAAAGCAGACGGCAAAACAAGGGGGAAGGATAATCACTTCGCCTCAGCGAAAACGGATGTCCGCGCAGGCGTCGCCGCCTTATTTGTTCCGCACAGGCTGTGCCCGCTTGTTTGTTTTATCGGCAATTCGATAGGGTTATTCCCGTTGCAGGCGTATCATGGTCTGTCGCTGCGCGCCTTTATATTGATGACGCCCTTGATAAGGAACAATGAAAGTACATCTATTCCTTATAAAAACATCACCTCCAGCTTTATCGCGAGCGCTGCGCGCATATCCCTGGGTTCGCTTTTTACTCAAAACGCCGGACGTTGCTCCCGGCAGGCTCAGGTATATGAACTTCGCAAATAACTGCTCTTCCTGTGACGTTGTTTACGACCTTGATTTTCCCCTCACGGGCCATCATGCCGGCTCGTCAGGATTGCGCATCGGCATCGTCCTGTGGCCGGCGTTTCCGCTGCTGGCGCTGGCCGGGCTGCTGGATACGCTGCGGCACGCGGCGGATACCGGCGATAACGGCGGCCGTCCCTGCTGCTGGCGCATCATGAGCGACCGCCCGGACGATCTGATTATCTCCAGCTCCGGGATCGGGGTTAAAGCTGACTGCGGCTACAGCGATCCGAAGCATTTTGATTACATTACAGTGATCGGCGGTCTGCTGCCTGACCTGGATAAAGGCAGCCGCGCCGCACGCGGCTACCTCCACGCCGCCGCCAGGGCGGGCGTTACGCTGGCCGGGATCTGCACCGGCAGTTTTATCCTGGCGGAAGAGGGAATGCTGGAAGGACGCCGGGCGGTGGTTCACCCCTACCATCTGCAGGCGTTCCGCGACCGTTTTCCCGGCGTGCATTCGATTACCGGCTGCGACTATATCGACCATGGCGAGATTGTCACCTGCCCGGGCGGCATCGCCACCATCAGCCTGGCGACCGAGCTGATCCGGCGGCACTGCGGGCCGGAGCGCGCCACCCATGCCATCCATCAGATCGCCTTCCCCGTCAAAGCGGCGGGGGCGGCGCCGGGCGTTTCACGCGCGCACGATTTCAACCGCATCGCCGACCGCCGCCTGCGCAAAGCGGTGTTTCTGGTGGAACAGTGTCTGGTGAAGTCGGTCAGCACCGAATGGCTGGCGCAGCAGGTTAACCTCAGCAGTCGCCAGCTAACGCGGCTGTTTAAAAGCGAGTTCAACAAAACGCCCGGCGAGTTTATTCGCGCCAGCCGTCTGCGCTACGGCAAATGGCTGTTGCGAAACTCTGCCGATAGCGTGACGGATATCGCCCTGCGCACCGGCTTTAGCGACTGCGGTCATTTTATCCGCTGCTTTCAGCAGGAGTATGGCTGCACGCCGGGCCGCTACCGCGCCAGCGCCACCGTCAACGGCCCGCCGACGGAAGAGTATTTCGCTAACGGCAAGTAGCGCCTGCAGGCGAAACGGGCGACCGCCCTGCCAGCAGCAGCGCCGCCTGGTGCAGGTTATCCACAGAAAATGGGGATAGCCTGTGTATGAATAAGTATAAATCGGCGCGCGACCGCCGGATGCCGTGCCGTACGGCAGGCGGCGCGCCCGTTTAGCACAGAAATTAGCCTTTTTCTGGCCAGCGCTGCTGCGGGAACAGCGAGACGCGCAGGTTAAACAGCGAAATCAGCGGCGCCAGCGCGGCGCCGTCCTGCAGGGCGAGCGGCTCCAGCTTCAGCAGCAGCTGGTTAATCTCCTCCAGCAGCGTCTGATGCGGCTGACTCTGCAGCGAACGCAGGCGTCGCTTCAGGTAGAGTCCCAGTTCATGAAACATCTGCCCGCTCTCCAGCTGATACCTTTCCAGCACCTCGCGATGTCGGGCGTAGAAGTCATAACAGTTGGCGCCAAGCCAGGCCTCGGTGATGAGATCGCCACCGGCGATCAGCTCCGGGTCGGGATCGAGACGCTTGCGCGGCAGAATGATATTCACCCGATCGAGCATGCGCGCGACGAACTGCTGGCGCGACAGCAGCGACGAAGCGTTGCGTTCTATCTCTTTAATAAAGCCCAGCAGGTCACGGATGCCCTTGCGCACCGCCCGCTTCGCAATCCACGATGGACGCTTGTTGCGGATAATCGCCGTCAGCGTCACCGCAAACAGAATGCCCACCAGCGACGAGATCGCCGCGTTCAGCGTCGCGATGAGATTAGGCACATAGTGATGACTAAGCCCGATAAAACCGGGGATCTGGATCGCCACGCTCAGGCCGATCAGGTTGGTCGCCGGCCGGGCGATCACCAGGCTCAGCGCGAACAGGCCCGGCAGCAGACACATCATCAGCGCCTGCAGCGTGTTCGCCTGTGGGATCAGCACCCCGACATAGAACAGGCTGATCGCCAGCGCCACCACCACGCCTTTCACAAACAGCTTCATCGGCGTCACCGGCGAATCGATGCTGGCGAAGAAGGAGCTGATAATCGCCGCCATCAGCGGTGCGCTGGCGCCGTCCGCCCAACCGCTGCCGATCCAGAACAGGCTGGAAAGAAAGGTGGCGAGAAAGGCGGTCAGCGATGAGAGCAGCAGCAGGCCGGTATCGATATGCCGATGTTCGCGCGGGTTCTTCACCAGCGGGGCGTCGCCGTCGCTGTAGAGATCGCTGGCGCGCGCGCTGACGGTCTGGTAGGCGTCGACGACGCGCACAAAGTTCGCCAGACGCTCCAGCAGGCCCAGCAGCAGCATGCTCTCTTCGGCGCTCAGCGCCTGCTGCCGCCAGGCCTGTTCCAGCGCCATTTTGCCCTGCACCAGCGCCTCTCTTACCGCACCGACATGGCTGACCGTATCGTAATTGAGCCACAGCAAAAACTGTTGCAACACCTGGGTGACGCAGGCCGGGAAACGGATCTGCAGCTCTGCCAGCAGGCTCAGGCGCGTTTCGATAGCGGTCAGCGTCGGCAACAGATAGCTGAGATGCTGATACTGCACGCTGACCAGGCGGATCACCTTGCGCGCCGCCTCCCCTTCATAGACGCAGTGGGTGATCAGCGTTTCGACGTTTAAGGGATAGTTCGCCATCTGGATCAGGATATCCTCGCGCTCCAGCGATTTATCCTTCGGCGGGCGCACCACCAGCTCGTTACAGAGCTTGCGCGCGTTGCGATACCAGATATCGACGCTCTGCTCCAGCAGGTGCTGCATGGAGACCGGAAACAGCAGCCGGTGGATCAGCGTGCTGCAGATGATGCCGAGGGTGATCTCCTCGATGCGCGAAATCACCGTCCAGGTAATTGCCGACGGCGTGGTGACATCGGGAAAGCCCATAATGGCAGCGCTGTAACCCGCCAGCATAAACACGTAGCTTTTCGGCGTGCGGTCATGCAGAGAGAGGTACAAACAGGCGGTGACCCACAGCGAAACGCAGAGGCTGAACAGCATTGGCGACTGCACGGTTTCCGGATAGATCAGCAGAATAAACAGGCCGCCGAGCAGCGTGCCCGCCAGCCGAAACACTGACTTGGAGATCGTTGAGGCGGCATAGAGCTGCGAGGTGACAAACACCGTGGTCATCGCCCAGGCCGGTTTTTCGAAATTAAGCAGAAGAGCAACAGATAACGCCAGAAACGCGGCCAGAGAGGTTTTGAGTGAGAACAAAACCGCGTTTTTTGAAAACCACTTCATCTTGAAAGAGTACCGTAGCACAGCTGTGTGGCGCGTATCCTGGCAGAAGCGTGAGATTTTTACCTTTGATTATGTAATACAAATTATTTCTAACTTAATTGACTGAATTTAAACATTTTATCCCTGCCCGTACTGAGCTGACGGCGTGGCGTCCACTGCCAGGGGCAACTATGGCGCGCCGGTTTCATACCATTTTTAGCGGCCTTTTTCTGTTAGCGCGCGCAGCCTGCGGCGGCGATAGCTGCTGTTTCCCTTTTTCACAGGCCGGTGTTTTATCTCTGCCGTTGGGCCTATTTCACACCGCGCACAGGCCGGTGTTTTATCTCTGCCGTTGGGCTTATTTCGCACCGCGCACAGGCCGGTGTTTTACCTCTGCCGTTGGGCTTATTTCACGCCGCGCACAGGCCAGTATTTTACCTCTGCCGTTGAGCCTATTTCACGCTGCGCACAGGCCGGTGTTTTATCTCTGCCGTTGGGCCTATTTCACGCTGCTCACTGGCAGGGTTATTTTTATTCGTCACGGCAAAAATACCCTTTAGCCGCCATACCATTTATAAGCAGAAAAAATGATAACTTTTGTTAAATAAACCTTTCATTTGTTGAAACAGGCGTTAAAATATCGCTCCTTTTTTATAAGAATTCAGTGTTTTTAACTCAAATGTCACATTCTACTAAGCTTTATTCGGCAATATCTCTCGCAGTAATGCTGGCCTGTTCCAACGCATACGCGGAAAGCACCACGGAAAAGACGGACGTCCTGCTGATTGGCGGCGGTATCATGAGCGCCTCTCTGGGTACGCTGTTGCACGATCTGCAGCCTGACTGGAAACAGTTGATGGTTGAAAAGCTGGATGGCGTTGCGCTTGAGTCTTCTAACGGCTGGAACAACGCCGGTACCGGCCACTCCGCTAACATGGAGCTGAACTACACGCCGGAACGTAAAGATGGCTCAATCGATTTCAGCAAAGCGCTGGAAATCAACGAAGCTTTTATGATCTCCCGTCAGTTCTGGTCTACCCAGGTGAAACGCGGCGTGCTGAACGATCCGCACTCTTTTATCAACTCCACGCCGCATATGAGCTTCGTTTGGGGTGATAAAAACGTTGAGTACCTGACCAAGCGCTACCAGGCACTGCAGCAGACGACCCTGTTCCAGGGTATGCAGTTCTCTACCGATCAGCAGCAGATCAAAAAGTGGGCGCCGCTGATTATTGAAGGCCGCGATCCGCAGCAGAAGGTTGCGGCAACCTGGACGCCGGTCGGCACCGATGTCAACTATGGCGAAATTACCCGTCAGCTGATCGGCAGCCTGAAAAAGAACAACAACTTCACGCTGGAAACGTCGACCGAAGCGACCGATTTCAAACGTAACGACGACAACAGCTGGCACGTGACCGTTACCGACGTAAAAACCGGTGAAAAACATGCCATCGACGCCAAATATGTCTTTATCGGCGCAGGCGGCGGCGCCCTGAAGCTGCTGCAGAAAACCGGTATCCCGGAAGCGGACAACTATGCAGGCTTCCCGGTCGGCGGCTCTTTCCTGGTAACAGAAAACCCGGCGATCACCAGCCAGCACGCTGAGAAAGTGTATGGCCAGGCTTCCGTCGGTGCGCCGCCGATGTCTGTTCCGCACCTGGACGCCCGTTTCCTTGATGGCAAACGCGTCGTGCTGTTCGGGCCTTTCGCGACCTTCTCTACCAAGTTCCTGAAAAACGGCTCGTTCCTCGATCTGTTAAGCACTACCACCACCAAAAACGTCATTCCGATGACCGACGTGGGTCTGGATAACTTTGACCTGGTGAAATACCTGATTGGTCAGGTGATGCTGAGCGACGAAGATCGTTTCGAAGCGCTGAAAGAGTACTACCCGTCCGCGCGTAAAGAGGACTGGAAACTGATCCAGGCCGGCCAGCGCGTACAGATCATCAAGAAAGACGCAGAGAAAGGCGGCGTGCTGAAGCTGGGTACCGAAATCGTTACCGATCAGCAGAAAACGCTGGCTGCCCTGCTGGGTGCATCGCCGGGCGCTTCTACCGCCGCGCCGATCTCCATCAACGTGATCAAGAAACTGTTCCCGGAGCAGTTCAACTCACCGGAATGGCAGAGCAAGCTGCACGAAGTGGTGCCGAGCTACGGCAAGACGCTGAATGGCGACGTGGCGCTGACCCAGCAGGTATGGAATGAGACAGCGGCAACGCTGAAACTGACCACGCCGCCGGTGATTCAGATGAAAAACGTGGCCCCTGTCGCTCAGCCGAAGCAGGAAGCTGCTAAAGCGCCTCAGCACGATATGGCGCTGTAAGCCTCGCCTTGCGACGCGCGACGAACGCGCCGTAACGCAGCAGAAAAGCCCCCGTTTTCGGGGGCTTTTTTTATGTCTGGCGGAGCTTCTCTATGCCTGGCGTAGGCTTTTTCAACCGCCTGCCGGGTTCTCGCGCGCTATTTTACCGATTTAATGACAAAGGTTACCACGCCGAAAATCTCCAGCCCCTCCTCCCCGCAAGGGATGACAGGCCGCCATGCCGGATTCATCGGCATCAACCGCACCGGGGCCGCAGCTCAAGCTTCTTCACCGTAAAGGCGCCATCCACCGCAGCGACGACAATATCGCCGTGCGCGGCGGTAAGCGAGCTATCCACCACCAGCATATCGCCGTCGCTAATGCCGCCCTCCACCATCGAATCCCCGCTGACCCGCACAAAATAGGTGGCGCTGGGGCGCTGTACCAACAGATCGTTGAGATCGAGACGCTGTTCAATATAGTCCTGCGCCGGAGAGGGAAAGCCGCACGGTACGCGCTCGACAAAAAGCGGCAGGCGTAAAAGCGCGCCTAACTCGACAGGCCTGATAAATTCCATAACCAATAACCCTGAATACACTGTATATAAATACAGTAAACGTAACCCACGGGTATAATCAAGCGCAGCGGTGCCTTTTTTTCCGCACGGTTTGATGCGCAGCCGCTTTTATTTCATCGTTAGTAAGCTGCCGTGACTAAAACAGGGACGGCCGGCGCATAAGGCGATGGCGTCAGTCTGCGCAGGTGCCACAGGATTATTAATACGTTTAACCAAACCGCACGGTTAAGTAATAAAATCTGGAGATTGATGGCAGCAATGTATTTTGCCGTCTCGCCTGTGATATCGGCGGTTCTTTCAGCATTGGCTGAAAATTTCCTTTTGTAGCAGCGAAAAAAACGCTAAAACGCAGGATATCAAACAATTATAAAAATTAATCAAAACCGCTTGCCTTGACACCCGAATCTTCCGTGTCAATGATTAAAAAAAACTGACAATAAAAATGTTTTGGAGATTGCTATGCCTCTGAAAGTGCTGTCCATGGTTCCCGCGACTGCCGCCACAATTAAAGCTGCCCGTCAGGCGGCTGGCCTGACGCAGGCGGAAGCGGCAGAGCGTTTTGATTACAGTTTACGGGTGTGGCAGAAGAAAGAAGCGGAGGCGGGAACCGCTAAAAGCGGCGGGCTGACGCAGGGGGAATATGAACTGTTACTGCTGCTGGGTAATCTGCACCCCGATTATGCGCTGGCACCGAAAAAATAGCGTAAAGCGGTGCCGACCGACCGATTAAGCGCGTGGTTTAGCGCAGCGCGCAAAACGGTGCCGACCGACCGATTAAGCATGTGGTTTACCGATTAAGCATGTGGTTTAACGCCGGGCAAAGAGCCGTTCCCGCCCAGCTGATTGAATGTGTCGCTTAGCGCAGCGCGCCGAGCGCAAAGAACAGCAGCAGCAGCCCGCCGCCGATATCCACCCACTTTCGCAGCCGGGCAACGGAATATTTCCGCACCGAATGCAGCAGCAGCTGGCTGGCCATGGTCAGCCAGGCCGCCATGATGATGATATGCAGCGATGCCAGCAGCAGCCAGGCACCCAGCCCGGCCACGCTGCCGGCAAAGCGGCTGACGACCGTCAGGTAGAGCATCACCGCTTTCGGATTGATGACATTCGCCAGCCAGGCCTGCATCAGAGTGACCGGCTTCGTCTGTGCTGACAGCTGCAGCGGCTGAGCCTGCATGCCGCTGCGGATCATCCGCAGGCCGAGCCAGAGCAGATAGAGCGCTCCCGCGATTTTCAGCGCGCCGAACAGCGAAGGAAACGCCGTCAGCGCGGCGGTAATGCCCAGCCCTACCAGCAAGGCGTGGGTGAAAATGCCTAACGCCGTGCCGGCCAGGATCCTCAGCACGCCCCGGAAGCCTTCCGTCAGCGCGCTGTTCATTGTCAGGGTGAAGCTGGCACCAGGGGAAAGCACCACGGGTAAAATAGCGATAGCGAAACCGCCCGGATCCATGCGTTTTCTCCTGCGGGAAGAGGATAAAGGAAAAGCGTGAGGGCGTAGCGCGGATCGTTATCCAGCCGCGCCGCCGTCTAGCGGAGCTGGCTGTCTTTGCTGCCCCGACGATTATAGAGGCTGAGGTTTTTGTGTTGTTTATCGAGTTCTGTCTGGCAGGCAAGGCAGTAGCGTACGCCTTTCAGCGCCTGTCGTCTCGCTTCGGGGATCGCTTCTCCGCACTCCTGGCAGTAATGTTCACTTTCGCCCTGCCCCATCGCCTGACGCACGCGCGCCACGCCATCATTTACCGTACTGTCGATTTGTTCATTGACGGCTCCGTCAGAAGCCCAGCCGCTGGCCATTATCGCCTCCTGAAAAAGTTAACCAGAAGTAAATATGGTTGCTGAGCGTCCAGACTTCAAGCCGGCAGAGAGATACCGCAGCGGGAAAAGAGGAAAAAGCGCAATGGGATAGAGAAAGGGTCAGGCTGCCTGAGAAGTTAAATAGCTAACAATCATGGGGGCTTTACAGAAGATGCAGATGGCACCATGAGGATTGCGAGAAGAAACGTCAAACAGAGAGATACGGCATTGATGTCCGCTACAGCGCGAGCATCGGTATTTAATCGTTAAAATAAATATTCCTTAATAATTACGTTTTGTTCGGCCAAGCTTAACACCTCGCAGGGCGACTGTCTGCTGTTTGCTTACTTTTATTTTTCTGCCGCGGCGGGCGGCGGCAAGACACCGGCGACGCAGGCGGCGATCGCTATCCCGCCTGCGGCCTGAAAGGCATTACACGTCGGTTTCCAGACGTTGCGTAAAAAAGGCCGCCCGAAGGCGGCCTTAATATTTCTTACTTTTTTTATATTTTCACAGAAAAGCGCAACGCTGTTTTCTGGAAGGTTTTCCCTGGTGTGGCAGATTAGTGGCTTTTTCCCGCTGGTGGGCCGGGTGTCAGCGCTATCGTCATTGCGTCCGTCGGGCATTGTTTCAGGCTGCGGAGCGTTGTTCAGGCGACGGGGCCATATTCCTTTAAAATAACTTATGTATCAACTCTCTTAAAGTACAGGTACCACCACTTTATGCGTAGATGCGTTGAGGCCGGGAAGCAGGAGATGATGACGGTGAAGCAAAGGCAAAGGCAAAGGTGAAGGTGAAGGTGAAGGCGAAGGTGAAGGTGAAGGAGAAGGAGAAGGCGAAGGTGAAGGAGAAGGAGAAGGCGAAGGCGAAGGCGAAAGTGACGCGTTGTTATTGAATGGCGCAGCGGCATAGCCTGCGGTTGATCTGCGGTTGATCTGCCGTTGGCCGGCGGTATCGGCGCGCAGCTACCCTGCCCGTTACGCCTGTTTTGCCGGCGTGTATTGAGGAAGAGATCGGCGTTGGCGCATCGCCGTCACCCTGGTCCCCTCTGCCCCTGTCGTCTGTTGTCTGTTGTCTGTTGTCTGTTGTCTGTTGTCTGTTGTCTGTTGGCTGTTGGCTGTTGGCTGTTGGCTGTTGGCTGTTGGCTGTTGGCTGTTGGCTGTTGGCTGTTGTCTGTTGGCTGTTGTCTGTTGGCTGTTGGCTGTTGGCTGTTGGCTGTTGGCTGTTGGCTGTTGGCTGTTGGCTGTTGGCTGTTGGCTGTTGGCTGTTGGCTGTTGGCTGTTGGCTGTTGGCTGTTGGCTGTTGGCTGTTGGCTGTTGGCTGTTGTCTGTCACCTGTCACCTGTGACCTGTCACCTGTCACCTGTCACCTGTCACCTGTCATCTGTCATCTGTCATCTGTCAGCCTGCAGCCCGCGATCCTCGTCCTCGCCCTGCGCAGGCCAGATTCCAGCCGTCCGGCAAGCGGCAAGCGGCAAGCGGCAAGCGGCAAGCGGCAGCCGACGATGACCGACTTATTTCATTTCACAAAATAATCAATAAGTTAAATCAACTTATTAAAAAACTCGCAATAAATTAATGAATTTCAGGTAATAACAGTAATTTCTGACTATAATCTTTTAGCGGTGCAGACGCCCCGCATTCAAAAAGCAGGATTTTTTTGTAATAAGTGTGATGGAGCAGTTTATGGTTTGGTATGTGCTTGACTCTATTGTAAGCCCGGATTCAGATACAGCGTTTTCGCTTATTAGCTCGCCATACAATCTGAAATTTGTTCTGTGGTACGATACAGAATATTACCTCTCCCCTGGCGACAGGCTGGAAACGTCTGATACCGGTCTGATTGTGAATGGTCATGTACAGCCAGTCTATATCCTCGATGTTTCCACCTTCCGTTCCGACTACTGGAAAAAACTCCGCATTTATAATCAGCGTTGTCCCGGCAATATCAATCTTCCCCATACCGCCTGCACCTATAAAACAGAGTGCCGCGTCAAAAAATGCCCTTTCATCCCTCATTAACGGCCTGATGATCCCATTAAAGATTATCCATCACCGCCGACATTAAACCCGCGCGCAGCGGTGTTAACGCTTCTCTGTTGCGTCGCCAGCAACAGAGCGCCGCGCTATTTTCTCTCTGCCGCCTTGTAGCAGGCGGCAGAAGATGTTGCGGGCTTGCATGCTGGTGATACAGCGCGGCTGAAATAATCCCGGCCCGCCTCATGGGGTTATTTCAGCCGTGAGATAACGCCCTTTCCGCCAGACCGTAAGGGCAACGTTTAAAACGGCACTGCGTTGAACGCTCGCAGAATGCGGGTTTAATCGCACCGTTTGCCGGGCAGTCAGTACGGGCGGATAATAATGACCAGTTGGGCCGGTTAAAGGGAAATACGCTAATTATCACGATATTTCCTGGCACGCCGTTAATAAGCAGCTCTTCTCCGCTGGTGGTCAGTACATCCCCGGCATGCACCACTGTCTCGCCCTGATACCAGATAATCAGCTTGAGATTTTTTTGGGTGATAACGCAGCTAAAAATAGTGCCGGTTAAGGGACACATCAGTGAATCCATAACGTGGTATCTCATCTCCGCCCTCGATTAACTCATAAAATAATCTTACGGTATTTGTAATAAGACATTTCTGCTTGGTTGCAGCGGCGCTTATCGGTTACAGGAATAATATTTCAGCTGGACAACGGTTGAAAGGAAAAGTCTTATCATTTTCCTTAAATGAAGAAGCTTTTGGCAAAGGTGACATTTCCCGAAGAAACTTTCGCTAACTTAAATAAGATGACAGTTACAGGCGTACATTTACACTTTGTTTGATAACAAAAAGTAAAAACGGATTGATCAAATATCATTATTTATTTAAATAATCTTATATTTTTCAGGATTTTTCTCATCTGCAAAAAAAGGTTAACCTGCAATTAACTTCCAGTTAAATTGATTAACATTTCATTTTATTTCAATTGTATTATTAAGCGTGCTACCTTTAAGTTTATTAATTAAATCAACAGAAATTATTAGGCACGTATCACTAAAAATATCTGGTCATACCAGATAAAAAGATGGCTGTAAAAATGGATTAATCCTGGTTTTGTTATATAACTTCAGCGGTGATGTTTAATCACAACGTAACGAATGGTGCTTTACACCGCCTCTGGAAACAAAGGGATTTCTGTTTTCGGAGGTTTTTTTTCTGTAAAAGAGGTGAAAGCAGGCGGCGCCTGTTTAACGTCCTATTACCCTTTTATTAGCGAATCGTTTCAATGGAGAGTGGTTGTGAATCAGGAGTCGGGTATTGAAGTGCAGATTGCTGACTATTTTAAGCAGTCAGCGTCGCAGCGATTAACACAGGAAGAGGTGATGCGTACGCTGGCCGATAATATCGCCCGTACAAAAGAGACCTTTAAAGAAAAGGCGATGGTTTCCGGGCTGCTGGAGAAGCTCGAAACGGAAAGCGATGCGGTTAAACTGCAGGTTTACCGCCAGGCACTGGAGCTGTTGCTGCGCAAAGACCGTTTTTGACGCCAGGGCGCTGCGGCTGGCGGTTTGCCGGCAAGGGCGTCATGCCGCGGCTTCCGCCTGCCGCAAGGCATCGGGCGCCGCGACGGCGACCGGAAAGGCGCGATAATCATTTTTTTTAACACAAAAAAAGGCTGCCCGCGGGCAGCCTTTGCACAGATGCGACAAGTCGCCGCTGATGCGCTTATTTCACCGTGCCTGAAGGCGGCACGGAACCGGTTGGCGGCACGGCCCCGGCGATCTGCTCGTTCTGCGCGCCCGATCCCGGACGGGCTGGCCCCAGCAGCGGTTCGTCGCCCAGAATTTCAGGCTTCTCTTTCGCCGTGAACTGGCCTTTGCCATCGTACGATGGGCCTTCGCTCCAGCGACCTTTCGGCAGCGGTTTATCCAGTGAGGTGTTGAGACAGTAATAAGAATGCTCAGACGCTTCATGCTCCTGCGGGAAGCTGTTCGGGATCGGCAGAGAGGCGTTCAGGCCGCCCATATCTTCGATCACCGCCAGCCACTGCTGCTGGTGCATGGTATCGCGCGCAATCAGGAAGGAGAGGAAATCCTTCATGCCTTTATCTTCGGTCATATTATAGAGGCGCGTCGCCAGCACGCGGCCCGTGGCTTCCGCCGTCACGTTGGCCAGCATATCCGCCGCCACGTTACCTGATGCATAAATGTGGCTCATATCAAACGGCATGCCGTTCGCATTCACCGGCAGCGCGGCCAATCCTGATGAGAGGATATGGCGCGGGTTCATGCCGCCCATAATGGCGTTGACCACCGGATCTTTTGCTGAAGCTTCCTGATAGGAAAGCGGCGCGCCTTCAAGGTTCAGCGCCACCGCATAGGCCAGCATTTCGATATGACCCAACTCTTCCGTTGCGGTTGACATTAACAGGTCGCGGATACGCGCATCGCCGCGTGCGCCCATCGCCTGGAAAAAATATTGCATGGCGACGCGGATTTCGCCTTCGACACCACCGATAGCCTGCTGAAGCAGCATTGCAAATTCTGGATCGGGCTTTTCTACACGTACCGGGAACTGCATTTTTGATGAGTGATGGAACATACTCTCTCCTCCTCTCTCGCTTGATGGGTTGAAATGCCTGATTAAGCCTGGAAGGTGTTTATGCAGAAAGCAAATAAGGATAATAAGGATTCTCATTTGGCGGTTCATATTCCACCCGTTCTCTCTTTCTCCTGCTGGCCTTACCGCGCGGGCTTTTCCCTGCCGAAAAGCGCTTTTTTAGCGACGATAGTCTCTTTTTTACCTTTCCTGCTGGCACGTAATGCTTGCTGGCGAGGCCGCTGCTAACGCGGCAAATTAAGGAATATCCTATTAAAGCGATAGGTTTAATAAGCGCAGCTTTCTTTGCGATCTCCATCAGGCTGGCCGTTTCGCCCCCGCTTCTGTTAAAAAAAATTAACGAAACGGCCCCTTTGCACCTGGTACTCTTTGCCGTTCATTCTATGATCACATTAGGGGCGTGTTTCGGGTCGGATTGACCTGCCCTACTGGTTAACCCACGCAGGATATAAAAATATGAATATCGCATGTTTAGGCTGGAGCTCGCTGTTATGGAAGCCCGGCGCATTGCCAGTGAGCGGTGACTGGCACGCTGATGGCCCTTCTTTACCAATCGAATTTTCCCGCGTTGGTGACAACGGTGAACTGGCGACCGCCATTTGTATTAATGCGCCGCTGGTGCCGGTTTTCTGGACCAGGCTGGCGGTCGATACGCTGGAGCAGGCGTGCGATGCGCTGCGCCAGCGAGAGCAGATCCCGGAAGAGAGAACCGATGGCATCGGCGCGCTGCTGGCGCAGGGCGCCGCGACCGGCCCGCTGGCGGAATGGGCGCAGGCGCGGCAGATCGATGCGGTGATCTGGACGGCGCTTCCGCCGCGTATCGCGCACAGCGAATCGCTGATCCCGACGCTTGATGATGTCGTGACCTATCTCAGCGAGCTGCAGGGCGAAAAGCGCGACCATGCGCGCCACTATCTGGAGCAGGTACCGGCGCAGCTCGACACCCCTTACCGACGCGGCATTAAGGCACGCATCGGCTGGGGGGCGTAACGCGGCCTGCGTGATAGCGCAGGCGTAAGGATGCGCATATAAGCACGCTATCGGTTATCGGCATACGCGCAAGGAGGCGTGTATAAGGGCGCTATCGGCTATCGGGTATACGCGCAAGGAGGCGTGTATAAGGGCGCTATCGGCTATCGGGTACACGCGCAAGGAGGCGCAGGCGCAGCAAAATCAGGCTAACCCTTTCATTTCTCTTGACCCCGGCCCGCTTATTTGCACAATAGCGCGGCTTCCAGGTCGGCCGCGGCCGCCTGCAATAACAAGAACTGAAAGGAAGCCAATATGGGCATTACTCGTCGCGATTTTCTCAACGGGGTGGCGATAACCCTCGCCGCCGGGCTGACGCCGATGCAGATCCTGCGTGCTTCGCCGCAGACGGCGCAAAAAACGCTCACCTATCCGCCTGCCCTGACCGGCCTGCGCGGCAACCATCCCGGATCGTTCGAGCATGCGCACCAGCTGGGGCGCGACGGCCGCCGTTTCGATTTCGCCGCCGCGCCGGTTGAAGAAACCTATGATCTGGTGGTGGTCGGCGCAGGCATCAGCGGATTGGCCGCCGCCTGCTTCTGGCAGCAGCTGAAAGGCAAAAACCAGCGCATCCTGTTGCTCGATAATCATGATGACTTCGGCGGCCACGCCAGGCGCAACGAACTGAACGGCGATGGCGCGTCGCTGCTCGGCTACGGCGGCAGCGAATCGCTGCAGTCGCCGCGATCCAACTTCAGCCCGGTGGCGATGGGGCTGTTGAACAGCCTCGGCGTCAGCGTCGACGGCCTGGAGCAGGCGTTCGACAAAACCTTCTACCCTGACCTCAATTTGAGCCGCGGCGTCTATTTCGATCGCCGCAACTTCGGCGTGGATAAGCTGGTCAGCGGCGATCCGGGCCGGATGGTAGCGGACGATATCCCGCGCGATCGCCTCAACGGCCGCGCCTACGAGGATTTTATCAACGATTTCCCGCTGCCAGAAAGCGATCGCCAGGCGCTGATCGCCCTGCACACCATCGAGAAAGATTACCTGCCCGATCTCAGCGTCGCGCAGAAGGTTGAATGGCTCGACAGCCACAGCTACACCGAATTCCTGCGCGATAAAGTGGGGCTAAGCGAGCTGGCGATCCGCTACTTCCAGCAGACCACCAGCGATTTCCAGGCGGTCGGTATTGACGCCACCTCCTGCAGCGACGCGCGCATCTGCGATCTGCCTGGCCTGAACGGCATGAATCTGCCGCCGCTGGATGCCGAATCGCTGGCGGATCTGGAGGATCCGTACGTGTTTCACTTCCCGGACGGCAACGCTTCGCTGGCGCGCCTGATGGTGCGCCATCTGATCCCGCAGGTGGCGCCGGCGGGCAAGGATATGCACGATATCGTGCTGGCGAAGTTCGACTATTCGCAGCTCGATCGCCCCGACTGGCCGGTAAAACTGCGCCTGAGCAGCACCGGCCTGCATGTCGCCAACGTTGGCGACGGGGTCGAAGTCAGCTATATGACCGGCGACCAGCTGCATAAAGTGCGCGCCGGGCAGGCGGTGATGGCGGGCTACAACATGATGATCCCTTATCTGGTACCGGAAATGTCGCCGGCGCAGCAGGAAGCGCTGAAGCAGAATGTCAAAGCGCCGCTGGTCTACAGCAAAGTGCTGATCCGCAACTGGCAGCCGTTTATCCAGCTTGGCGTGCATGAGGTCTACTGCCCGACCGCGCCTTACTGCCGCGTCAAGCTCGACTATCCGGTCGATCTCGGCGGCTATCGCCACCCGCGCGATCCGCAACAGCCAATGGGGCTGCATATGGTTTCGGTGCCGGCGCTGCCGGGCAGCGGGCTTAGCCCGCGCGAGCAGGCGCGCAAAGGCCGCGCCCAGCTGCTGGGCACCTCGTTCGACGAACATGAGCGTCTGATCCGCGAGCAGCTGCAGGGCATGCTGGGCGAGGCGGGCTTCGATCACCAGCGCGATATTCTGGCGATCACCGTCAACCGCTGGTCGCACGGCTACTCCTACTTCCTCAACGGCCTGTTTGATGATGAGGACGAGGCGCAGAACATTATCGCAACCGCCCGCCAGCCGGTCGGCAGGATCACCATCGCCAACTCCGATGCCGACTGGAGCCCTTACGCCAACTCCGCTATCGATCAGGCGTGGCGCGCGGTGAGTGAGCTGGCGCAAGGCCGTACGGCGAAGGAGGAAGCATGAAGCTGCATTTGACCGCATTGACTCTGCTGCTGGCGCTGAGCGGCGGCGCGCAGGCGATGTCGCACGGGGAATATATCGCCCGCGCGGCGGACTGCGCTGCCTGCCATACCGCTGAAAACGGCGCGCCGCTGGCGGGCGGCCTGAAGTTCGCCACGCCGGTGGGGGATATCTACGCCACCAATATCACCCCCGACGCGCAGCAGGGCATCGGCAGCTACAGCTTCGCCGATTTTGAGCGCGCCATGCGCCAGGGCGTGGCGAAAGATGGGCATCATCTCTACCCGGCGATGCCCTACACCGCCTATGCCAAAATGAGCGAGGCGGATCTGCGCGCGCTGTATGACTATCTGATGCATGAGGTCACGCCGCAGCCGGTCGCCAACCGCGACGCCGATATTCCCTGGCCGCTGTCGATGCGTTGGCCGCTGGCGCTGTGGAACCGGCTGTTTCATCAGGAGGCACGCTGGCGTCCGCAGCCGCAGCAGAGCGCGCAGTTGAACCGTGGCGCCTATCTGGTGGAGGGCCCGGGCCACTGCGGCAGCTGCCATACGCCGCGCGGTTGGGCGATGCAGGAGCAGGCGCTGGATAACCGCGACGCGCGCTACCTGAGCGGCGCGGAGCTGGACGGCTGGTATGCGCCTTCGCTGCGCGGGCTGCCGCCGGAAGAGACGGTCGCCCTGCTGCGCAGCGGCCGCAGCGCGCATGCCGCCGTCGCCGGGCCGATGGGCGAGGTGGTGCGCCACAGTACCCAGTACCTGACCGACGACGATCGCCAGGCGATCGCCGCGTGGCTGCATAGCCTGCCAGCGAATACATCGTCCGCCGCCGCCATGCCGACGGCTGGCGCGATGCAGGCGGGACAGCAAACCTACGCCATGTATTGCGCCACCTGTCACGGCGGCGACGGTGAAGGCGTGCCGGGCGTTATCCCGAGGCTGGCGGGCAACGGCGCGCTGCGGGCTGAGAACCCGCTGACCGCGCTGCGCGTGGTGCTGGAAGGTGCGCAGACGCCGACCACCGATCATGACATTGCCCAGACCATGCCCGGCTACGGCTGGACGCTGAGCGATCGCCAGGCCGCCGATCTGATGAGCTATCTGCGCGGCAGCTGGGGCAACCAGGCAGCGCCGGTCAGCGAACAGCAGGTGCGCGATGCGCGCGCGCTGAGCGATAAGGCTGAGCAGCGTTAATCCCCTGTCGGGCAGCGGGCGCGAACGGTAAGCGCCCTCTTTCGCCGCACAGGCAAGCGGCGAACGCTCTGGCACAAACGGGCTGCCCGCCGGGTCAGCCCGTTTTTTAACCGCCCCTTCCCCTGCCATCTTTTCTCTCCCTGTCTCTTCTTTTTCCGCCCACCTTTCGCACCCTTTTCTGCCCCCTCTTCTTTCCCTTTCCTCCCTTTTTCACCTTTTTGCTCTCTGTCTTCTTTCCCTGCCTTTCGGCTCTCTGTCTTTCCCTCCTTTTCCGACCAGGGTTTGAGGGTTTTCCCTCATCAAAGCGGTTACGTTTACCGTGCGCGCTTTTCTATAGTGTCGCCAGACGCAACCGACCGGAGAACCGCTATGGCGTTACCGCACCTGCAGCTGGGCGTCAGCCCGCTGAGCTGGACTAATGATGTGCTGCTCGATCTGGGCGATGAGTTCGCGGTGGAGACCTGCCTGCAGCAGGCAGCGGCGGCGGGCTATCAGGGTATTGAACTGGGACGCAAGTTCCCGCGTACGCCGGAGGCGCTGGCGCCACTGCTGGAAACGGCGGGCCTGCAGCTGGCCGCCGGCTGGTACAGCGGCTTTCTGGCGGAGCGTTCGCTGGAGGAGGAGCTGGCGGCGGTGCGCGATCACGCCCTGCTGCTGCGCAGACTCGGCGCCAGGATCATGGTTTATGGCGAATGCGGGCAGATGCCGGGCGACGCGCCGCTGGATCAGCCACTGTCGCGCTCGCCGCCGCTGAGCGCGATCAACCTGCGTGCATGGGCCGACAAGCTGAACGCCTTCGCCGATATCCTGCTGCGCGACGATGAACTGCAGCTCGCCTTTCATCCGCACCTGATGATGCTGGTAGAGCGCGAAGCGGAGCTGAGCGCCTTTCTCGCCGCCACCAACGCCAATGTCGGGCTGGTGCTGGATAGCGGCCACGCCTGCGCCGCCGGCATCGATCTCGCCCGGATGCTGGCGCTGGCGGGCGACCGCATTCGTCATATCCATCTGAAAGATGTGCGTCCGGCGGTACTGGCGCGCGTGCTGGCGGACGATCTCAGCTTCAATCAGGCGGTGCGCCTCGGCCTGTTCACCACGCCGGGCGACGGCTGCATCGATTATGCGCCGCTGTTTCAGTTTCTTCAGCGCGGCGCCTTTCAGGGCTGGCTGATCGTCGAGGCGGAGCAGGATCCGGCGCTGGCGCCGCCGCAGGAAACCGTCACGCGCGCGGCCCGCTGGCTGCATCAGCAACTCGCCTTTCCCCCCCTAAAGGAGACCGTATGAAAAAAACGCTGAACGTGGGCCTGCTCGGCTCCGGCTTTATGGGTCAGGCGCACGCCGACGCCTGGCGCCGCGCCGCGCTGATCTACCCCGAGCTGCCGGCGCGTCCGGTGCTATACGCGCTGGCTGATCAAAACCAGACGCTGGCGGAGAGCAACGCGCAACGCTTCGGCGCGGGCAAGGCGTATGGCGACTGGCGCGCCCTGATTGCCGATCCGCAGGTTGAGGTGGTGGACATCACCTCGCCGAACCACCTGCATTACGAGATGGCGCTGGCGGCGATCGCCGCAGGCAAGCATGTTTACTGCGAAAAGCCGCTGGCGGTGACGGCGCAGCAGGCGATCGAGATGACCGCCGCGGCACAGCGTCAGGGCGTGAAAACCATGGTGGCGTTCAACAACATTAAAACCCCGGCGGCGCTGCTGGCAAAACAGCTGATCGCGCGCGGCGATATCGGTACGCCAGTGCGCTTTCGCGGCACTTTCGACCAGGGCTTTTACAACGATCCTGACTTGCCCTGGTCGTGGCGCTGTTCGAAAACGCTGGGCGGCAGCGGCGCGCTGGGCGATTTAGGCGCGCACACGCTTTCCGTGGCGCAGTTTCTGATGGGCAGCGTACGCGAAGTCACCGCCAGCGCGCAGACCTTTTTCCCGCAGCGGCCGGTGCCGCAAACCGATGCGGGCTACGCCAGCCGGGTGGCAGCGGACGCCGAAATGCGCGCGGTAGAAAACGATGATCAGGTGCAGTGCCTGGTAAACTTCACCAGCGGCGCATCAGGGGTGATTGAAGCGTCGCGCATCGCCGCAGGTCGTTTGTTCGGCGTCTACTGGGAGGTTTCCGGCACCGAGGGCACGCTCTGCATGGACGGCGAGCGCTTTAACGAACTGCAGATCTACCGCTTCCGCGATCATCCTCACGATCGCGGCTTTAAAACCCTGTTTGCCGGCAGCCAGATCCCCGCCTATGCCGGCTTTTTCGGCTTCGATTTCGGCGGCGGCGGCCTCGGCTATTTCGATGTAAAAGTGATTGAGATCCACGATCTGGTGCAGGGGATTTGCAGCGACGGCGACTGCTATCCGAATTTCGCTTTTGGCATGGAAAACCAGCTGATCCTCAGCGCTATCGAAACATCAATGGCGTCGCGCCGCTGGGTGGCTCTCTCATCGGTAGGCTAAGCTTTCATGCATTCACTAAAAAGGAGTTGTTATGTTCCCTTCCGTTTTACCTGCGCCGCGTCTTCCGGCACGCAAGGCGATCCCTTCCCTGCGCTGGGGCATTATCGGTCCGGGCTGGATTGCCGACCATTTCGCCAGCGCGCTGAAAGAGCAGAGCGATCAGCAGCTGGTGGCAGTGTGCGGGCGGCGCGAAGAGAAGGTGCGCGCCTTCGCCGAACGCTGGGACATCGCCCACGCCTTTACCTGCGCGGACGATCTGCTGGCCATGACCGATCTGGATGCGGTTTATATCGCCACGCCGCACAATCACCACTTCCCGGACGGTCTGCAGGCGTTGCGCGCCGGCAAGCACGTGCTGATTGAGAAGCCGCTGGCGCTTAACGCCACGGAAGGCGCCGCGCTGCAGGCCGCCGCGCGTGAAGAGAAGCGGCTCTGCATGGAGGCGATGTGGTGCGATTTCACGCCAAAATATGATGTGCTGCGCCAGCTGCTGGCGGATGGCGCGCTGGGTGAGTTACATACGCTGATCGCCGATCACGGCGAGTTTTTTAGCCCCGATCACCGTATTTTCAACCCGGCGCTGGCGGGCGGGCCGATGCTCGATCTCGGCAGCTACCTGGTTTCGCTCAGCATGATGGTCGGCGGCGCGCCGGAGACCGTGATCGCCTGCGGCCAGCCTGCGCCGGGCGGCGTCAATGGCCAGGCGTCGATGCTCTTTACCCATGCGCAGGGAATGCATTCAGTGCTGCACACCACGCTGTTCAGCAATACGCCGGGACGCGCCATCCTCGCCGGACGCGACGCCACACTGGTGCTGGAAGGGCATTTCTATGCGCCAGGCAACTTCACCCTGAGCGCCAGCCAGGGCAACAGGACGCTGCGCTGGGAGGAGCCGGCGACCCGCTACCGCCAGCTGGCGCACGAGGCGGAACATTTCGCCTGGTGCATCGGCCAGTCGCTGAGCGATTCGCCGATCCGTTCGCTGGAGACCTCGCTGCTGACACTGCGTAGCATGGATGAGGCGCGGCGGCAGCTGGGCATCCGCTTTAACGAAGAGGATCCGCCGCGCGCCTGACGGGCGAATGATAAGCAGGCGGCTACGGCCGCCTGAAGGCAAAAGAGCGCCAACCCGATAAAAAAGCGCACGGCGGCAGCCTCTCCGTTGAGCGATGGCGGCGGCGGTTTCCTCACCGAAAGAGGCAGCGTTGCCTGCCCCCTTCCCGCTTTTATTTCCCGCTGAACAGATTAATTATCCGCTGGCGGCCGCACGCTTTCCTGTGATAAACGCCAGAAATCGTGACCCGCCGGATATTGATATAAACGCAGGGAAAAGCGCCCGGCGATAGCGGTAATATATTCAAATATGGCTGACTGGGTATTTTCATACTCCATCCACAGCGTCGATGACGTAAAACAATAGATTTCCAGCGGGACGCCGGATGGCGAGGGCTTTAACGCTCTGACCACAATGTACATCTCTTTAACAATGTCAGGCCGTTCGGCAAGCCAGGCCATCAGATAGTGACGGAAGAGCGTCAGATTCGTCAGTCCATTATCTATAAACCAGCTGTCCGCCACCCCCATAGGATCACGGCCATCAAGCAGCTTTGCCAGCGGCTCATTTACCCCGCGTATCGTCAGGATCGGCGCCAGCATCTCCTGAGAGAGAAAATTCACCGAAAGCTGATCGATATTGATACTGCGCATAATCCGCCGCGCACCGGACGAGAACATGGCTTGCCAGTTGGTATAGGTTTCGGTGAGAAAGTTTTTCGTCGGAATACGTGAGATGGTATTGTCCCAGTTGCGGATGGTGATGGTGTGCAGGGCAATATCGGTCACCTCGCCGCTCAGGTTTTTATCGGGCATCTCAATCCAGTCCCCAAGCTGCAGGACATCGTTTGACGAAACCTGCACGTTGGCGACCAGCGAAAGCAAGGTGTGCTGAAACACCAACATCAGTACCGCCGCCACGGCGCCGAGGCTGGAAATAATAATCACGGGCGATTTATTCGACATCACAGCGAGGATCATTATCGCGGCGATGATATGAATTAATATCTTCCCTATCTGGATATAGCCTTTAATAGAGTGATTTTTACGCTTGGTTTTGCGTAAATAGGAGTTATTAACAATATCCAGCATTTCATTAAAAAACACCGAAACAAAAACAAAAAATAAAATCCCACAGATGGTATTAATTGCCGCCACCAGCGATGGTGGCATATTCGGCATAAACTGCAGGACGTAATAAACAATAATAACCGGAATGAAATTGGAGAGTTTTTCAGCGATGCGGCGGTCTTTCTCCAGCGGAACGTCTTTTTTATGACTGGAAAAGAAGGCCTTACGTACTACCTTGATCAGCAGGAATTTGCACATCAGGTGCGCAAACAGGCCGGAAACCACCAGCAGCATAATATTAAAGCCAACGGATAGCGCCGGGTTTGTTTCAATAAAGGTTAATAAATGATTTAAGTGCGCCATTATTCATCGCCTGGATAAGCCTGCTGTTTGGTCGTTCTATAACCCGCAGGCTATATGTACAAATATTTAACTCATTCGCATCATGACATAATGCGGTCATATAAGTCCACGCTTAGCGCCGCCTGACACCGGCGCAGGAGGGCACCTGAGGGCGGCTGGCGAGGCCGCGCCGCGCCAGACTGCGGACGCGCACGTTTCATCGCGCCTTGTTGCCGCCCCCCCTCCCTCGTCAGGAAAAAAGCCCATCTTTAACAAAGTGGCCCTATGATCTAGGGTTAGTACAGAAAACTCACGCTCTACAGGAGAGGTATCATGAAAGCAGTAACGCTTAACGCGCCCGGCGGTCTGGAAAATATCATCGTGTCAGATATTGCCGATCCGGGCAGGCCCGGCAAGGGTGAAATTCGCGTGGCCATAAAGGCCAGCTCGCTGAACTATCATGATTTGATTGTCGCCACCGGACAGTTTCCCACCCAAGATGGCCGCATCCTGCTGTCAGATGGGGCGGGCATTGTGGAAGAAGTGGGAGAAGGCGTTGAAGCGTTCAGGGTTGGCGATCATGTGGTCTCTACCTTTTTCCCCATCTGGCCGGCAGGCAAGCCGACGCCCGCTGTCGGCGGCTTTGCCCATACGCCCGGCGACGGCGTGGATGGCATGGCCAGTGAATACGTTGTACGTTCGGAAAACGCCTTTACCCATGCGCCCAGGGGATGGAGCCATACAGAATCAGCCACCATCACGACCTCTGCGCTGACCGCCTGGCGGGCGCTTGTCACCGATGGCCAGCTTAAAGCAGGTGAAACAGTGCTGGTGCAGGGAACCGGCGGCGTCTCTATCGCTGCTCTGCAGATAGCGAAAGCGATGGGCGCCAGGGTTATTGCGACCTCTTCATCCGATGAAAAGCTCGCCTTTGTGCGCGAACTGGGCGCAGATGAAACCATCAATTACAAAACAACGCCGGCATGGGGAGATAAAGTTCTCGAACTGACGCAAGGGTTTGGCGTGGATCACGTGGTGGAAGTGGGCGGCCCGGCG
Organism: Mixta gaviniae; assembly: GCF_002953195.1. Classification (GTDB taxonomy): domain Bacteria; phylum Pseudomonadota; class Gammaproteobacteria; order Enterobacterales; family Enterobacteriaceae; genus Mixta; species Mixta gaviniae. The sequence continues at coordinate 1,884,913 of NZ_CP026377.1, read as the reverse complement.
ACCCTGGGCGAATCGCTGAAGTCGGTCAAAGTCGGCGGCCATATTGCGCAGATTGGTATTCTTTCAGGCGATGAGGCCGCCCTGTCCGTCCTTTCCCTGCTGGCGAAGCAGGTACAGATTAAAGGCGTGATTGTGGCAAGCCGTCAGGACCAGGCCGATTTTGTCAAAGCGCTGGAGGCGATGAACAGAAAGCCAGTTATTGACCGTACCTTCAAATATGAAGCGCTCAGCGAAGCCTTTGCTTACCAGCAAAGTGGTGCCCATCTGGGTAAAATCTGCGTCGAGTGGTGATAACGGGCGGTAAGCACGCCGTTTCCTTAACGCTGCCGCCTGATACAGCGCAATGACGCTGTAATAATGCCGGGCGCCCGCCCTCGCCTGTTGCAGGCCGGGCGCCCGTTGCTAAAGGTGTCTATCGCGCTTTGCGGACGGCGATCTTTTCTCAGCTCGGTTCGCCGGTAAAAGCCTCCTCAAGGAAACGAATCGCGTTGCGTAATGCCTGGTCGGCTTCTGGCAGGATACCGGCCAGAAGATGCCATACATGGAACATGCCTGGCCAGACTTCGAGCGTGGTGCGTACCCGGGCTTCCCCTAAATTTGCAGCCAGCTTTATCGCATCGCTCAACATCACTTCGTTCTCGCCGATTTGAATGAGGATGGGCGCCAGCCCCTGCACGTTGGCATAAACGGGAGAAGCATCAGGATGTGTAGGCAGTGCCCCCGCAAGAAAGCGTCTTGCCAGCATGTTGAGAAAATCGACGCGACAGAGCGGATCACTCCCCTCCCGGGTGATAGCAGAGAAACCGCTGTGGGTCAGATCGGCCCAGGGTGAGATAGCCACCCCGGCGGCGGGCTTTATGCCTGGGAATTCGCAGAAAATGGGCGGGAAATAAAAATTCGGGTAGAGGGTCAGCTGGTTTTTAACGACATCTTTCATGTGCTTGATGCTGCAGTTGCAGGGCTTGGGCTTGCCTACGTACCGGAAGAAATGGCCCAGCCCTATATAGAAAGAGGGGAAGTGATCCGAGTGCTGGAGGCGTTCTCCCCTTTCTGGGACGGCTTTTATCTTTATTATCCTCATCGCCATCAGGCTTCGCCGGCCTTCAGGGAGCTGCTTAATGCTTTGCGCGTGAAAGATTAAGAGACCGGCGCCGCAGGTTATCTGTGCATTACATTCTTAAGGTTTCAATCACCGCGCGCAAAGCGGGCGACACATTGCGATGCGGATAATAGAGAAATGAACCTGCCAGGCGCTGGCTGTAAGGTTGCAGTACCCTGATAAGCCGCCCTTGTTCTAAATCATCAGAAACCAACTCTTCCGGGACATAAGCCAGCCCCAGCCCCAGCCTGGCGGCTTTGGCTTCCATATAGCTGTCAGCAAAACACCACTGCCCCTGCGGCCGATGGAGGATGGGTTTTCCCTCCTGGTGGAGTTCCCATGCGTACAGGCTGCCGTCACCGAACTGATAAGCGATGCAGGGATGAACGGCCAACTCTGCGGGGGTTTGCGGAAAGCCGTAGCGACGAAAATGTTCGGGCGTAGCGACAACGGCCATCTCCATATCGGGCGAAATGCGCACCGCAATCATGCCGCTGTCAACTTCCGGCCCCAGCCGTACGCCGGCATCGAACCTCTCGGTAATAATATCGACGAACCGGCTTTCGCTGATGAGTTCCAGTTTGATATCGGGATAGCGTTGCTTAAACACCGCCAGCTTCGGCAGAAGCACTTTATCAATAGCGTGCTGGCTGGCATTGATGCGTACCGTCCCGGACGGGGTTTGGCGATAATGGGCCAGCGTGGCGAGCCCCACATCTAACGCATCAAATCCAGACTCGACGGTGCGATAAAGCTGCTCGCCCGCCTGGGTGAGCGATAATCTGCGCGTGGTGCGTACCAGAAGTTGAACGCCCAGCCGTGCTTCAAGTTCGCGTACAGAACGGCTAACGCCCGATTGTGCCAGGCCAAGCCGTTGCGCCGCAGCGGTAAAACTCCCCTCCCGAACGACCAGCATAAACAGGTAGAGATCGTTATAGTTTTCCCGTTTCGCCATGCTTCTCCCCTCACCACCGCGTCATTTATAACAATATGATATTAATGTTAGCATTTTTGCCCCTCTAATCAGCACTGTTGCTGCTAACTATACTGTGCGCATTGCAACAAAGCACAGCAGCGTTGTTCGCATGAAACCTGTCTCTGTAACCTTTTTCAGGAAAATTTTGATGACTGTTTTCACCCAAAAGCTGACAGCTGCGATACCCGCCATGCTGCTATGCGCATCATTAAGTGGAGTCACAACGATGAGTTACGCTGATACCAACCAGCCGAATGCCCCCGTTTCGCTGGGCGAAAAGTGGGATAAAACCTTTGCTGAAAGCGCGAAAGTGGATCACCGCAAAGTGACCTTTCAGAACCGCTACGGCATTACCTTAGTCGGGGATCTCTACCTGCCGAAAGATCGCGGCGAGCGCAAGCTGGCGGCGATTGCCATCAGCGGGCCTTTCGGCGCGGTTAAAGAGCAATCCAGTGGCCTGTATGCACAAACGCTGGCTGAGCAGGGGTTTGTGACCCTGGCGTTTGATCCTTCCTACACGGGCGAAAGCGGCGGCACCCCGCGTAATGTCGCCTCTCCGGATATCAACACCGAAGATTTCAGCGCGGCGGTAGATTTCTTGGGCCTGCAAAAAGAGGTGGACCGCAACCGTATCGGGTTACTCGGTATTTGCGGCTGGGGCGGCATGGCCTTAAACGACGCCGCGATGGATACGCGCGTCAAAGCGGTGGCCACCAGCGTGATGTATGACATGAGCCGCGCGATGGGCCATGGCGTGGGCGATGGCAAAGACCGTTACACCACCGCCGATCGTCGTGCTGTGTTGCAGTATCTGAACGCGCAGCGCTGGCAGGATGCGGAAAATGGCACTGCGGCGCCCGGCGGGCATGACATCTATGTTGACGAAAAGGGCCAGGTCACCGCTTCGGCGCGTATCCTGCCGGAAACGCTGCCCGCCAATCCGAACCCGGTTTTAAAAGAGTTCTTTGATTATTACCGTATGCCGCGTGGTTTCCATGCGCGTTCGGTCAACTCAACCGGCGCATGGAATGCGACAATGCCGCTGTCATTTATGAATATGCCGCTGTTGAGTTATGCCAATGAGGTCACTATCCCTACGCTTATCGTGACCGGTGAAAAAGCGCATTCACGTTATTTTGCGGAAGATGCCTTTAAAGCGCTCGGCAGTAAAGAGAAAGAGCTGGTGATTATTCCGGGGGCAAACCACGTGGATTTATACGACAACGTAGCGGGTAAGATCCCGTTTGCTAAATTTGAGCAGTTTTTCAAGGCCCACTTAAGATAATTCGTCGGGTCAACATTGTTTAACCGGCCACCTGTTATTCACGGGTGGCTTTACCCTGCCTGATGTGACGCTGAATATGCCACATCGCACATGATGCCGTTATTCCCTGAATAGCGTCTGTCCCGGCTGCGCCTGAATCTGGCCGGAACGATATAAAGAGATGCTGATAATGTCCACCGTAAGTCTTAAATCCTCGCACAATGAAACCCCGCCTACTGGAGCGGCGTATTTGCCATGACGCTCTGCGTTTTTGTGCTGATCGCGTCTGAGTTTCTGCCGGTCAGCCTGTTGACGCCGATTGCCGGCGATTTGCATGTCTCAGAGGGAGTGGCAGGGCAAGGCATTGCCATCTCCGGCGCGCTGGCGGTGCTGACCAGTCTCACCCTCTCCCACCTTGCCGGCGCTCTGAATCGTAAATATCTCCTGCTGGGGCTGACGGTTCTGATGGCGATATCAGGAATGATTATCGCGCTGGCGCCTAACTATCCGGTATATATGCTGGGGAGGGCGTTGATTGGGATCGTCATCGGCGGATTCTGGTCAATGTCAGCGGCAACTGCCATTCGGCTGGTGCCGCAACACCAGGTTCCCCGTGCGCTGGCAATTTTTAACGGTGGCAATGCGCTGGCTACCGTTGTGGCGGCGCCGCTGGGGAGCTACCTGGGCGCCACCGTCGGCTGGCGCGGGGCCTTTTTATGTCTCGTCCCGCTGGCGATAGCTGCGTTCATCTGGCAATGCGTCAGCCTGCCTTCGATGGCAAGCAAAGCGCACAAGCCACAGGGTTCTGTGTTTCGTCTGTTCAACGTCGCTGTCGTACCAACCGGGCTGCTGGCTTGCGGACTTTTCTTTATGGGGCAGTTTGCCTTATTTACTTATGTGCGGCCGTTTCTGGAGACGGTGACCCGCGTCGATGCCTCTGGCCTTTCCCTGATTTTGCTCGCGATAGGCGTAGCAGGCTTTGCCGGCACGATGATCGTTTCGACCTTCCTGAATGCCCGGTTTTATCAGACATTAATTCTGATCCCTCTGCTTATGGCGGCGATTGCCGGAACGTTACTGCTGACCGGACACAGCACATGGATCGTTGCTGTTTTGCTCAGCCTGTGGGGGCTGCTGGCTACCGCAGCGCCAACGGGATGGTGGACATGGATAGCACGCACCTTACCCGACGATGCAGAGGCGGGCGGCGGTCTCATGGTTGCTGTCATCCAGCTTTCTATCGCGCTGGGTTCAACGGCGGGAGGACTGCTCTTTGACCACCTGGGATGGCAAAGTGCGTTTGGCCTGAGTGGCCTATTCCTGCTTGGCGCGGTAGCGATGACATGGCTCACCTCCCGTCAACACAGCAAGGCGCGCTAAGCGCAACCGCGTTGTTCCGGTATGGGCGCTACGCAGGCGCTTACCCTACTGCCACACGCTGACGCAGGTGCGCTCTGCCATAGCACCGCTGTCCGGCAGGCGCGCCGGGCAGCGGTGAAGACCTCCTACGCCGTCATGCCGCCATCAATAACCAGTTCGGCACCGCTGACGTACGCGCTGTCGTCCGAAGCCAGGAACAAGGCTGCAGCCGCCACTTCGTCAGGATCCCCCAGGCGTCCAGCCGGTATCCGTGCGCTCATCGTCTGTCTGATCTCGTCGCTGGCCTGATCGAACATCGGCGTGTCAGTGGGGCCGGGACTGAGGGTATTGACCCTGATGCCGCGCGGCGCCAGCTCGGTGTTCCAGGTGCGCGCATAGGCGCGTACCGCGGCCTTGCTGGCGGAATAGGCGCCATAGTCGGGATTGGCCATTCCCCCCGCGATCGAGCCGAGCAACACGATGGTCCCCCCTCGCCCATCTGCCGTACCGCGTGCTGCACCGTGAACACCATGGCGCGCACGTTCAGGCCGAAGATACGGTCGAAATGCTCTTCCGTGGTCTCGTCGAGGCTGGCCGGTTCGGCCACGCCTGAGGCGTTCACCAGGATATCGAGGCGGCCGGCACGGGCATGGAGGGTCCCGAACAGGCGGGCGAGATCGCCGGTGTCGGTCAGGTCGCCGGGGATCGCCTCGATCCGGCCGCCGATAAGCGCAACCGCTTCTGCCAGCGGCGCTTCGCGTCGGGCGGTGATAAAAACATGGGCGCCCTCTTGTACAAAGCGGCGGGCGACGGCAAGGCCGATACCGCTGCTGCCGCCGGTCACCAGGGCGGTTTTTCCTTCAAGTTTTAACATGGCTGCTCAAGCTCCAGATCGGGATAGAAACCTGATGATATATTCCGTATATTTAGTGTCAATTACGCACCTGATCGACATTAGATATACAGAAGGAAACCTCATGGCGAACGATATCCCGGCTCTGCTGGCAGAGATCAACAGCACGCGCCCCATCCTGGAGCAGGTGGCAAACAAATGGTCGGTATTGATCCTGACGGTGCTGTGCAGCGAACCCGCGCGTTTTAACGCCATTAAGCGCAGGCTTGATCCCATCACCCATAAAGCCCTGACAGAAGCGTTACGCCGGCTTGAGCGCAACGGACTGGTCAGCCGTCGCGTCATCGCCTCGTCACCCGTAGCGGTCGAATATGCCATCACGCCGCTGGGCCGAACACTGCAGGATCCGTTTGTTGCTCTGGTAAGCTGGGCCAGAGAATATGGCGCGACCATGGCGCAGGCCCGCGAAGCTTACGATGAACAACGCGCGAGCGATGGGGCATGATAAACGCGGTGACGCGCGACGCGCCTGCATGTCGGGGGCGCCAGCCCGGCCGCCCCTTTCGCCCCCGCCTCGCTGTTACGCCGCGCCTCCCGTCAGCTGCGCCACCGCGCAGAAGCGGCGCGTCTGCAGCGCGAGCGTCGCCGCTTCTGCGATCGCCTGCGCCTGCAGCCCGTCCAGCAGGCGCGGCAGATCGGCCGACGGCACGCCCTGAATCTCGCTGACGAAGGCATCCAGATGATCGTACCAGGTCGCGCGGATACGGCTGAACCAGTCGGGCCACATCCCCGGCTGCCGCTGCGCGTCACCCTGCCACAGCCGCACGCCCGGCGGCAGCGGGCTCGCGGATTCCGCCAGCCCGGCGGCGCCCATCACGCTGATGCGTTCGTCGTAGCCGTAGCCGGTACGGCGCGCATTATCCAGCTGCGCCAGCGCGCCCTGTTGCAGCTGCATAATCAGCACCGAGGTATCAACGTCCCCCAGTTCGCTGAGCGCTGGCTGCGCCAGCGTCGCACCCAGCGCCCCTACCAGCGTTACCTCATCGCCCGTCAGCCAGCGCAGCAGATCAAAGAAATGGATCGCCTGGTCGCGCATCTGGCCGCCGGAGGCGCGCAGATAGTCCAGCGACGGCATCTCAGACGAACGGCACACCATCTGGATCAGCTCCGGCTGGCCGATAGCGCCGGCGGCAAGCTGCCGCTTCAGCTGACGATGGCTCTGATCGAAGCGCCGGTTGAAGCCGACCGTCACCGGCGCTTTTAGCGGTAAAATACGCTCTACCGTCTGTTGTGCCCGCGCCAGCGAAAGGTCGATCGGTTTTTCGCACCAGACCGCTTTGCCGGCGCGCGCCGCGGCCTCCAGTAGCGCAGCGTGCGATGGCGTGGCGCTGGCGATCAGCACCGCGTCGATCTCCTCATGCCGGATCGCCTGCTCTACCGTCGCCGTCCGGCTGCCGTAGCGCTGCGCCAGCTGCCGCGCGCGCGCCTCATCGATATCGGCCGTCAGCGTCAGCGCCGTAGCGGGATGCGCCGCCAGGTTGGCCGCATGCACCTGTCCGATAAAACCGCAGCCTACCAGCGCAAATTTGATCTTTGCCATTTTCAACCGCCTCGTCCTTCGCTATGTTTGTGAACAGGATGTTAAGATAAGCGCCCTGACGCGCCGGCAGAATGGCGTTTTTGAGGGTTTCACCTCAACGGAGTGGGAAATGAAAACAGTCACTCTTGCAGCGCTGGCGAAAATAGCCGGCGTTGGGCTGGCTACGGTGGATCGGGTACTGAACGAGCGCGGCGGCGTCTCGCCGCAGACCACGCGCAAAGTGCTGCAGGCGGCGCGCGCGGCGGGCCTGAAGCGCATATTGCCGGAAGATCATCGCCAGCCGTGGCAGATTGAAGTGCTGCTGAGCGGCAACGACTCTTTCTTCTTTCGCCAGCTGGCCAGCGATTTCGCCGCGGTCGCCACCGGGCTGGGCTATCGCCGCCTGACGCTGCACCGCACCTTTATCCCGGAAGATCGCCCCGATCAGCTTGCCGCGCATATCCTCACGCGCAGCAGGCAGCGCGACGGGCTGATCGTTTTCGCCCATGAACATCCCGCTATTTATGAGGCGCTCTCCCTGTGCAAACAGCGCGGCGTGCCGGTGATCACTCTGGTCACCGATCTGCCGGGCGCAGAGCGGCTGTGCCATGTCGGCATTAATCAGCTGCAGGCGGGACGCACCGCCGGCCTGATGATGGGCCGTATGCTGCGCCAGCAGGGCGATGTGATTATGGTTAGCGGCCGTTTCGACTACAGCGCGCACCGGCAACGGATCGAAGGGTTTCGCGACGTATTACAGCAGCGCTTTCCCGCTATCCGTCTGCGCGAGGCGCTGGCGGGCAACGAACAACGTGACACCATCAGTAAGCTGCTGGAAAAGCAGCTGGCGCAGTCGGACGCGGTAGCGGGCCTCTACAACACCGGGTTGGGCAACACGCAGATCGGCGAAGCGCTGGCGCGACATCGCCTGCTGAGCCGCTGCGTTTATATTACCCACGAACTTTACGCCACCACCCAGGCGCTACTGGCGCAGGGCGCGTTGTCGCTGACGCTCGACCAGAATACGCGCCGTCATGCCCAGCTGGCGACCGAGCTGATGCTGCGCTATCTCGATGGCGGCGACGCGCCGCACACCTACGCTGACGGCAAGGTAGAGTTTATGCTCTATACCGAAGAGAACTGCCGCTGAGCCGCCGCTGTCCCCCTCTGCGGCGGTTCCGGCGCGCGGCAGAACAAGATCTCCCCGCTGCGCTACCGCACGGAAAAATGTTATGATATAACATACGCACTTACGGGTGACCTTGTCGCCCGATTGTTGCCCGGTGCGGGCGAAACCTTTGGGAACGTTCTGGAGATAACATGAAAAAAACGCTGTTCACTGCCGCGCTTGCGCTCGTTTCACCCGCGCTGCTGGCCCATGAGCTGTGGCTGAATGTGCCGCCCGTGGCCGCCGGTAAGACGCTGGAGATTGAAATGGCCTATGGCGATAACTTCCCGCACGGCGAGCCGATCCCGCCGGCGCGTCAGGCGCTGTTTGCCCCGCTGATCGCTACCCACGGCACCGGCCAAACCGAATCGTTTCCGATCAACAGTGAGAAGTACCGTTTCAGCCTCGCCCGCCCGGCTGTCGGCTCATGGCTGGTGAGCGCCACCTATAAGCCCGCCTTCTGGTCGCTGAAGCCCGACGGTGAAAAGTACCAGTGGCGGCAGAGCAATAAACAGCAGTGGCCAGGCAGCTACTGCATGGAAAGCACCATGAGCGCGAAAAGCGCCAGCTATATCGGCGCGCCAGGGGCCAACCCGGCCCTGACGCAGCCCACCGGCGCGCGGCTGGAATTTGTGCCGCAGGTAGATCCTGCCACGCTGAAAACCGGCGATACGCTGAAGGTGACGCTGCTGGCTAACGGCAAGCCGCTGGCGAATCATCAGGTGGGCATTGCGATGGTCGATCTTGCCGCGAAGGCGCCCGCGCCGCATGGACATCATCATCACCATCATCACGCTGTCGACGCCACGCTGAGCCATCCGGCGCTGGCGCACACCTACGCCTATGAAAACGCGGCGATGAAGGATCATACTGACGCGCAAGGGGTGCTGAACCTGCCGATCCTGAAAGCGGGCCAGTGGCTGCTGATGAGCGCCAACGATACGCCTTACGCCGACCGCGCCGTCTGCGATATCCATCTCGATCAGACCACCTTTGGCTTTGCCATTGCTGAATAACGGCAATAAAAAAACCGGCGTCTGGCGCCGGTTTTGTCCTTTTTCCCACGCTTAGGGAATATAGCGCTGCTCGCGCAGCTGCGTCAGCAGCTCGATAAACATCTCTTCACTGTCGATACAGTCAGCAAAGCCGTGCTGACGCGCCTTAATGGTGCTGGTGATATTATCGAAGGAGGTTTTAAGAATAAAGTCGCCGAACTGCCAGGAGACAATCTTCTCATAAGGATAGGCGTGCAGGCCGTGCTGCTGCGTCAGCTGCTGCCAGAGTGTTGCCTTGTCCGCCATCATCTGCTGCAGCGAAAGCGGGAACGGCTCGCCGACCGGCACCTCAAAGAAAGCGGCGATGCGCGGCCAGATGCGCGACCAGCGGAAATAGTCGCCGTTGGTGATATTGAAAATCTCGCCGCGGCACGCCGGGTTTTCCCCCGCCCAGTCGATGGCCTTTGCCAGAATGCGCGCATCCGTCACCTGATAAAGCGCGTCCCAGGCTGCGCGCGGGCCGGGAAAGGACATGGGCACGCCCAGCGCTTTGGCGATGCTGCCGTAGACGGCGATCACCATCAGCAGGTTCATCGGGTTGCCCACCGCCATGCCAATCACCGCCTCCGGACGTAGCGCGGTCCAGGACCAGCTTTTGCCCTGCGAGCGGCTGCGCAGAAAATCTTCCTGATCGTAATAGAAGTTGGGCGGCATATGGCGTGGGTCGCTCTCTTTCGCCGGCGACGGGAACGGGCCGATATGGGCGCCATACGCCTTGCCGCCCTGCATCAGCGCCACGTGCTGCAGCCCGGTGCGTGCTTCTCCAGCGTTTCCACCAGGTTTTGCAGCATCAGCAGGTTAACCTCGACCAGCTCCGCCGGCGTCGGTCGCTCCTGATAGGCGGCGAACACCAGGTGCGTGGCGCCGGTCAGCGTCGCCAGCTGCGCTTCACAGGCGTTTTTGTCGGTCAGATCGACCGCGATATGGCGCGCACGCGTGGGAAAGTCAGGCGCGCGCCGCGACAGCGCGATCAGCTCCACATCCTGATGTTCGAAATGGTTAAGCACGGCGCGTCCAATCACGCCTACCGCCCCTGCGACAACCACCGTTTTTTTCATCCGAGGCTCCTCTGTGTCAGCTGATTAATGAAAAGCATTACACAGGGCAGTGTTGTACACCGGCCGGGAAGCGTCAAAGCGCAGAGCGCGCCTTAGCGGCCTCGCCGTGCGGCAAGGCAGACCGGGCGCGGCCTGCGCCCCGCTGACGGAAATGTACGATTTTATGTCTGCACGCGCGGCGCATCGTTTTTCACCTCCACCAGCACCAGCGGGTTTCTTTTCACCCGGCAGGCCTGATCGCGCGCCAGCTGGCAAACGGAACAGTAGTCATGCACCTCGGAGTGATATTCATATTCAATGTAACAACGAAACTTCTCGCCATAAGAGCTGAGCCGACAGAAGCGGCGCGGTTCGAGAAGCTCATCGAGCTGTAGGAATGTCAGGGCTGAAGGGTTATGAAACCCGACCCGAATGCGATAAGTAGTCATGGTCCGATTATTTTCGCAAAGCGCGGCGCAGGCCAGCTGGTAATGGTTTTTCCTGAGATAGGCAAAAGCTAAGAGTGTGAGCCGCCGCGCAGCACGGCGTCAAAAACCCGCGCCCGGCGATATCGCCCTGTACAAAAAAAGGACTTAACTGTAGGATATTTTACGCTTTTTATAGGGCCCCCTGAAGCGCCAGGATATCCCCTGTTACAACACGCTGGAGAAGGTAATGACGCTGAAAAAACTGATGTGGGTGCTGGCGATAGCGGCGAGCTTTACTGCCGCGATTCACGTTTCCGACCAGCTGATCGACGCACAGGTAAGCGCCATGGCGGAGAGCGAGTAAGGGGCCGCCGCCCGGCTCCCTTCTCTTTGCTGAAAGATCGTTGCGGCCTGGCTGGCTGTCTGCTGTCCGTCTGCCTGCTGTCCGTCTGCTTGCCTGCTGTCCGTCTGCTTGCCTGTTGTCTGTCTACTTGCCTGCTGTCTGTCTGCTTGTCTGCTGTCCGTCTGCTTGCCTGCTGTCTGCGGCATGCCAGTCTGATGCCTGTCTGTCTGCCTGTCTGAGGCCGACTTGCTGCCTGTCTGCCGGCTGGCCGGACCTCTTCAGGCTTAATTGCGCCCTCGCCTATAAAGTTCCCCGGCGCGACGCCGATAGTCATCAAGCCTGAGGCAGGATGCGTTTAATCGTAAGGCGTATCGTGCCTCGGGCGACTAATCACTGACGTAATCTTGTAAGCTGCTTGCCGGTCTCATCCCCGGCGTTTCGGACATGTCCAGCCCGCTCCGCGCGGGCTTTTTTATGCCGCAAGATCAGACCTCGCCAGCCGCGCGTCGTTATCCCTGCTTTTACCATGGGTTTAGCACTCAGTTTCACTTTCCCCCGTATTATTGAAATTTCTCTTCTTTTAGGGCGCTTTTTCGCCTGAAAACGCATCCCGCTGCCCGACGCGAGACGATATAATCTCCGCAAATAAGGAGATGCTATGCACCGTGATCTTTCCATCGCCGCCGGACGCTCATCATTCAGTGAAATTCAGCGTGGTCTGCTGTCATCCGTTCCCCTTCTGCTTGGCGTATTGCCGTTCGGCCTGCTGCTGGGCGCGCAGGCGGCACAGAAAGGGCTCTCGCCTTTTACCCTGGTCTCGATGACCGGGCTGAACTTCGCCGGCGGCTCGGAGTTCGCGGCCATCGCGCTCTGGTCCTCGCCGCCGCACGTGCTGACCATTGTGCTGGTAAGCCTGCTGATCAACAGTCGCCATCTGCTGATGGGTGCCGCCATGACCCCTGCGCTGGCGCATCTGCCTCCGCGCAAAGCGCTGCTGGCGCTGTTTTTTATGTGCGATGAGAGCTGGGCGATGAGCATGGCGGATGCGGCGCGGCGGCGCGCACAGGGGCTGCCCCTCTTCAGCGCCGGTTATTACGTCGGCGTGGCGGGGGCGCTGTGGGTGGTCTGGGTGATCTCCACCGGCGCGGGCGTGATCATCGGTCCGGTACTGGGCGATATCACCCGTTGGGGGTTCGATATGGCCTTCCCGGCGGTGTTTCTGGTGCTGCTGAAAGGGATGTGGAAAGGGCTGCGTTCCGCGCTGCCGTGGCTGGTTAGCCTGATCTGCGCCGGCGCGACCTGGCACGCCTTTCCCGGCGCGGCCTACTACGTACCGGCAGGCACCCTTTCCGGTATTGTGACCATTCTGCTGTTGCACAGGAAATCCGCATGAGCCTGACGATTTTGACCATTCTGCTGATGGCGATGACGACGTATCTGACGCGCATCGGCGGTTATCTGCTGCTACGCGATCGCGCCTTTAGCCCGCGCGTTAAAGCGGTGATGGAGGCGGCGCCCGGCTGCGTGCTGATCACGGTCATTGCGCCCCACTTCGTCACCCGCGACCCGGCAGATCTGCTGGCGCTGGCGATCTCGCTGCTGGCCGCGATGCGCTTTTCGCTGCTGCCGGTGGTGGCAATAAGCGTCGGCGCGACTGCCCTGTTACGCTATCTGCTTTAAACCACGCGGCGGCCGTTTTCGCCACCCTGGCCCAGCGGCAGCTCGGAGGTCTGTTTGATGGTCTGCATGGGCAGCTCGGTCTTCAGGCTCTGGACGCCGCTGATGCGTGCCAGATGGTCGATCTGAAACTGTCGGTAGGCATTCAGATCGGCCGCCACCACCCGTAGCAGAAAATCGCAGTCACCCACCATCAGATGGCACTCCACCACCTCCGGCAGCGCGCGTACCTCACGCGCGAAGTTATCGACGGTGTCCGCATCCTGGCTGCGCAGCCAGACACGCACAAATACCGTCAGCTCCAGCCCCATCGCCGCCGGATTGAGGATGGCGACATAGCGTGCGATGGCACCGCTCTCCTCCAGTTGTTTAACGCGCCGCAGACAAGGCGACGGCGACAGCCCCACCTTTTCCGCCAGCACGTTGTTCGGGATACGTCCATCCTTTTGCAGCTCACGCAGAATACGAAAATCCAGCTCGTCCATCTTTAGCTTCCGGTATAACGATTTCACAAAGTCAGGGTAAATTATGCCCATAAACGCGCGGGCCGCACGTTTTTCTGCGTCGCCGTCGGACGTAACGTCCTGATTAACTGCGTACCAGCATAAGCTGTGCTTTACTTAACGCCATATCCTCTGAGTGAAACTGTTTATGAAGATCGGCGAAAAAGTTTCCGGCGCATTCGTTCTGCACTCTTCGCTTGGCAGAACCATGACCATTTTTATGCTGCTGCTATTGACGGCGGTGCTGATCGTCAGCGCCTGGACGCTGGACCGCTCCTGGGAGCGCAAGCTGCACGATGCGGAAAGCAGCGCGGTTAACCTGTCGGTTTCTCAGGCGCGCCAGGCGGAAGATACCTTCCTGCAGACGGAGATCATGCTGCGCGCCATGCAGCGCGAAATCCCTGACGACGGGCCGAACGCCGTCAATAAGGCGGAGCTGAACGCGGTGCTGGCGGAGATGAAAAGCAGCCTGCCGCAGATCAACGGCCTCTTCATCTATGATGCCCAGGGCCACTGGATTGCCAGCTCGGCGGCGCACGTGCCTGCCGGCATCAACAACAGCGACCGTGAATATTTTATCTATCATCACCAGAATCGCCACGGCGGCACCCATATTGGCCACGTGATCCGCAGCCGTACCACCGGCGAGCTGGTGATCCCGATGTCGCTGCGGCTGAACGATGCCGCCGGCGGCTTCGCCGGCGTGGCGCTGGCCACGGTGCGCGTCGATTCGTTTAAACGCTTTTACAGCTACTTTGAGCTGGGCGAAGGCGATCTGCTGGCGCTGCTGCTGGATGACGGCACCGCGCTCTATGTCCGCCCCTTCCCGGACGCCTTTATTAACCGCAGCCTCTCGGCCAGCCCGCTGTTCACCACCCAGCTGCTGCGCGCCGATCGCGGCAAAGGGACCTGGCGTTCGGCGCTGGATGATAAAGAGCGTATTTTCGGCTATGCGCGCTCCGGACAATATCCGCTGATTGTGGCGGCGGGCTTCGATAAATCGGAGCTTTGGTCACAGTGGCTGCGCGACAGCCTGCCGGATCTGGTGCTGAACGGCACGCTGCTGCTGATTATTGTGATGATCGGCACCGTGGTGCTGCGGCAGGTGCGCACCAACGTGGAGAACCAGATTGAGCTGACGGCGCTGCGCGATGAGCTAACCACCATCAACCAGACGCTGCAGGCGATGGCATTGCTGGATAGCTTAACCGGGCTGGCAAACCGGCGGCAGTTCGATCTGTTTCTGGCGCAGAGCCTGAAGCGTTCGGCGCTGACCGGCAAGCCGGTGGCGCTGATCATGATGGATATCGATTTCTTTAAGCTCTACAACGACACCTACGGCCACGTAGCGGGCGATAACTGCCTGCGGCGCGTCGGCGAAGCGCTGAAGCAGATGTCGATTCGCCAGACCGATTTGATTGCGCGCTACGGCGGCGAAGAGTTCGCCATTGTGCTGCCTAACGCCACCCTTGAGGTGGCGAAGCGCGTAGCGGAAAACGCCGTCGGGGCGGTGCGCGCCATGGCGATTCCCCATGAAAGCACACAGCTGCCGGCGCACATCGTGACCCTCAGCGCGGGCGGCTTCGCCCTGCAGGGCAGCGGCGACGCACAGGATGCGCAGCTGATCAAAGAGGGGGCGGATCGCGCGCTGTATGAGGCCAAGCATAATGGCCGCGACCGGGCGGTGGTACAGAGCGCGCCGCCTGCGGTAACGGGACGCTGAGCGCCCCGCCTCACCCGATTAGGCCAGGGCGTAAAGCAGCGCAGAGAGCGTGGCGAGGCCGCCGAGTAAAATGCTCAACGCTTTTCCGCCGCGCAGAAACGCCAGCGCCGGCTTGTTGTAGATAAGCCAGGCGGGGATCAGGAACAGGATGATGGCGATCAGCGGGCCGCAAAACGCCTCGATCAGGGTAATGACGTTGGGGTTGGCGTAGACGATCAGCGAGGTCAATGCATACATCGCCACTACGGCGGCGGCCTGGCTTCTTTTCCGCCCTTTTTCGCTGCGGCAGTTAAACAGGCGCACGGTAAAATCGCTGAAGGTTTCCGTCACCGACAGCGACACGCCGAGGAAGGATTTGGTCATGCCGATAATGGCGATAAAGGGCGCGATATAAAACAGCACGCCGGCGTGGTCGGGCGAGGCGATAATCGACAGCACGTTGAGATTTTTCTCTTTCGCTTCAGCGAAAATCGCGTGCGGCATGCTTAATACGCAGCTGAACACAAAAAAGATAATGCTGACGAAAATCGCCAGATAGGCGAGACGGATCACGCGGAAAGCGCGCGGCGCATCGCCCTTTTCCTGATAGTGCGCGGCCAGCGGGGAGATAATCGGCGCGCAGCAGAAGGAGAAGGTGATCAACGGCAGCGTCAGCCAGATATTTTTAAAGGTGGTGGCGGCGGAGGTCTCCGGCAACGCGCTCAGCGCAGCGGTGACGTTTTCCCAGCGCCAGGCGGGGATCTGCACTGCGGCGATGGCGATAATGGCGATGGCGAACGGCAATGCCAGTACGCTCATGGTGCCGACCACCCGGTCGCGCCCTTTACTCAGGATGCCGAACAGCACCACCATACAGATCAGCGTCAGCAGCCCTTTATTGACGCTGGCGACGTGCAGGCGCTCGACGATAAAGTTATCCAGCGCGCTGACCAGCGAGATACCGTATACCAGCATCACCGGGTAGAAAGCGATACAGTAAAGCAGCGTCATCGCCCGGTCGCCGCGCGGCCCGAACCAGGTGCTTAACGACGGCAGACGCTGCCGATCCGGCTCGCTCATATAGATGCGGCCCAGCACCAGGTGTGGCAGCAGCGAGAGCGGCAGCCCCAGCAGCAGCATGATGATAAAGATCACCGGCCCGCGCGTGCCGATTTCGATCGGCAAAAACAGCGTGCCCGCGCCGACCGTCGTGCCATATAAGCCTAACGTCCAGACGGTATCCTGGAGCTTCCAACCCTGATGTTTCATAAAAATCCTGCAAAATAAAAAAATCAGTTATTCAGTGAAATTGACAGGCCATCTGTCTGGTTTGCGTTTTACCGCGGCGCAGCCGCGGGGATTAACAGGCGAGATGGCAAAACGACTGCGCGCGGATCTTATCAGAAAAAAGCGTGCGGAGGCCGTCGCGGCGGCGGCGGCGGCGCTAAAAAGGCCAATAAAGCACGATTTTAATTTTTCACGGTAGCGGCGACGTTAAATATGTTTAGCGCCGTTAGATTACATCGCCGCTATTTTACATCGCCGCAATAAACGGCCGGCGGCGCGTGGCGCCGATCTGAGGGAGCCGCGTTTTTCTTCATGGCGTAGTGCGTGAGTTTAGCCTGCGCGCCAGCACTATGGTTAACATTTAACCTACATAACCATTCAATTCCATTATGAATTCTGTCACAAAAACGAAAACTCATGCGGCCGCGCCGCGTGCGGTAAAGCGCAGTATGGCAAAGGTAAACTTCAGTAAATACGGTGAGTTATCTTCATGCCCGCTTTATTGATGCGTGAAACGCATCAGACCATTCGCACATTGCACTTATTAACGCTCTCCGGCTGGTTCAGTCTGCAAACCAGGCGCGGCAAACAGCGTCATCAAAAACCGGAGACCCAGATGCAAACATCTTCTACCTCACCCACGACCACCCGTTCCCGTATCGGCGCGATCTTCCGCGTGACGTCGGGCAATTTTCTGGAGCAGTTCGACTTCTTTCTGTTCGGCTTCTACGCCACCTATATCGCCCATACTTTTTTTCCGGCGAGCAGCGAGTTCGCTTCGCTGATGATGACCTTCGCCGTTTTCGGCGCCGGTTTTCTGATGCGCCCCGTCGGGGCGGTGGTGCTGGGCGCCTATATTGATAAGGTAGGCCGACGCAAAGGGCTGATTGTCACCCTGTCGATTATGGCCGCCGGTACCTTTCTGATTGTGCTGATCCCCTCTTATCAGAGCATCGGGCTATGGGCGCCGCTGCTGGTGCTGACGGGCCGTCTGCTGCAGGGTTTTTCCGCCGGCGCGGAGCTGGGCGGCGTCTCGGTCTACCTGGCCGAAATCGCCACGCCGGGCCGCAAAGGCTTCTATACCAGCTGGCAGTCTGGCAGCCAGCAGGTGGCGATTATGGTCGCCGCGGCGATCGGCTTCGCCCTGAACGCCCTGCTTGACGATGCCGCGATCCGCGAATGGGGCTGGCGTATTCCTTTTCTGCTCGGCTGCCTGATCGTGCCGTTTATTTTCCTGCTGCGCCGTAAACTGGAGGAGACGCAGGCGTTTAATGCCCGCCGCAGCCACCCCAGCATGGGCCAGGCGTTTCGCACCCTGCTCGGCAACTGGCAGGTAGTGATCGCCGGCATGCTGATGGTGGCGATGACCACCACCGCCTTCTACCTGATCACCGTTTACGCGCCGACCTTCGGCAAAAAGGTGCTGCTGCTCAGCGCCTCCGACAGCCTGCTGGTGACGCTGCTGGTGGCGGTCTCCAACTTCTTCTGGCTGCCGGTGGGTGGCGCGCTCTCCGACCGCTTCGGCCGCAAGCCGGTGCTGGTCGCCATGACGCTGCTGGCGCTGACCACCGCCTACCCGGCGCTGACGCTGCTGGCGAACGCTCCCAGCTTTCAGATGATGCTTGGGGTACTGCTCTGGCTGTCGCTGATTTACGGCCTGTATAACGGCGCGATGATCCCGGCGCTGACGGAGATCATGCCTGCGGAGGTGCGGGTGGCGGGGTTCTCGCTCGCCTACAGCCTGGCGACAGCGGTGTTCGGCGGCTTCACGCCGGTTATCTCCACCGCGCTGATTGAGTACACCGGCGATAAAGCTTCGCCGGGCTACTGGATGAGCTTTGCCGCGCTGTGTGCGTTGCTGGCGACGCTCTTTCTTTATCGCCGCCGCGCCGTTCCCTTCCCTCAGGCCGGTAAAACCGTCAGCTAAGGAGCGCGAAAATGAAAATCCATCAGGCTTTATCTGCGCTGGTCATCGCCGCCGTCTGCAGCGCGGGCGCGCAGGCGAAAGAGCTGACCGTGATGATCTCCGGCGGCTTCAAGGCCGCCTGGGAGACGCTGGCGCCGCGCTTTGCGGCGCAGGAAGGCTACAGCATTAAAACGATCTCCGGCCCCTCGATGGGCAGCACGCCGCAGGCGATCCCGGCGCGGCTGGCGCGCGGAGAGCCGGCGGATGTGGTGATTATGGTGGGCGACGCGCTGGGCGACCTTGAGCAGCAGGGCCGCATCCTGCCCGGCTCCCGGGTGGAGCTGGCCGATTCGCCGGTCGGCGCGGTGATCAAAAAAGGCGATGCGCCGGTGAACATCGACAGCGTGGCGGCCTTGCGCGCCGCCCTGCTGAACGCCCGCTCGGTCGCCTATTCCGATAGCGCCAGCGGCAGGTATGTCAGTACCCGACTGTTTAAAACGCTGGGTATCGATAAGCAGATGCAGGGTAAAGCGCACCAGGTGGCGCGGATCCCGGTCGCCTCGCAGGTGGCTGACGGAAAATATGCGCTGGGCTTTCAGCAGGTCAGCGAACTGCTGCCGGTGCCGGGCGTGACCTTCGTCGGCGAGCTACCCGCCAGCGTTCAGTACATTACCCGCTTTGCCGGCGCGGTGGTCGCCACCTCGGCGCACCGCCATGAGGCCAGTGATTTACTGAACTATCTCGCCTCGCCGGCGGTGCAGCAGGTGGTGCGCTCAACCGGCCTGCATTCCGTGGCGCCGCAGACGGTCGCGGCGCAGCCGGTTAAACAGCGCAGTACTGTTCAATAAGCAGGTTTTCCAGCTCTCTGGCAATGTGCGACACCATTCGGCCGTTTTTACGCAGCAGGCCGACGGTGCGTTTCACCACCGGTTCGATCAGCGGTACGCTGGTCAATGCCAAGTGGCCTGACGAGGGCATTGACATCGCGGGGACGGCGGCAATGCCAAGCCCCGCTTCAACCATGCCCAGCATAGTGGTGACATGGCGGGTTTCACAGATGCTGGGCCGCGCCGGCACAATATCGTCCAGCGCCCGATCGAGCAGGTTGCGGTTACCGGAAGTTTTATCCAGCCCCACCCAGGCGTGGCGGTAAAAATCGCGCCAGCTGATGCTTTTATCGCCGGCTATCGGATGCTCATGCCGACAGGCGGCGACATACACATCCTCCAGCAGCGGCAGAAATTCAATATCCGGCTGTGAGACGCCGGAAAAGCTGATGCCAAAGTCAGCCTGCCCGCCCATCACCGAGTCATAAACGTTGCCGGCGCTGCTGTCGATCAGCTTTACGCGTACGCGCGGATAGCGCGCCTGGAAGCGGCTGATAACATCCGGCATAAAGTAGTAGGCGGCGGAGGGCACGCAGGCGACGGTCACCAGGCCGGTTCGCGTCTGGCTTACCTCGCTGATATCGGCCATCACCTCTTCAAAATCGGCCAGCAGCCGGCCGGAGCGCTCGGCAAAGGCCTGGCCTTTCAGCGTCAGCGTGACGCGGCGGGTGGTTCTTTCAAACAGCTTCAGACCCAGCGCATTTTCCAGCTTGTCGATGCGCCGGCTCAGGGCGGACTGCGACAGGCAGATGGACTCCGCCGCGATGCGAAAGTTGCCATACTCCACCAGCGCCCGAAAGGCGTAAAGGTCGTTCAGATCGAAATTTACCGGCATGTTTTCTCTGTCCTGTGCGCGGTTAAGGCCGCATCCCTGTGGGCGGCCTCACAGGGGACCGCCTGATAAAAAGTGAACCTGCAAGCCTCAGCGCGTCGGCGAGCGGGTGGCGTACCAGCACAGCAGCGAGCCGGCGCAGACCATCAGCGCGCCGCCCCAGAAAGCGAAGCCCGGGGCGGCCTCCAGCAGCGCGGCGGCGAACAGCGCGGATAGCACCGGGGTAAAATAGGAGGCGCTGGCCAGCAGGGTTACGTTGCCGTGCAGGATGCCGATGTTCCAGGCGGCATAGCCCAGCCCCATCGCGGCGGAGACCAGTGCCAAATCCACCAGCGCTTTCACGCTGATCTGAAACGCCGGCGTCGCGCTAAAGAGAAACTTCAGCCATAGCGTGACGGCGGTAAGAATAAAAAACAGAGTAATGCCGTTGCTGCCGTTGGCAATTTTTTTGGTGATGACGCAGTAAAGGCTCCAGATCACCGCGCCGCTGAACGCCAGCCCGTAGCTCAGCGGGTTGGCGGCGAGGCTGGCCGCCATATGGGGCAGCGAGAGGCCGCTGGCGCCGCCCAGCACCTTGCCGACGCCCGTCAGAGAGATCAGCATGCCGGCCACCATCAGCCAGGAGGGCCGTTTCCTTTCCGCCAGCACGGCGAACAGCAGCGTCAGGCTCGGCCAAAGGTAGTTCAGCATGCTGACCTCGATCGCCTGCGCGCCGGAGTGCGCAAAGCCGATCGACAGTGAAAGGCAAATTTCATAGGAGACGAAAAGCAGCGATCCCCAGAGCAGATAGCGGCGGGGAAAAGCAGAGAGAGGAGGCAGGCCAACGATAAACAACAGCAGCAGCGCGCTAAAGCTATATACCATCGCCGCGCCGCCCACGGCGCCAAAAGCGTCGGTAACGCCGCGCAGCAGGCCAACGAGGGTACTCCAGAGAAGAATGGCGATAAATCCAGTGGCCGTGGCGTGTCTGACCGTCATGCGCGGGTAGATCTCCCTGTTCAGCTGGCAAAGACGCCAGACAATTAATCTCTCTGCAGATTTTATCACGACGGCGCGAAAGGAGCAGCGTTGCGGCGCAGGGATCCGGACAACGCGGAATAAGAGCGGGCTGACTGACCGCCTGCAGGGCTGGATCTGGCGGCGACGTGGAACGGGCAGCAGGATTCGAACCCGCATCCTCAGCCTGTACGGCTGGCGTAATCTCCACTTATACCACGCCCGTTTTGATTAAACAGGGGAAAGCGTTTGGTCGGTAAACAGGAAAATATCAGGCTTTTTCTTCCAGCCACGAGTTAGCGGCGAGACTGGCAAAGCAGGAGGTCTTGGTTAAAGGCAGGTGACAGCAGGCGCAGCTGGCCCCGTGTCGCGTTTTTTTGGTGCTGGAATAGCAGGTAAAGATGAATTTATGACTCCCGCAGGCGGGACAGCTGAACTTCAGTGAGCGCATAGTTACCTCATAAGGAGACGCCTTGTAAATATCTGATGTGCCTTAAGCGTACGCTTTACGGCTGCTTTAACAAGCGAAGACGGAAGCCTGAATGCCGGTTTAATCGTCCTTTTACCGCACATGTCGCAGCCAGCACCGCTCACAGCCCGATAGCAGCAATCGTCTATTAGGAATTTTCTTAATCAATGACCGTGTGGCCTGCCGGGGATGGCAAACTGATGAACTGGGTTTAGGCTGATAATTCGGTTTACAGCAATCTGGAGGTTGTTATGCCCTCAGTTCAACTGCACATCAAAGACCACCCGGAATATGCATTTACCGGCCACTATTTCACCGACCAGCCCGCAGGAGAAAACGCACCGCTACGCCGCCATTTCGAGATCCAAAAGGCGACGCAGCCCGCAGAGGCTTTTCAGGATTTGACACAGGGCGATAGCGTCACCTTCGTTTCCGCCAGCGGCGAAGCGGAAGAGATGCTGCTGAGCGACGAAACGGCGTCGCATATTATTTTTGTCTCACGCGACTGAATCCTCTTCCGGCGGCGCGCTGCCGCCCGGCTTGCTGCCCCGCTCCGGCGGGGTTTTCATCATCACGATCCCGGGTCGCAAAGCGGCATAAGAGGCGGCAAAAGCGATGGCGCACCCTGTGGCGACGGGTGATCAAGGTTCAGCCCGGTTTTCAGGCCGGGCTGACAATCAGTGGCACTGCCCCGTTACACCGTCACGTCCATTCGGACAGACATCCGATGCGGGGATCAGCGATGCGACGCCCCATGAGCAGCCCGTCAGAGATAAGCAGACCACCAGCATTAATACCTTTTTCATAAGCCCCCTTCTGATGCGCTTTCGTACCCGGAGATTACCTGCGCACCTATTATAGGCGCTGTTATCCGAACGGCGGGCCGCCGCTGTTGTTTTTACCGGGCTGACGCCCTAAACGGCGCTTTTTTCGCCGTCAGGTAGCTGGCGTTATCGCTGCGGCAGGCGGTTAACCGCCCATTTTACTGAGCATAAACGCCGCCAGAAAGCCGCTGACGGTGATCAGGCCGGCAAAGTTATGCGTTTCAGCAAAGGCTTCCGGGATCATGGTATCCACCAGCATCGCCAGAATCGCCCCGGCGGCGATAGCGGTGGTCGCGGCGATAATATCGGGCGAAAAGCCCTGAAACAACGTATAGCCCGCCAGCGCCGCCAGCCCGGAGGCGAGCGCGATGCCGCCCCAGACACCGAACACATAGCCCGCGCTACGCCCCGCTTTTTTCATCCCCGCCGCGCTGGATAGCCCTTCAGGAATATTGGAGAGAAAAATAGCGATCACCGCCACCACGCTGACGGCGCCGCCATGCAGCATCGACAGGCCGATGACGATCGATTCCGGGATGCCGTCCAGCAGCGCCCCCAGCGCGATCGCCGTGCCGCTGCCGCCCGCTTCCTGCTCTGAAGGCTGTTTGCCGCCGGAGCGTTTGCGGTGCTGCGCACCGCGCTTCGCCAGCAGCCAGCTCGCGAAGGTGTAGATGGCTGCGCCGCCGATAAAGCCGGCGGCGGTGGAATCGAAGCCGCCCGTTTTATAGGCCTCGTCCATCAGCTCAAAAGAGAGTGCGGCGATCAGCACGCCACTGCCGAAGGCCATGATCGCCGCGATGGCACGCTGCGGCACGGCGATAAACCAGGCGACCGCGGCGCCAATCACTAAAGCAAAGCCGGAAATCCCCCCCAAAATCCCGCCTGCGCCCATAACGGCACTGTCGTCATCTGCTGCCCCTTCTCAATGAATTTTATGCTTTAAGCATAGTGAGGAAACGGCACCATGCGGGCGAAGCGCCGACGGTTACAGCGGAAGAAAGAAAAAATGCGCGGCGCAGGGAACCGCAAAGCGCGCGTCGCCACTCAATGTCGTCTAACTACGGAGGAACACCTATGCAAGTTGCTATGCGCGTCGCCAACAGTCTCTGCTGCGGCATCCCGACCCAGCACAATCACGAACCCCGCACTACCGATGAAACGCTGAAGAAAATGGATGAGCGTTACGACAAAATGAACGTCAACGAGCAGCCGAACGTCTGCTATACCCTTGCGATGCATGCGGGTGTTGCCGGCAAGACGCTGACCAAAAACGCCGAACAGGAGATCGCCCGGCAGACCAGCGGCAACGCCAACTATAACGAGCGCTATCAGCAAATTATGGGCATCACCGCCGGTAATGCGCGCCTGCATTTTAACGCGGCGGATATCCCTGAATCGGGAATTATCAACTTCCGCGATCGTAATAATGAGCGGCTGTATCATACTGCCTATATTCATCGCGATCCCAGCGGCGCGCTGTCGCTGATGCACAATAACGGCATGGCGCTGGACAGAGCGATGATCGCCAATCAGGCGCCGGATGGCGCGCAGCACGGCGGCATGGTGGTCTATCCGTTGAATCAGCAGCGCACCGCTAATCTTCAGGCTTTTCTGGATAGTGGCTTTAGCTATCATTTTTCACCGGCCAGCGCGATTAATGAAAGAGTAGGCCAATAAGCGTTGCTAAAATAAGCGGGCAGCATGAGTAAAAGGTCGGAGTTCCCCTATCACACTACGCAGGCCGCATCCTGCATTGACTTAAGGAATGACCATGCTTATCCCCGTCAAAACCGGTATGAAAATAAGCGCCGTTTTGCTGTTCGCCATTTTAGCAGGCTGCTCATCTAAGGTAGCCAACACCAGCCAGTATTCCGGCTTCCTTGGCAATTATGCCGATCTCAAACCGGCGCGGTCGCCGGGCGGGCATGAGACGCTGCGCTGGATATCGCCCGATTACGACAGCCGCCGCTACCAGAATGTTTACGCTGCGCCGGTTGTCTATTATCCCGCGCCCTCACCGAACGCCCGCGTCAACGCGGTCACGCTGGAACAGGTGCGGCTTTATACCGAACAGCGGTTAAAAGGCGCCATTGGTCAACGGCTGCCGCTGGTGCAGCAGCCGCAAAAAGGCGGATTGCTGGTGAAAGCGGCGATCACGGCGGTGAGCGCGGAAAATAAAGATATGCAGTTTTACGAGGTGGTGCCGGTCGCCGCCGTTGTCGCCAGTACCATGGCGGCAACCGGCCATCGCACGCAAAACACCGTTCTGCTGCTGGAGGCCGAAGCGATTGACGTCGCCACCAACCAGCCGGTGATTAAAGTGGTGCGTAAAGGCTACGGTAAAAACGTCGCCAACAGTACGGCGCCGATTAGCGCGGCGGACGTGAAGCAGGCGATCGATGAGATGGTGGCGGACGTTGTGAATTTCCCGCAATAGCCCCCGTTTCGCCTCGCGCAGCCAGGCTGGCGTCCATCTTGCACGAGGGACGCCAGCCGCTCTCCTCTCCCCGGCTTTATCTTAAATGGCTGTAAAAACAAGATGCTGCTCTGGCTGCGCCTTTGACAATGCCCTGCGGTTCACTACCCTTTAAAGGCAACGCTGTTGTTGTATTGAAGGTAAACAGGGAAATTTATGAAAAAGATTATCGGTGGTTTGTTTCTGCTTTCCGGCTTATTTGCGCTGGCCGGGTGTCAGCATGACAGCAGCGCTGTCGGCCCTGATGGCCGTCCGCATGCGCCAAGCAACCAGTCCGTGCCTGGCGGCCCGCAGGGTCAGGGCCCGGTAGGTCAGCCGCAGTCTTAAGCCGCGTCGGCGTTACGCCGGACAACGCCCCTTATTCAGCCCGTCCCGTTCGGGCTTTTTTACGTTGGCTGTCCGCCAGCCAGCCGCTGTAATAGCGTTAGCGCAGTAGCGGCCAACAGATTTATGCGGCACAAAAAAACCGCCTGTAGGCGGTTTTTATCCTGGCTCAGATATCTTTTCCGGCATCGGGAGGCAGATCGTCTTCCCCTTCAATGTATTCGATATCCTCGTCATCCTCTTCAATCTCATCGGGCAAGGGCTGATCAACATCGGGGCGTTCAGACATGGCGACCTCCGGCATGGTGGGTATCTGTAGACTATAGCCTGGCGACGCCCGTTGTGCGGCAACGAGCCAAAATTTAGCGCGTCGCGCAGATGGGCGGAGAGATCCCCCACCCTGTTGAACGAATCATTGCCCGACGATAAGACTATTTGTGCGAGCAGCTGGCTTCCGCCTGGCTTTGACGCTCCGGCGGCGGGGTATGACGGTGACTCAGGCATGAGGCGATGGTCAGCGGCGCGTTGCAGCGCGCGCAGGCGGCGCCATGCCGGGTCTGGCTGAAGTGGCAGTAGCGGGTAAAGATAAACTTCTCACAGCCGCACTCCGGGCAGCAAAAACTTAGAAAGTACATGCTTCCTCCCGATGAGTAGTGGATACGATGTCAGCAGAGCAGACATAAACTTTAGCCGTTTATTCCATATAAACGTTGCGTTAGCCACCGTTATTAATAAGTTACATAGCGAATCGTTTCGGTAAACTTTTGCTTATAAAACGTACCTGGTTTGGGTAAGACGCGAGACCAGGCCACGCGCCGTGCAGGCTCCGGCGGTGTTTGCGCTGGCGAATTTGACAGGCGCTGCCCGCCTGTTTTATAAGAGAATTTTATCATTTCAACACAGCAGGACGATGCGTTCGCTCTCTGAAGCGGCGCGCGGCAGAGGCGGATCGGCAGCCTGATCTTAAGCGAGACGTGGAAAGCTATATTGACAGCGCCATGCGCCGCCGAACGCTCTGGGTTCCTGGGTTCCTGGGTTCCTGCAGGCGCAGCGCACAGAGCATGTTTAGCGTCGGCAACAGCAGACGCCTGGCCGCCACTACAGGCAGCGATGGCGAATGCGCGCACCGGCGTTTGACCGGCATAAAAGGCGCATCGCCTGAGAGCCGGGAAGCGTTAACTAACCTCGCTACCTTTTAAGGAGAATACAATGATCGTCAGGACATGGCATGGATGCGTTCCGCTAAAACATGCACAGGGCTTTGCCGAACATCTGCAAAAAACCGGCGTTGAGCATTCAACAGGCACGCCGGGCAATCAGGGCGCTTTTGTGCGCCGGCAAACGCAAGGGGAATGGGAGCATTTCTTTCTGGCTACCTACTGGAGCAATCTGGAGGCGATAAAAGCCTTTGCCGGAGAAGATTATCAGGTTGCGGTCACCTATCCGGATGACGAACAGTTTGAGCTGGTTTCCGATCCGTACGTTTTTCAGCATAGCGTAGCGTCGGTTTCTGCGCTGTAGCGCTTCCCCGCCGCCCGTGGCGGCGGCCTGTTTCGCCGGCCCGGCAGCGGCATTAAGCCAGCGCCGCTATCGCCCGTTGCAGATGATGCCCGATAAAAGCGGACTTCAGCGCCTGGTAGCGCGGAATATCATTGTCGCACGCCTGCGCCGCCGCGTATTTGACCTGCGCATACTGTGCCGCGATCTCAGGATGTTGACGCAGATAGTCGCGAAACGCCAGGTGGTTAATGATCTGCCGATCGCCTGCGGCGAAGGCGTGTAGCTGATGCGTGCGCCGATCGCCGCCTTTGACAAAATACCGCCGGCCGGGAATGCCGTTCTCGCCGCGCGCGCGATAACCGAGGCGCGCCAGCGCGGGCGTGCAGCGATCCAGCTCGTCCAGCGCGGCGGCCACCAACAGGATATCGATAACCGGCTTCGCCGCCAGACCGGGCACCGAGGTGCTGCCGATGTGATGAATCGCGATGACCGTCTGGCCCAGCGCCGCCTGTAGCCATGCGCACTCTTGTGCGAAACGCGGCGGCCATTGTGCATCGTATGGCGTAATGATGAGGGTACGCATCGTTATCCTTTTTGTTTTAGCTGACGGCCGCTAATCCGGCGATACCGTGGGAAGAGGAGCCTGCCACTTCCCCGGTTCCAATGGCTGAAGTCAACTCACAGGGTTTTCTGCCGGGCCCCAGCGTCTCACTTTCTGCGGTGCCTTGCCATCAGCGCATAAAAAAACCGCCCTCAGGCGGTTAAAGTTTGATGAGATACTTTTTCGGATTATCGAAGCATTCCGGACACGGGGCGGCGGCCGGATGGCGCTGCCGTGATACTTTTACCGCATCACGCTCGTGATAAAAGGTGCCTAAAAACTCACGCCTTCCCCAGGCGGGCAAGGAGGTACATTCTTCTGAATGCACACGGCGTTTGGTGTTGTGCTGTGAGAGTGTCGCAACGTAATAAAACTTAGCCATCTTTGGTTCCATACTTATTGTTGTCACATAAACGTAGTCACAAAATAAATATTGGTACTAATATTTTACCTATTGCAGCGATAGGCGTTTCCTGAAATCGCTGATAATCCTGCCTTACCCTGTTTATTCCCCTGCTCTTCTGCCTGCAGAACAACCTGTTATGCCTGGACTGAGCCCTTTCGTTGCGATTTTTATTTTTTGACGCTTATTGAATAAGGGAGAGGGATCAGGAAGCGGAGGCGTCTTATTGCACGGTTAAAATTCGTACCAGAAAAGAGTGTAGCACGCCATTATTGCCCGCTGTTCAGCCGCCGCTATCGTCGCCCCTCGTCGCCAGGCAGTACTGCCTTTTATCGCGACCTGTACGGGTTGTACAACCTGCGCATCGCTTAAAAATTGATTTAATTTTTGTGAGGGAAACTGAACAAGTTAAGGATGAAATTTTAGCTACATCACTGAAACCGCTTCAGGTAAGGACAAACACCATCAAAAATGCAGACAGAGTTATAAGCTGCTTCTTATAAACATGTTTGACCACACGTTTTGCACAAAGCAAAGTTGTACAAGCAACAATAACTTGTATAACTTTGCGCTGTGACGTTAAGTCGCACGTAACGAACGGTGCTTTGCGCCCCTCTGAAAGTGAGTGGATTTCCACTTTCAGAGGCATTTTTTATTTTTCGGTGACTGTACAGCAATCTCTTCAGGATTGCCCGTTTCCGCTTGCCTGCTATAAGGGATTTCACTATGCAACAGATCGCTACCTCTGAATCACAGATTATGGACTATTTTAAAACTGCCGGCGCTCACCTCACGAAAGAGAAAGAGACCATTGCAGAGATCTATGCAGAAGTGCTGGCCTGCAAATCCTTCGTCAATAATAAAGATCTTATCCGTGCGCTGCTTGAACGCCTTGAGTGCGAAAGCGATGTCGTTAAGCTTGATATTTACCGCAATGCGCTTGAAGCCGTGCTGCAAAGAACGCCTGGCGATATCTTCTGATAACAGGGGGCAGAGGGATGGGAAACGTGAAAAGCTGTGTTTGCCAGGATGAATGTTTCTGCCACCCTTGCGTAGCGGAGCAAGAACGCTTAGCCCTCGATGCAAAGAAATTAGTCTTAAGGCTAATGTGCCAGAGCTATCTGGAGAACGGCGTAATAAGCAATACGCAGATCATATTTAATTTAAGCAATATGATAGAGCAGGAAGAGGATTTATATAACATCGCTGTCTGCCAGGCCGCTCTTAACGCCGTTTTTGATTATGTCACCAAAAATATTCAGCAACGCTTTTCCTCGCTTCCTGTCATTGAAGCCGTCGGGAAAGAGGAATTGAAGTAAGCCCCGGGCAAAACGGACGCGATGGGCTTGACCCTGCCTTGCCTGTTAAAGCAGAGAGCCACTCATCGCTAACAGGCGGATCACCACACCGCGCGGACAGCGGGTTTGATCGGTAGGTATAACGGCTTCTGCTCCCCCACTGCTGGTGAAAAGGTTCTCTTTATTACTCCTGCTGTACAGAGGCTCTCTGGCACATGGTGCTATCACAGCGCGGCGCCTTTGCCCTGCCCGTCCGCCGCCTGAAAAGCCGTCACGCCCGGCTTATGCGTTTTCAGCTTTAGCGCGTGATCCCGCCACCCGTTCAGCGTAATGGCTGTTCTATCGCCGATAATGACCAAACGCCTCAGCGTACAATGAAGCATTAAGAGAAACGGTGCCGTGCGTCTTAACAGCCTGTTGCACCGATAACGCTGATGCGCTTATTCAAGCGCCAGGTTTCGCCAGCTTTGGCAAGGCCTGAAGCCGCAGAGCCACAACGGCAGCGTGCGGATTGTGCCACCGGCGGTCTTCGCCAGGAGGCAAATTAGGGGATTTATAGTATTTATTTTTATGTATTGCCGAATTTCCCTGGTGTCAGGAGCCGTTACTTACTTGGGTAAGGCCAGGGGTGATCTAAGCCCGTTGATGAAAGAATCCCGGTAATAGCCAGATAGGCAACCACCAGCGCGAAGATAACAATTGCTGATATTTCAAGTGATTTAATCAGGTGACGCTTAGCCATAAATACCCCTTCTCAGATTAGGTGTTTGGACACGCACCCCTGAAAATACGATGTTACCGGTAAAGTGCAAGCGTAAATCACATTATGAAACATAAAGCATGGCTTATTAATTATTCGCATCGCGAAAATGCTCGATTATTATCCTGCAGGGGCGGCAGTGTCGGCGATGATCATGATGACCGCACCGCTGGGCCTGATTGGCGTAGTATCCACGCTGTTGCTGTTCCAGCAGCCATTCGGCATTAACGCGCTGGTCGGGCCGATAGCGCTGTCGGGCATTCTGATGCTCAACATGCTGATTCTTAACGGAAAAACCCACCATAATGTGCGGCAAGGCCTCGATCCATTTCATGCTGTTTTTGAAACAATAGTCCAGCGCGCCCGCCCGGTTCTGCTTACCGCGCTGGACGCCATTCTGGCGTTTATCCCTTTGACGCATACTGTTTTCTGGGGCACGCTCGCCCGAGCCCTTACCGAAGGCACCTTCGGCGGCACCATCATGACGCTGCTGTTTTTACCGGCCATGTACGCCATCGGGTTTGGTATCAGAAAATCTGCTGAGAGGGAGAAGGTGTTACCCACAGCGGGTAAAGAGGAATAATCAGACGCGGATCAGGACGGGGGTATTGCCGGTAAAGCGGGATGCCGGCGGCAATCATCTGCCACGCTTTTCGGAAGGCTGGCTGAACTGCGGGTGATGTGGATCAGGAGGCGCTTCACAGCCATATCTGCAGCACGACGCGATGCAAACAACCACGCTCTCTGTAACTTCGGCAGGCTCGCTTTGGCGAGCCTGCCTGTTATAACGCGCGTGACGCTTCAGCAAAAAAGAACAGGATACTTTTCATCATGTCGCCCCTTCCGCCAGCCCGGCCTGGGGCTGTGAGGAAAGGTCATGCTGTCCGCGGGGCCGTGCGCCTACCGCATAGTCTGCTTATTTACCTTGCGTCGCCAACTGCTCGGCGGATTTGAGATGTTGCTCTACAACCGGCGTATGGGCGTCAGCCAGAGCTTTCACATCAGGATCGTTGATCTTCGTGGCGTCGCTTTTCAGCGTCGACAGCACCATCTTATGATCCATGGTGCCAGCGTTTTCCATATACATCTTGTCAAATGCATCGCCGCTCTGTTTTTCCAGCATAGCGGCCATCGCCTTGTGCTTGGCATCCGGCTCAGTCGGCAGTTCCACGCCCTTTTGCTGGGCGACCGTCTGTACTTTGGTCAACGCAGCGCCGTGATCTTCGATCATCTTCTGAGCGTAGGCTTTAACTTCACTGCTTTGGGCTTTGCTCAGCGCGATCTTGGCGGCGGCGACTTCATTGATATTGGCCTGCGCCATATCTTTCACCGCTTTTTCGTCGCCGGAGCTGAGCCTGGCGCCCGATGCGGTCTGGCCTGTGGCGCTATTCTGCGCGGCGCTTGTCGGGGTCTGGGCTTGCACGCTGACAGTGCTGAACATTGCAGCCACTGCCGATACGACCAGCAGCCCTTTCAGGGTTTTACTTTTTTGCATTGTGTTCTCCAGATGCACATGTGTAGGGTAGTGTCAGGTCATTAACTGTGTCGCGCTTCGTATGTCAATGACAACTGCACTGGTCAGTATAGTAGAACAATGATTGATCCTGCGTTTATTGCACACAGGAGGCGCTTATCAGAAATTGCCAGATATTTTTATCCCCTGGCGAGTGGGATAATGCGTGTGAGTCAGACAATCTGCAGATAATCTGGAAGAAAAAGGTTACTGATGTGTTTAACCGATCTGACAATGCAGAGAGGTTGTCAGAATATAAGGGGAAAGAATGCCTGTGTTATTTGGTGAGTTATCTGGTGCGCCAGAATGGGTGCCTGCTGTATTGCTCGTCACGCTTTCGCTTGTCGTGGGTTTTTTAACGCGATTTATCCTTCTTCAGTTCATCCGTTACTGGCAGAGTCGTGACAGAAAGCTATTCAAATCGCTTGAAAAACACCTTCGTGGATCCCTGTTTCTCTTCATTCCCCTGCTGTTAATAAGATTAGGGGTTAATTATGTCAACATCCAGCCGGAATCACTCAGTTTTATTACAACCACCGTTAATATCTTTATTATCTTATCCTTTTGCTCAGTCCTGATTCGATTAATTAATGTTGCTCAGGATATGCTTTTTATACGTTATGACATTAATATTTCCAATAATCTTCGCGCCCGCAAAATTCGCACGCAGATAATGTATGTTAAAAAGGTCGCTATTGTTGTACTTGTAACGCTGTGCCTTTCTCTGGTTCTGCTCAGTTTCCCTGGCGTAAGAAAATTCGGCACAACCATTCTGGCCGGGGCCGGGGTTGCCGGCATAATCATTGGCTTTGCGCTACAGAAATCGCTGGTTAACTTGTTTGCCGGCATTCAGATCGCCTTTACGCAACCGATAAAAATCGATGATGCTGTGGTAGTTGAGAAAGAGTGGGGCTGGATCGAGGAGATAAACCTGACGTATGTTGTGGTGCGTCTCTGGGATCTGCGCCGACTGGTGTTGCCGATTACTTACTTTACAGAAAATCCGTTCCAAAACTGGACGCGTAACAATGCACAAATTTTAGGCTCTGTTTTTCTCTACGTTGATTACTCGATGCCTTTGGCGCCCCTGCGCAAGCACTTCGAAAAAGTACTCAGTGAAACAAAACTCTGGGATCAACAAGCTCAGGTGCTTCAGGTGACCGATACCACGGAAAAAACCATGACGATCAGGCTGTTGATGACGGCGCAGAATTCCCCTACGGCCTGGGATTTACGCTGTCACGTGCGGGAAAAAATGATTGAGTTTATTCAGCAAAATTATCCGCAAAGTCTGCCTCATCTGCGGGCAACGCTAACCGGTTCCGATAGCTGAAGGTCGGGCGTGAGTCATTAAGCTCGCCCGTTTTACAGGACGGAACCTGCAAACCCCTTAGCAGGCTATCCACCGCAGAACCGCCGCCCGCAGGTCGCGGGTGGCGTGCCTGTTCACCGTTTGGCGCCGGCAACGCTCTGCGCGCCAATCTCCTGTTGTCCATTCATCGCTCTGCGCAACACTCCTTTCAGCCAGCTCAGCGGCATATCGTTATCGCTCCGCTTATGCCAAAGCAGCGAAAGGGCAATTTCCGGCGTCTCTACCGGAACCGGGCTGCACCTTAAGCCGTAATGAGCAATCCAGTCGTCAGCCAGCCCGGCGGGAACGGTCGCTAAGGCGGGAGTGCGCGCCAACAGGGGCGGCAGAGAAGAAAAATGCGGCGTCACGTAGCGCACCGAGCGCCCTTTTCCTACGGCAGCCAGTTGATCATCGATAGCGCTCCAGGTCGCCCCGCGATAGGAAACCAGCAGATGAGCCTGCGTCAGGTAGTTTTCCAGCGTCAGCGGCGCTGGCAAAGAGATCTGTTCAGGATGCCAGAATGTGCAAAAATTGTGCGACACGATTTTCTCGCGCCGCAGCGTGGCGGGCGTATTCTCGCCAACCGAGATGGCAACATCTATCTCCCCCTGCGCAACAAGTTCAGTATCCCGGAAGGGATCGCTGGCCGTTACCTGCAGCGTGACGCCCGGCGCGGCGCGCGTGATATACGCATACACTTTCGGCATTAACCAGCACTCCACCCAGTCGCTCATCCCGAGACGAAAAACATGGGTCGCCTCTGCAGGGGTAAATGACGCGGGCTGAAAAAGCACGTTCTGCATCTGCTCCATTAAAGGGCCCAGCGCAGCGATCAGCGCCTCGGCACGCGGCGTCGGCACCATGCCTCGCGCCGTGCGCACAAACAGCGGATCGTCAAACATTGCGCGTAGCCGGACCAGCGCATTGCTGACAGCAGGCTGACCAAGATGCAGTTTTTCTGCCGCACGCGATACGCTGCCCTCTCGCTTCAGCACCAGCAGCACTGTCAATAAATTCAAATCGATACGATGAAAATCATTTTCTCTGATAGTGAACATTATTTTAATCAATTTGAGTGATATCAGTAGCGTAAGGATACTGTGAACCACATTCTGGCGATACTTTTTAGGCAGATTTTAAATGAAAATATTACTGACTCTGGTCGCTTCACTGATCATATCCAGCCCAACGCTGGCGGCCGAACGGCCAGATGCCTGGGATCAACAGGCGCCCGGTTATTACCGGATGACCCTGGGAAAACTGCGCATTACGGCTGTATCCGACGGCACCGTGACCGTGCCCCTGAACAGCCTGCTGACCCATATTTCACCAGCAGAACTACGCCAGGCCATGGCCAGAGACGCGATGACGCCGCAGGCCGAGACATCGATTAACGCCTACGTTATCGATGACGGCAAAAAGCGCATTTTAGTTGATACCGGCGCAGGCGAGCTGTTCGGACACCATGGCGGCCATCTGCTGACCAACCTGGCGGCGGCAGGCTATCCGGCAGCGTCGATCGATGCCGTGCTTCTGACCCATATCCATGCCGATCACTCAGGCGGCGTCGTGCGCGCGGGCAAACCCGCCTTTCCAAAGGCCGAAGTATTCGTGGATCAACGCGATGTCGATTTCTGGCTTAACCCGGCAAACGTCAGTCAGGTGGAGGCCAGTGAGGCACATACTTTTGCTGAGTCTGAACGTACCCTTCGTCCGATCATCAATGCAGGCCGGTTGAAAACCTTCCTCGCCCCGGCCACCTTATCGCAGGGAATACGCGCGGAGTCGACGGCCGGCCATACGCCGGGCAGCGTGCTTTACCGCGTGGAAAGTGAAGGCCAGACCCTGGTGCTATGGGGAGATATCATCCATGCCAAAGCGGTACAAATGCCCGACCCGGAGGTGGCCATCCATTTTGATGTCAACCAGAAGCAGGCTATCGCTACACGGGAAAAAGTGCTGAAGCAGGCTGCGGATCAGGGCTACTGGGTGGCTGCGGCGCATATCGCCTTCCCCGGGCTGGGTCATGTGCAGCATGAGGGTAACGCCTATCGCTGGGTGCCTGCTAATTACACCACCCAGCTCGGCCAATAGAGGGGGTGCAAAGCGAACCGTGGCAACGCAATAACAGTGAAGATTTAACCGACCGTTTAAAGGCCACGGTTTGCTTTCTTTTCATCAGGCCTGGCGCAGCGATGATGCCGAAAGGGGTGTTCTACCCTCGCCATCACGCCGCTTGCGCGCCAACGCATTCGGCATCTTTCAGACCAGGCCCCCTTATAGCGGCCCCTGAAGCCGCCAGACAGGTAATAAGCAGAAGGAGACGCCTTCAGTGATGATGATCCCTCAGGAAAACTGTCAGCACATCTTTCGGCGCAACGCCCCCACACTCCGAAACTAACCACCCTACCGCTCCGCGGTGGTAGGTGCCATGAAAAAGCATATGATTTAGCATATCGATGGCGGTCATTTCCCCCTCCCCACCATCGACGAAACTGAACTTAATGGTTTTTCCTAAATCGGCTGGCGTCATTGCGCTGACGTGCTGAATATAGCCGTTTATGCAGTCATGCATTGTGACTTCAAGCTCATCCACCGAGGGGGTTTCAGGGGTATTCAGGGCCGTGTACCCATGTTGCTGTCCCGAGATATTGGCCCTGAAAATCCTGTCTACGACATAAATATGGTTCATCAGCCGCAGCATCAGATGACGTTTTTCTGCATAGGTGGATTCATTGATGGCTTTAATGGCTTTTAGCGTTTCGGAATCAATCCAGCGCTTGAATTTTAAGAGCGTAACGAGTGTATCCTTGTCCATCATAAACCTCCTGTTTTGCCTGTGGCGATAGCATATCAATAATGCACATCTCCTGGCAGAGTTTCATTTTCTGGGGCCCTGGCCTGAACAGCCTGGATGCACTGCTCACTCACCGCAGGCTCTGCGCCGCGTTACGTGTGCCACAAGCAGGTTCCCAGGTTGTAGGTAATTGATGCGGGCATCAGTCAAAGTAGGGTTTTAACAGCTCTTCAGTCCATTCCATAAAGGCCCTTACGCGCCGTGACAGGTTGCGCCGGTGCGCGACAACAAAAGAGGCATTGAGCGGCTGGGGACGCAGATGGGGAAGCACTTCAACCAGCGTGCCGCGCTGAATATGGGGCGCGAGCGCGGAATATCCCCCCTGAATTAAGCCTGCCCCCGCCAGCCCTGCTTCGTGATACGCCAGTACGCTGCTGACTCTCATGGCACCGGGGAGCATCAGCGACTGGTAGCCATCGCCTGCCGGATACGCCCACCCATCAGGCTTCGCACCAAAATTGCGCATGTAATGCACCATCCGGTGGCCCTGTTTAAGAAGATCATCGATTGTCTGTGGCACCCCGAAGCGCGCCAGATATGCCGGACTCGCTGCATTGATCATGCGTAATTGTCCCAGCGGCCGGGCAATCAGCGTTTCATCCCCAATTGGCCCCAGGCGGATCACGCAGTCAAAACCTTCCGGGATCAAATCGACACGACGATCGGTACTGGAAAGTTCGATTTCAAGTTCAGGGTGTGCTTCCAGCAGCTGCGGCAGAGCGGGAACCACCACGCTCTGCGCCAGCACCGTGGGCATATCAACGCGTATCCGTCCCCGCAGCGACATCCCACTATAAGAGAACATTGATCGCAGCTCCTCGGCTTCCGACAGCAGGTCACGCGCGCGTGAATAAAAAGCGCGCCCATCTTCCGTTAGCTGCACGGTGCGCGTGGTGCGGTGCAGAAGCGTAGCATTCACCTCCCGTTCGAGTTCGCGCACCACCACTGAGACGCGCCCTTTCTGCATACCCAGGCTTTCAGCGGCCTGCGTAAAGCTCCTCATTTCTGCCACGCGCGCAAAAATTACCAGCGCCTCCAGATCTTTCATTGTTCCCCTCATGAGTAACAGTGCGTTATTTTTTCAGCTATTTATGAACATATTAATAGTTAATAGACTGCTTTCACACCGCGTATCCCGCACCACTCCATCTGAAGGCAAGTAAAATGACGCATCTCCTGAAACACATTAATGCCGTTGTTACCTCTCGCTCCGGCCATGGGTATACGGCGCGCATGGCAGCTGAAGGCGCCGGTGCTACCTTGATCGCTATTGATGCTGAAGGAAATATTGTTGAAGAAGCGCGGGCGCAACTTAGCGCGGCAGAGGTCATTCGTTACCGTAGCCCGGGCGGAGGCAAATCCGCTTACCGCGCGGGCATGGCCGGAGGCATTCACTTCATTGCTACCGCGGATATTGACGCCTTTGGTCAGTCTGAGCGCATCACAGGAGCGGCGCACAAAGCGCCTGGTGTGGCTCGCAGCGACAGCCTGCGCGCCACAAAAACGGGCGGCGGCATGCGGCCTGGACCTAACGATACCCCCCTGTCTCAGCCTAATTCCGCATCGCAGATGCGCTTTACGCTGGCCCCCACCACATCGATACAAAGGATAAAACGAAATGAATAAAGGTTACTTAATCGCTCATGTGACGATATCTGACCCTGTGGCCTATGCTGAATATGCCAGAGCCGCCGGGGAAGCCATGCAGGCGTTCAATCCGAAAATCATTGCCTGGTCCGGGCAGTATGAAAACCTTGAAGGGGAAGCACATGAACGGCATGTCGTTCTTGAGTTCGCGTCATTTGCCGAGGCCAAACGTTTTTACGAGAGCGCTGGCTATCAGGCAGCCAGGTCAATACGCACCGCTGCTGCAACCGGCACGTTTGTGTTAGTTGAAGGATGCAGCCTTTAATTTTGCGGGCCCTTATCTCCGTACAGAACACGGCGATATGACAGGGGTAATCAATACTTTTCGCGAATACTCTATCGGCCCGCGCCAGCCTGCCCCTGGCGCAGCGCAGGTTTCTGGCTGAGCTGATAACCACCGAATGCCTGTATCAGTCAGCGTCCGGTTCATATGCGCTGGTACAGAGCGATTTTACGGACATGATAACGCCAGACAGACAGGACGAAATAAAAATCAGTTCAACAGGCACTGCGCCCAATGCCGCATCACGCCCTGCCTGCTCCCGGTGGATATTCGGGATGCAGTCAGGCCGTTAATGATGATTTCTCATGCGCCTTATCTCAGGCGTACTGGATGGTCATTCCCCCCGGTCGCGATAAATGGTTGCATCGACCTGCCAGGTCGCCTGAATCAGCGCCGGAGTCAGCACCGCAGCAGGCTCGCCGGATGCCACAACCTGACCGTCATGCAGCACCACCAGATGCTGGCAATATTTTGCCGCCAGATTGAGATCGTGTAAGGCCACGATCACCGTAACCGGCAGCGCAGAAATAAGACGCATCAGCTCCAGCTGAAACTGTATATCCAGATGATTGATCGGCTCATCCAGCAGCAGAATATCCGGCTGCTGTGTAAGCGCACGGGCTATCTGGCAGCGCTGCCGCTCACCGCCTGACAGCCGCTGCCAGGGGCGGTGGGCCAGAGCCTCAAGCTTCATCATCGAGAGCGCCTGTTGTACGGCATTCTCATCGGCCTGACGCCATGGCGTGAATGCATTGCGATGCGGCGTGCGGCCGAGACGAACAATATCAATAATGCGCATCTCCGCCTCCGCCTCGGCGTGCTGCGGCACAAAAGCAAGCGTGCGGGAAAGCTGGCGTCGGCTCAGGTTACTTGTCTGCTTGCCGCCAATGTTCACTCCCGCGTAAGCGCAGGGCTGGACGCCAGCCATCGCGCGAATCAGCGTAGATTTACCGGACCCGTTAGGGCCGAGCAGCCCCACGGTTTGCGATCGCTGCGCCACAAAACTGATATCAGATAACACGCGGCGCGCCTGAAGCGTCACGCTTAGCTTATCAACCACGACATGCATCATTATTTCTCCCGGTTGCGGTAGAGGATCAGGGCAAAAACAGGCGCGCCGATCAGCGACGTCACCACGCCAATCGGCAAAACCTGATGAGCGATCAGGGTGCGTGATATCAGGTCTGCAAGGATCATAAAATGGCATCCGGCAAGAAAAGCGATCGGTATCGTTACCAGATGGCGATGCCCGGCCATCATGCGTGTTATGTGCGGAATGACCAGACCGACAAAGCCCACAGCACCGATGACGCTGACGATAACCGCAGTCATCAACGCGGTGGTCAGCAATAAAATAACGCGCACCAGCAGCACACGCGTGCCAAGCGTCGCGGAGACGTCAGTGCCAAAGTTAAAGGTATCGAGTGAGCGGGCATAGCCGATCGCTACCAGCAACCCCATGACGACCACGGCAAAGCACAGCAGCGCATCAGCCCAGCGAACGCCGCTCAGGCTACCCAGCAGCCAGAACATCACGCCGCGCGACTGTTCGGCATTGGCCGCCGTACTGACAATGTAAGAAGTTAGCGCGTTAAACAGCTGCGTGCCGGCAATACCGGCCAGAATGATACGTGCGGTGTTCTCGCGCATGCCGCCCGATAACAGTACGATCAGCATAAAAGCGATACAGGCGCCGATAAACGC
Organism: Mixta gaviniae; assembly: GCF_002953195.1. Classification (GTDB taxonomy): domain Bacteria; phylum Pseudomonadota; class Gammaproteobacteria; order Enterobacterales; family Enterobacteriaceae; genus Mixta; species Mixta gaviniae. Next base: position 1,845,952 of record NZ_CP026377.1, on the reverse strand, counting down.
CCCGGATCCTGTCGTGACGGCGCCGCTGCCAATACCCAGCAGCATTACGCTGACGGCGCCTGTTGAGGCGCCGGCAGAGATGCCCAGCAAATAAGGATCGGCAAGCGGGTTACGTAACAGCGACTGCAGAACCAGTCCGCATAATGCCAGCCCCCCGCCGCTGCTGGCTGCCATCAACGCACGACTCATACGGTACTGCCAGACAATCCCGGCTTCGACCGCAGGCAGATCGAAGTGCGTGATACCCAGGCCGTTGGTTATCGCACGGGCGGCCGTGGCAAAACTCACCGGCATATCGCCGCTGGCAGCAGCCAGCGTCATCATTACCGGCAGACTCAGGATACCGGTAAAAATTATCAGGCCGGTTCGCCAGTAAAAAGCAGGCTGGCTGGTCATCGGGAGCGCGCGAAAGCAGCAAGCTGCTGCCCAATCAGCTCTACCGCTTCTACGTTCCGTAAGGACGGATTGAGCGACATGGCCGGCACCACCACAATATGGCCTTTTCTGACCGCAGGCATTTCGCGCGTCACGGGATCGGTTTCCAGAAACCGTTTTTTAGTCGCGATGTCATCGGCAGGATATAGCCGCCTGTCCATACTGGCGATAACAATGATGTCAGGCTGCGCCTTGACGATCTGTTCCCACGTTACCGCAGGCCATTCCTCGTCAGAATCGATGATATTCGTCAGCCCCAACGTTTTGCTGATCCAGCCCGGGGCCCCTTTATTGCCTGCTACCCATGGATCGCCTTTCAGGCGTGGGCTTGAAAACCAGTAAACAACGCTAAGTGGCGCTTGCGGCTGCGTACGATGCTGCTGTCGGGCGGCGGTAATGCGTGCAAACAGCGCCTGCTTCAGCGCCTCGCCGCGGGCGGGCTGATTAAAAATGCGCGCCAGCGCCGTGATTTCATCAAAAATAATATTGATTGAGTAAGGTTCTGTGCGTGCGCCATCGCCGTTGGAGGCGGCAGTCACTGTTTTTGCTGTGCAGTCAGCTGGCGAAATCCAGGTTTTGATACCCAACTGTTCAAACTGCTGCCGCGTGGCGACCTCGCCCTGCGGGCCGACGTGCCAGCTGTATTGGGCAAGAACAAGTTCCGGACGCTGGGCAGCGACAGCTTCGAATCCGGGCGCATTCTCAGCGAGTCGCTTCAGATGTTCACCCTGCTGTTTTAAATCGTCGGGTAATGCGCCAAACCACACAGATGTAGCCACAATTTTTTCTTTTAGCCCCAGCGCCAGCATCAGTTCCGTTTCGTGCTGACCAATGGTCACCACGCGCATCGGGGCGTGCTTAAATGTCTCTTCAACGCCGCAGTTTTCAATCGTCAGCGGGTAGCTGGCGGCATTCGCCTCAATCGGTGAAAACGACACCAGTGCCGATATAAACACAGGAAGGATTAATTTCATCATTTCACATATACGTTATGTTATAACGTAACAATATGCATGACGAAGAATTCAGTGTCAATGCGTAAAACGCGCGGGCAAACCGTATGCTTTCTCTTCCTGCTGATGACCTTTACCACACCATGCGAAGCGTCACTGCACAGCACTTCCCGGCCACATCAACAGTGATAAGGCCGGTTCGCTGCGCCTGTCGTATGGCCTGAACGGGGCGGTCGGCGCCAGGAGCGCACCGTCGTATGATCTATTCTGTGAAAGCTCCGAAGGGATTCACAGGTTCAGGTAACGTTGCCCGAAATCGCTGGCTAACTGTTCAAGCGTTACGCTTTCCAGACGGCTTAAAAGCAGCGCCTGCGCGGCGTCAAACGCTTCGGTTAACGCCGCGTTTACTGCCTGTTCGACCAGGCATTCCGGATGATCGGTCGACAAACCTATGGCAAATATCGAAGCCGATCCCAGGGCTTCATGGATATCCAGTAAGGTGATATCCGCTAGCGGTTTCGCTAACGACCAGCCCCCCCGATGCCCTTTTTCTGAGCGGACATAGCCTTTCTCTTTAAGCAGCGCCATGGTTCGTCGGATCACGACGGGGTTAGTGTTAAGCATCTGCGCGATGCTATCCGAGGTGGCAGGCCGCTCATGCCGGGACATGTGGATCAAGACGTGCAGCATGCGGGACAGGCGTGTGTCATTTCTCATAGCGATCGGCTTCCTGAAGTAATTCCGGTGAGCATAACTCGATACAGCATAAGTTACGAGAGTGTTGACACCTCAACTTCAAGTAACTTATGTTGTATCAAGATATCATTCGGGCCTTCGACGCTTTCAGGAGAAAAATATGATTTATGACGTAATTATTGTTGGCGGCAGCTACGCCGGGATTTCCGCTGGCCTGCAGCTGGCACGGGCGCGCCGTAAACTATTAATCATGGATGCCGGTCAGCGCCGTAACCGTTTTGCTGACCATTCACACGGATTCTTAGGGCGGGACGGTTATCACCCTGCGATAGTAGCCAGTGAGGCAAAAGACCAGCTTCTGGCTTATCCCACGGTAACGTGGATTTCTCAAGCCGCCGTTCAGGCACAGGCGGGCAAAAATGTGTATGTCGTAACAGCCGAGTCCGGGGAGCAGTTTGCGGCCCGGCGCTTAATCCTGGCTACGGGGGTGAAAGATGAATTGCCAGATATTCCCGGACTGGCAACGCTATGGGGCAAGAAGGTTTTTCATTGTCCCTATTGCCATGGGTATGAACTGGAAGGCGGGAAAACAGGCGTTCTGGCAACGTCGCCATTTGCCATTCATCAGGCGTTAATGCTCCCCGACTGGGGACCAACAACACTTTTTCTCAATAAGGCGTTCGAACCGGATGCCGAACAGCTGGCGAATCTGGCCAGGCGAGGCGTGACGGTAGAAGAGGAGCCGGTTTTATCAGTCGGCGAAGAGCAAGCTGAGGTGACCCTCGTCAGCGGCCGCAAAATCAAACTTGCAGGGCTGTTTATTCAACCCCGGACACATATCCATTGCCCCTTAGCCGCGCAGCTCGGATGTGAATTTGAAGCCGGGCCGACCGGTAAATTTATTCGGGTTGATGCGATGCGTGAAACGACCGTTGCTGGGGTTTTTGCCTGCGGGGATGCGGCGGTAGGTGCAGGCAATGTCGCCATCGCCGTGGGTGATGGCGCCCGTACAGGCGCTGCCGCTCACCAGTCTCTGATATTTCGTTGAATACCTGGCGGAGGCTTCTTATAAACCGAACCCTCCGGCGGTCTCTTGCTAAAAAATATGACGGCGCAAACCCTCTACGCGCGGCGGCTCCGGGGATTAAGCATAACGATGCCGGGCTTGCTCAACCGTGATTAAGCGCATTCTGTTATCCCTACCCCATAACTCACGGCTGCCCCGCGTTATCCTCTTCAGGATGAAAAGGATAACAGACACATGCCAACTTATGTCCATCAGGATCAAGAAGGTATGCAACGTAGAAATCAGGCCCATAAGCTTCTCTGACACCGGGCTGCCCTTCATCGCTGCCGCCGTTGCGCAGCCCCGCCGTATGGAATTTCCTGACCTGCTCTGCGCTTTTAGCGCTGAACGAAAACAGGGTGCCATTCCCGGCCGTGGCCTTTTTCTTATTAAAGGGATGGCAAATGCAAAAACTAAAACCTTCCCCTAAGGGTTCCCCCATGTGGCCCAACCTTCAGCCCATGAGGGAATGCGTGATATCCCCAGCTCAGCAAAAATCGCATCATAGAAAGTAACCATACGATCTAAATTGTTGGTTCCAATCGTGGTGTACATCAACATGTGATCTCTCCTGCCTTACCTGATACAGCTGGCCCCTCCGTTAACGGAAAAGGCGGCTCATTTTCTGGATGCTATCATGCCCTGGCTGAGCTATCGCTTGAGCGATTTTCCCGTTCATGGCCGATGTTCCGGATCGCGCGCCTTCACAATATTTGCGCCATACCGCCTGTTGAACCGCCGCTTCAGCTCAATTTCGGCCGTTATCTCCAGGAGCCTGCGCCAGCGTGCGACTGCCCTGGCAGAGCATCGTTCAGCTCACTTACCGTAAAGGTCACGCCACCCTTCACACTCCCCACAATGACCTCTCGACGTGACTTTCAGCAATACGTCAGCCAAAGGCCGCCTGAGCCGCAGGAGCCTACGCCCAGCGAAGGTGCTGTTTCTTTACCTCATTGCATTGCTCTCTCCCGGGCGGATTTTAGAAGCTGCCGTCACGTCGACGTAAGGTGCCCCTCAGCATCCTTTATTTATTTAAGAATGACGCAACCGCGCTGGAGAACCGTTCTGGCTGATCAAGCATGACAAAGTGAAAACTGTTATCGATACGCGTGAAATGAATATCTGGTGCCGAGGCATAGGCTTGACGATACATCGCCTCCACGCTGGCTGCAGGCACCCCGAATAAGGTGTCATACGCATACACGATCTCAATCGGCGCATGAATGTGGGCAAGCTCGGGACGCAAATCGGTCGTCATCAATTCATACACTGCATCCGCAACGGTTTTGCGATCAGAATGGATCCCCGCAGCCACCAGAGCAGGTCTCACTGCCTCGCTTTTAGCTAAGTGGGCGATGGAGGTCTTCTGAAACGCCAGGCTTTGCGCTGGCGACTGCGCCAGTAGCCAATCCCGCATAGCAGTGGCATGCCGGGCAGCAGTTTCACTGGTCGCCGCAGGGTCAATCATCAACGTATAGAATGGCAAAGCATCGACGATTATCAGGCGACCAACCTGATCGGGATGACGGGCCCCCAACATCAATGCCATCTCTCCACCGAGAGAATGGCCAATGATCACCGGTGATTTGAGGTGTCGGGTCTGGATGTATTCAGCGAGGGCATCCGCTGCCGGAGCGATGACCTTTCCTTCTGGGTTGGAAATGGCGGGTGTAGCTGCAAAACCCGCAAGTTCTACCAGATGAACACGGTGGCTCGTACGTAAACGTGATGCTAAGTCAGCCCACACTTCGCGAGACGACGCCAGCCCCGGAATCAATATGACATCCGTTCCTGAACCTTGTGTCTGTACAGAGATACGCTGCGAGTTCGGGGGTGCTGAAGGGATAGGCAGAGACTGAGCTGCGGAGGCCGGGCCTAAGAGTGACATCAATAAAAGCGTCCCGCCGATCATTGCACGGATATTTGCGGTATGCATCACATCTCCCTGTTTAAGCTAAGCGGTTTGAAAGTAGCGGAAGCCGCGCTCGATCGCGAGTCGCCAACGCGTTTGTAAAAAACCAGTCTGTCATTAATGCACGCATATGCAGGGATTGGCTTTTGTCAGGATTTGATGACACAGGGTTATGTATGGGGTTCGAATATTTTCACCCATGCACCCTCATTTTCTGAGGAGAGTATGTTAGTCATCCCGATTACCGTCTCTTTTATTTCATTTTTCATTTCAGATTTCTGGTACCCACTCGTTTAACACCGGGGATTTTCCACGGCGCAGGCACAACAACTCGTCCTGTTCCCCCGCCTACAGAAACCTCTGGTAGCCTGCTTCTGCCTGCGGTTGTTCCAGCCGTCCGCTATGTGCCAGAAGCAGACGTTAAAATGAATACTGCAATAAAAATTATCAGGGTCGGTGGCAAGTGCAAGCGGCAGAGGTGTTTTCAGGGCAACCCTGCCGGAATTTTTTGAAGCCTGATATATCAGCCCACGTTGATAACAATTTTCCCGAACGCACCCTGGTCAAGCAGCTTAAGCGCCTCCGGGAGTTCGTCAAAGCAAAAAGATTTGTCGATAACCGGTTTCAGATTGACCCCATCAACGGCCCGAACCAGATCTTCCAGCGCCCTGCGGTGACCAACGCCGATCCCCTGAATGGTAGGGGATTTAAGCAGCAGTAATCCCCCTGGCGCTGAGGTATCGTGTACGTCCATCATACCGATCAGCGAGATACGCCCATGCGAAGCGACGGCGCGAATAGAATCTGCAAAGTTACGACCACCTACTGTATCCATAACGTGATCAATACCCCGATCGTTTGTCAGGCGATAAATGGCGTCGACCCAGTCCTCTTTTTTACGGTTAATACCGTGATCGGCACCGAGCGCTGCTGCAGCGGCCAGCTTCTCATCGCTGGATGAGGTAATAAATACTTCAGCCCCCATCGCCTTAGCTATCTGAAGTGCAAAAAGCGACACCCCACCGGTTCCCTGCACCAGTACAGTTTCGCCGGCGCGAAGGCCGCCGCGTTCAATCAGAGCAAACCAGGCCGTCAGTCCTGCACAGACTAATGTGCTGGCCTCAGCTTCGGTGAGCGATTGAGGGGCTCTGACCAGCCACTCTTCACTCATGACCACATATTCGGCCAGTACCCCCTGAAGCGCATAGCCTAATGTGTTGTAGTGCGGATTTTTAGCATTGTTATTCAGCTTGCCGTCAACCCAGTCTGCGTTGAAAGATGAAATAACACGATCGCCTTCGCTGAAACGGGTTGTACCCGGTCCCACCGCTTCAATGACGCCAGCCATATCAGAGCCCGGCGTAAGGGGCATTGCCATACCCTTGCCCATCCCGCCGTCAATAATGACTTTGTCACGGAAATTAAGGGAAACGGCATTAACCCGAACCAGCACTTCGTTCGGGCCGGGCTGAGGTATTTCTGCGTCAATGAGTTTCAGATTCTGGCGTCCGGTTTCGCTTAACGTCCAGCGTTTCATTGTAGGGTTCATGAAGACTCCTGTGTGAGTAGTAAAGGACAGACAAAATCCTAACATTGCCAGCCAGATGACAGTGGCGATAATATTTCGCTTCATTGATTCTCTTCAGGAAACAATATGAAAAGCGAAATGAACACGATTCCTGTTTTTTTGGCCGCCGCCGAATCAACGAGTTTTTCTCAGGCTGCAGAAAGACTGCACGTCACGCGCTCGGCAGTGGCGAAAGCTATATCCCGACTTGAAGACAGACTGGGCGTTACCCTTTTTAACCGCACAACCCGACGCCAGAGCCTGACTGATGAAGGCTCGCTTTATTATGAAGCCTGTCGCCGGGCGCTGGATGAAATCAGCCTGGCAGAGGATATGCTGGAAGGCGGCAAGCTTCGGGCAAGCGGGAAATTAAGAGTATCCGTTCCGGTGCTATTCGGACTCCACTGTGTTTCATCTTTACTGTCTGCGCTCGCAACAGAAAACCCCGGGCTTGAGCTGGAAATGTCGTTCAGCGATCGCCAGGTGGACCTGCCGGCAGAAGGATTTGATCTGGCCGTAAGAATTGGTACGCTGACTGAGAGCAGCAGCCTGATAGCCCGTAAGCTGGCCTCGCATACTATGGTTTTCTGCGCTTCTCCTGATTATCTCCGCCAGGCCGGCGAGCCTGTTTCACCCGAAGAACTTAAGCAGCATGCGACCGTTGCTTACATCCATTCAAGACGCATACTGAAATGGCGTGTTAAAAATGAACATGGTGAAATTTATGAAGTGACGCCGTCTGCCAGACTTATGATGGATGATATGCAGGCGGTGAAAGATATTGCCGTTGCGGGCGGCGGCATTGCCTGGTTGCCTGACTGGCTTGTGCGGCGCCAGCTTATCTGTGGGAGTCTGACACAGATATTAAAAAACTGGCCTTCTGAAAGCCAGCCGGTGTATGCCGTCTGGTCGCGAACGCCCTATTTGCCTCTCAAAATCAGGCTGGCCATCGATAAACTGGTAAGCGAGCTGCCGACTATGTTAGCTACTGAAAAAAGCCCGGTTTGATGTCCGCTTTTCGCTCAAAGCCGCCCTTCTCCACAGATCAGGCCGCACAGGGGCTGAAGCGGGATCTGCTATGGCCTATTTCAGCTCAAGCTGTCGAATCACCGCGACAACCTCTGCAATGTCCGGGTCTGACAGGGGACGTAAAGGTCAAACAGGCCGAAAACCTCATTGTCAGTTAGCTTCTGATACGAAACAGGCGGCAACCGCAGCGCGTCAACCCCGGCCGCCTGGGCATCATCGACCAGCCGTAATCCCTTTAGCATCTTCCATCAGACGTTCGAAATCATAGGTCACGGTTGGCGATTGCGCATTCCGGGCAGCATTGGCATGAGCTATCAGTGCATCATCTGATAAGCTCACCGCCGTTACGCTGCCCGCAGTCAGCGGCTCAGCCATGATCGATTCTCATAATGTTATTAAACGCCGGAGCGCGGATATGAAAAAGGCCCGTCGACGCGAGCCTGGGGTAAAGGCAGGAGGTATTCACTTTTTATGAAATATGAAATCCGTGATTTTCTGGATTGTGACAATCACTCCAAGCATACAAAATATCATTACAAAAAAATTAGAAAAATCACGAGGCAGTGAATACCATGAGTTGAACATAACACCTGCGCCACTTAGCAGTGAAGACGCGAAGAGTATTCCAACAAAAATGCGTATTGCATTGATGATTTCCGTTTTCATTTACCAGCTGCAGCCACCGTCGTTACAATTTGAACCGTTGGATCCGCTTCCGCCACCGGCCCCATTTCCGCCTTCGGTTTTAAAACACCCTCCAGCCAATGCACCGCCTACCACTCCCAGGGCCATTCCCCAACCGAGGCCATACGCACCCATTATGACCCCGCCGATGATGCCATTATTACAATCCACCACGCCCTGGCTGGTATAGAATCCGCCACCTTTATTCCCGCTTCCACTTCCCCCTGCGTATTTATCTGCATTTTTCATATGGCCGACATACTCTGTAGCAGTATTGGCACCTGCTCCAGTTACCAATTTAATGTCGTTATTTATTAGCATTCTCATAATTAAATCCCTCTCAAATTGATATTTAACATGAACCACATGATGCAATGAATTAATTAAAACACAGATAAAAATTTGTCAAGATTATTAATGAGGCGGGGATAACGGAAATAAAGTGTTATTACGACCAGTTATTTGCTAACAGGTTCGTTTTTACTTTGTTTATTGTTTGAAATCGCTAATTATTTTCCATTAATTATTGAACCTTATCACAAAACCCTATCCGATCCCTCGATCAAAGGGCTTTTCCCTGCACTACGATAGGCCTGGAAAGCTTTCACACGAAGAAAAAGCTGGTTGATTCGCTCACTTTCTCAATAGGTGTACCGCTTTTACTGGTATTTCTGGTTCCTTATTAAATATAGTTCGGTCATTTATGCAATAACCCCAAGCGCCAGCGCGCGGCCTGTTGTTTTGATCACCAGCTCCAGCTGGCTGCCGTGTTTGCTCTCAAATTGCCGTGGGTCGTCATGCAGCCGCCGGTGATAGCCGCGGCACAGCGGGACAGAAAATAAATCATGCGTTTTGGTCGCCATTCTTCCCTGCCCATGTCCGATCAGGTGGTGCGGGTCGTCGGCAGGCTTGCCGCAATCTTCGCATGCCTGTTTTTTTACCCACCGCAGGTACTTTCACACCACCACGGCGCGGCTTCAGTCGACGCATAAATGACGTTCGCTGGCGGAGCGGTTATACGAAAAACAGGGGGTCGATACGCAAAACTGCTGGGTCATAAATCAGCCCAACAAACGGCAAAATACCATGATGATCGATGTAAGGAGTGGATAAAAATAGCGCTTTAGCGTGTATGTTTTTTATACAGTTTTGGGGAAAAGTTTTGGGAAAGTTTTGAGGAAAAACACCAATAAAAAAGCCAACATAAATTTAACATTTTATGTTGGCTTGATGTGATTAATCAGCGATTACATATTGCTGATAATCGCGTCACCAAACTCTGAACATTTCAGCAGCTTAGCATCTTCCATCAGACGTTCGAAGTCATAGGTCACGGTCTTGTTGGCGATTGCGCCTTCCATGCCTTTAACAATCAGGTCTGCGGCTTCGAACCACTGCATGTGGCGCAGCATCATTTCCGCAGAAAGGATAACGGAGCCCGGGTTCACTTTGTCCTGGCCTGCGTATTTCGGCGCGGTGCCGTGCGTCGCTTCAAACAGCGCGCACTCGTCGCCGATGTTCGCGCCCGGCGCGATGCCGATGCCGCCAACCTGCGCCGCCAGGGCGTCGGAGATGTAGTCGCCGTTCAGGTTCATACAGGCGATAACATCATACTCCGCCGGACGCAGCAGGATCTGCTGCAGGAACGCATCGGCGATCACGTCTTTAATAACGATCTCTTTGCCGGTGTTCGGGTTCTTGATTTTCACCCACGGGCCGCCGTCCAACAGTTCGCCGCCGAACTCTTCGCGTGCCAGCTGGTAGCCCCAGTCTTTAAACGCGCCTTCGGTGAACTTCATGATGTTGCCTTTGTGAACCAGGGTCACAGAGTCGCGATCGTTGGTGATGGCGTATTCAATCGCCGCGCGCACCAGGCGCTTGGTGCCCGCTTCTGAGCAAGGCTTCACGCCGATGCCGCACTGTTCCGGGAAGCGAATCTTGTTCACGCCCATCTCTTCGCGCAGGAACTTGATCACTTTATCCGCTTCCGGGGTGCCCGCTTTCCACTCGATGCCGGCATAGATGTCTTCGCTGTTTTCACGGAAGATCACCATATCGGTATCCTGCGGACGTTTTACCGGGCTTGGGGTGCCCTGATAGTAGCGTACCGGACGCAGGCAGATGTACAGGTCCAGCTGCTGACGCAGCGCAACGTTAAGAGAACGGATACCGCCGCCAACCGGCGTCGTCAACGGGCCTTTGATGGCAACGCGATAATCCTTAATCAGGTCAAGCGTCTCCTCCGGCAGCCACACGTCCGGGCCATACACTTGGGTAGATTTTTCACCGGTGTAAATTTCCATCCAGGAAATTTTTCGCTCGCCGTTGTAGGCTTTTTTCACAGCGGCATCAACCACTTTGATCATAACAGGGGAGACGTCCACACCAATGCCGTCACCCTCGATATAAGGGATGATCGGATTAGCAGGCACAACCAGTTTGCCCTGATCGTCAAGAGTGATTTTCTGACCTTCCGCCGGAACAACTACTTTGCTTTCCATTAACCTCTCCTTCGAGCGCTTTTTTGTTAATGATTTGTAAGATGCGCGTCAATACTACTTGAATATTGCCGTCGCGCCAATCATCTCGATTTCGCGTTATAATGCGCTCATTACCCTCAAGTGCAAAGCTCATGCGTAAAACTGTCGTTAAGAATCACAACGTTAAACGATTCAGCCGTACTGCTACCCCGCCGCCACCCCATAAAGGGCCGCGCCGTGTGATCGTTTTTAACAAACCCTATGACGTGCTGCCGCAGTTCACCGACGAAGCGGGCCGCGCCACGCTGAAAGATTTCATTCCGGTCGGCGACGTATACGCCGCAGGCCGCCTGGACCGCGACAGCGAAGGCCTGATGGTACTGACCAATGACGGCGCGCTGCAGGCGAAGCTGACGCAGCCGGGCAAACGCACCAGCAAAATCTACTACGTACAGGTGGAAGGCGAGCCCGACGACCGCGCGCTGCAGGCGCTGCGCGATGGCGTTAATCTGAAAGATGGCCCCACCCTGCCCGCCGGCGTCGAAAAGGTGGCGGAACCTGCCTGGCTCTGGCCGCGTCAGCCGCCGATCCGCGAGCGTAAAGCGATCCCGACCAGCTGGCTGAAAATCACCCTGTATGAAGGGCGCAACCGTCAGGTGCGCCGCATGACCGCCCATATCGGCTTTCCGACGCTGCGGCTGATCCGCTACGGCATGGCGTCGCTGACGCTGGACGGCCTGGCACAGGGTGAATGGCGTGACGTTACCGACCAATTTTAAGCCTAGAGGAGCTGCCGATGTTTAAACCACACGTGACCGTCGCCTGTATGGTGCAGGCGGAAGGCGAACTGTTGGTGGTGGAGGAAACCGTCAACGGCAAAGCGACCTGGAATCAGCCCGCCGGCCATCTCGAAGCGGAAGAGAGCCTGTTGGAGGCCGCCAGCCGCGAGCTGTATGAAGAGACCGGCATCCAGGCGGAGATGACGCATTTTCTTGGCGTGCAGCAGTGGACCGCGCCGGACAACACGCCCTTTCTCCGCTTTCTGTTTGCTGTCGATCTGCCGGCGCGCCTGCCAACGCAACCGCAAGACAGCGATATCGACCGCTGCTGGTGGCTGTCGCCGCAGCAGATCCTGGCGGCGGATCACCTGCGTTCGCCGCTGGTGGCGGAGAGCGTACGCATCTGGCAGAGCGGCGTGCGTTACCCGCTGTCGCTGGTGCGGATTTATCGATAATGGCTTTCCCGCGGCGCAAGCCGCGCGGCGGGGATGCGCCCCCGCCTGACGCGTGCTAGAATACGCCGCCTGTTTTTGTTCCTTGTCGTGAGTGTGTCATGTCTGACAACAGCCAGAAAAAAGTGATCGTCGGAATGTCCGGCGGCGTCGATTCCTCCGTTTCCGCCTGGTTACTGCAGCAGCAGGGCTATCAGGTGGAAGGTCTGTTTATGAAAAACTGGGAGGAGGACGACGGCGAAGAGTATTGCACCGCCGCGGACGATCTGGCCGATGCCCAGGCGGTTTGCGACAAACTCGGCATGAAGCTGCATAAAGTTAACTTCGCCGCCGAATACTGGGATAACGTCTTCGAGCATTTCCTTGAAGAGTACAAGGCCGGCCGCACGCCGAACCCCGATATTCTCTGCAATAAAGAGATCAAATTTAAGGCGTTCCTTGAGTTCGCGGCGGAAGATCTCGGCGCCGACTTTATCGCCACCGGCCACTATGTGCGCCGCCAGGACAGCAACGGCCAGAGCCAGCTGCTGCGCGGCCTCGATGGCAATAAAGACCAGAGCTACTTCCTCTATACGCTCAGCCACCAGCAGATCGCCCAGAGCCTGTTCCCGGTCGGCGAGCTGTCGAAGCCGGAAGTGCGCCGTATCGCGGAAGATCTGGAGCTGGTAACGGCGAAGAAAAAAGATTCCACCGGCATCTGCTTTATCGGCGAGCGCAAATTCCGCGATTTTCTCGGCCGTTATCTGCCGGCGCAGCCGGGCGAAATCGTCACGGTCGATGGCCAGACCGTGGGCGAGCATCAGGGTCTGATGTACCATACGCTGGGGCAGCGCAAAGGCCTCGGCATCGGCGGCCTGAAAGAGAGCAACGACAATCCCTGGTACGTGGTGGATAAAGATGTCGCCAATAATCGCCTGATCGTGGCGCAGGGCGCCGACCATCCGCGCCTGATGTCTGTCGGCCTGATTGCGCAACAGCTGCACTGGGTTGACCGTCAGCCGCTGCGCGCGCCGCTGCAGTGCGTAGTGAAAACGCGCTATCGTCAGGAAGATATTCCCTGCGTCGTTACGCCGCTGGACGACGATCGCATCGAGGTGCGCTTTGAGCAGCCAGTCGCCGCCGTCACGCCAGGCCAGTCCGCCGTCTTTTATCTGGGCGAAGTCTGCCTCGGCGGTGGCATCATCGAGCAGCGTTTACCGCTGGTGCCGGCATAACATCCCATGCTGCGCCAGCGGGTATACAGGAGTAACCGTGGCTAAAAATTATTACGATATCACGCTGGCGCTGGCAGGCATCTGCCAGGCCGCGCACCTGGCGCAGCAGCTGGCCCATCAGGGCCAGTGCGACGCGCAGTCGCTGAAAACCTCCCTGAGCAGCTTGCTCGATCTTAATCCCTCTTCCACCCTCGCCGTGTATGGCAACGATGAAAGCCATCTGCGCTTCGGCCTGGAGACGCTGCTGGCGGTGCTGAATAATCCCAGCCGCCAGGGTGCCGGCGCGGAGCTGACGCGCTACACCCTGAGCCTGATGGTGCTGGAAAGAAAGCTGAACGCCAGTAAAACCGCGCTCAATACCCTGGCGCAGCGCATCGGCCAGCTCGATCGCCAGCTGACCCATTACGATATTGAATCCGAAACCCTGATTGCCGCGATGGCAGGCATCTACGTTGATGTCATTAGCCCGCTCGGCCCACGCATTCAGGTGACAGGATCGCCTGCGGTGCTGCAAAACAGCCAGGTGCAAAGCAAAATTCGCGCCTCCCTGCTGGCCGGCATCCGCTCTGCGGTGCTGTGGCAGCAGGTGGGCGGCGGCCGCCTGCAGTTAATGTTTTTCCGAAATCGCCTGACCCGTGAGGCGAAACGTATTTTAGCCGGTATGCCGTCGGCCTGATGGGCCGACAGACGCCAGACCTTAAGTTAACGATCCAGGAGTTGCTCTGATGGAATTATCCTCTCTGACCGCCGTCTCACCTGTCGATGGTCGTTACGGCGAAAAAGTCAGCCCGTTGCGCGGCATTTTCAGCGAATTTGGCCTGCTGAAATTCCGCGTACAGGTTGAAGTTCGCTGGTTACAAAAACTGGCCGCGACGGCAGAGATCAAGGAAGTTCCTGCTTTTGACGCCGACGCAAACGCTTTCCTTGACGCTATCGTCGAAAATTTCACCGAAACCGACGCCGCGCGCATCAAAACCATCGAGCGCACCACCAACCACGACGTGAAGGCGGTCGAATATTTTCTGAAAGAGAAAGTGGCTGAGGTCCCGGCGCTGCACGCCGTCTCCGAATTTATCCACTTCGCCTGCACCTCCGAAGATATCAACAACCTGTCGCACGCGCTGATGCTGGAAACCGCGCGCCGTGAGGTGATCCTGCCCTACTGGAACCAACTGATCGACGCGGTGAAAGATCTGGCGCAGCAGTATCGTGATATTCCGCTGCTGTCACGCACCCACGGCCAGCCCGCCACGCCTTCGACGATGGGCAAAGAGATGGCGAACGTCGCCTACCGTATGTCGCGCCAGCTGCGTCAGCTGGAGCAGGTGGAGATCCTCGGCAAAATTAACGGCGCGGTCGGCAACTATAACGCGCATATGTCCGCCTACCCGGAAGTGGACTGGCATCAGTTGAGCGAAGCCTTTGTTACCTCGCTGGGCATCAGCTGGAACCCCTACACCACGCAGATCGAGCCGCACGACTATATCGCCGAGCTGTTTGACTGCATTGCGCGTTTCAATACCATCCTGATCGATTTCGATCGTGATGTCTGGGGCTATATCGCGCTAAACCACTTTAAACAGAAAACCATCGCCGGCGAAATCGGCTCCTCCACCATGCCGCACAAGGTGAACCCGATCGATTTCGAAAACTCCGAAGGCAACCTCGGCCTGGCGAACGCGGTGATGCAGCACCTGGCCGCCAAACTGCCGGTTTCCCGCTGGCAGCGCGATCTGACCGACTCCACCGTGCTGCGTAACCTCGGCGTCGGCGTCGGCTATGCGCTGATCGCCTATCAGGCTACGTTAAAAGGCATCAGTAAGCTGGAAGTGAACCGCAACCGCCTGCTGGCGGAGCTGGATCAGAACTGGGAAGTGCTGGCGGAGCCGATCCAGACCGTGATGCGCCGTTACGGCATCGAAAAGCCGTATGAGAAGCTGAAAGAGCTGACGCGCGGCAAACGCGTCGACGCTGCCGGCATGCAGGCGTTTATCGACAGTCTGGCGCTGCCGGAAGAGGAAAAAACCCGCCTGAAACAGATGACCCCGGCCAACTACCTCGGCCGCGCGGTGCAGATGGTCGACGACCTGAAATAACCGCCTCTCCCGCGCGGGCGCCACGCGTCCGTGCGGGATTGCAGCTGCGTTAATGCGCGGTTTATCTGCACTCTCCTATACTCAGCGCTGAATGACTTGTAAAGGAAAGACTATGCGCGTTTTGGTTGTTGAGGATAACGCCCTGCTGCGCCACCACCTGTCGGTACAGCTGCGTGAAATGGGCCATCAGGTCGATGCCGCGGAAGATGCGAAAGAAGCGGATTATTTTCTGGCTGAACACTCTCCCGATATTACGCTGGTCGATCTTGGCCTGCCCGATGAAGACGGCATGGCATTGATCCGCCGCTGGCGCGGACAGGATGTTAAACAGCCGATTTTGGTGCTAACGGCGCGCGAAGGCTGGCAGGCGAAAGTGGAAGCGCTGGAAGCGGGCGCCGACGACTACGTGACCAAACCTTTTCATATCGAAGAGGTGGTGGCGCGTATGCAGGCGTTGATGCGCCGTAACAGCGGCCTTGCGTCGCAGATCATCACCCTGCCGCCGTTCCAAATCGATCTCTCGCGCCGCGAGCTGACGGTTCACGATCGGCAGATTAAGCTGACCGCCTTTGAGTACACCATTATCGAAACCCTGATCCGCAACGTTGGCAAAGTGGTCAGCAAAGATTCGCTGATGCTGCAGCTCTATCCCGACGCGGAGCTGCGTGAAAGCCACACCATCGATGTGCTGATGGGACGACTGCGTAAAAAAATCCAGGCCGTGCATCCGCAAGAGGTGATCACCACCGTACGCGGCCAGGGCTACCGCTTCGATATTTGATCCCTGATGCGCTTCCTGCAAAGCCAACGCCCTTTTTCACTGCGCGCCCGCTTTCTGCTGGCGACCGCCGCCGTGGTGCTGGTGCTTTCCCTCTCTTACGGCATGGTCGCCGTGGTTGGCTATATCGTCAGCTTCGATAAGACGACTTATCGCGTGATGCGTGGCGAAAGCAACCTGTTCTATACCCTCGCCCAGTGGAAAAACAATCAGCTGACCATCGCCCAGCCGGAGCAGATGACGCTCAACTCGCCGACGCTGGTATTTATCTACGATGAGCGCGGCCGGCTGCTATGGCAGCAGCGCGACGTGCCGGAGATCCGTCATAAGATCAATCCGGACTGGCTAAGAAAGCCTGATTTCTACGAAATCGACACCAATAATCAGACCAGCCGCGAGGCGCTCGGCGACGACCAGGCGGCACAGAATAAGCTGCACGCCTACGATGATAACGGTGACGGCACCTTTACCCACTCGGTGGCGGTCAACCGTTACGACGCGACCACCACGCTGCCGGCGCTGACCGTGGTGGTGGTCGATTCGATTCCGCAGGAGCTGCAGCACTCTGACGTGGTCTGGTCATGGTTTAGCTATGTGCTGCTGGTCAATCTGCTGCTGGTGATCCCGCTGCTGTGGCTGGCGGCGCACTGGAGCCTGCGCCCTATCGGTACGCTGGCCAGCCAGATCCGCGAGCTGGAAAGCAGCCAGCGCGAGGCGCTCGATCCCAATCCGCCGCAAGAGCTGCGCAGCCTGGTGCGCAACCTCAACCTGCTGCTGGAAAATGAGCGTCAGCGCTACACGCGCTACCGTACCACGCTCTCCGATCTTACCCACAGCCTGAAAACGCCGCTGGCGGTGCTGCAAAGCACCCTGCGATCGCTGCGCGGCGGCAAAAACCTCTCGGTCGAGCAGGCGGAGCCGATCATGCTGGAGCAGATCAGCCGCATCTCACAGCAGATTGGCTACTACCTGCATCGCGCCAGCATGCAGGCGGATCACAATCCACTGAAGCGCGAGCTGCATTCGGTTTCCGCGCTGCTGGACAGCCTCTGTTCGGCGCTGAATAAAGTGTATCAGCGCAAAGGCGTCTCCCTGTCGCTGGATGTCTCGCCGGAGATCACCTTTGTTGGCGATCAGAACGACTTTATGGAAGTGATGGGCAACGTGCTGGATAACGCCTGCAAATATTGCCTAGAGTTTGTGGAAATCAGCGCGCGCCAGACCGATTCCAGCCTGTTGCTGCTGGTGGAGGACGACGGCCCCGGCATTCCCGAAAGCAAACGCGAGCTGATCTTTCTGCGCGGCCAGCGCGCCGATACGCTGCGCCCCGGTCAGGGGCTGGGGCTGGCGGTGGCGCGCGATATTCTGGAGCAGTACGCGGGTGATATCGAAGCGGGCACCAGCGCGCTGGGCGGCGCCCGAATGAAAGTGATTTTTCAGCGCCAGGAAGTGGAACATAACCTTGAGTAGAACCGCGCTGCCGCTGTTATACTTGCTGCAATTTCTCGCCTGAACTGGACAACCTTATGGATTATCAGCTCGATCTTAACTGGACCGATTTTTTACACAATTACTGGCAAAAGCGTCCGGTGATCCTGAAACGCGGCTTCAAAAACTTTATCGACCCTATCTCGCCGGACGAACTGGCGGGGCTGGCGATGGAGAGTGAAGTGGACAGCCGACTGGTGAGCCAGCAGGACGGTAAATGGCAGGTGAGCCACGGCCCGTTTGAAAGCTACGATCACCTCGGCGAGCATAACTGGTCGCTGCTGGTGCAGGCAGTTAACCACTGGCACGAGCCGTGCGCGGCGCTGATGCGCCCGTTCCGTTTTCTGCCGGACTGGCGCATCGACGATCTGATGATCTCCTTCTCGGTGCCGGGCGGCGGCGTCGGCCCGCATCTCGATCAGTATGATGTCTTTATTATTCAGGGCGCCGGCCGCCGACGCTGGCGCGTGGGCGACAAGACGCCGCTGAAACAGCACTGTCCGCACCCTGACCTGCTGCAGGTCGAGCCGTTCGACGCGATTATCGATGAAGAGATGGAGCCGGGCGATATTCTCTATATTCCGCCGGGCTTCCCGCATGAAGGCTATTCGCTGGAAAACGCGCTTAACTACTCTGTCGGCTTCCGCGCCCCCAGCGGCCGCGAGCTGATCAGCGGCTTCGCCGATTTCGTGCTGGCGCGCGAACTGGGCAGCCGCCGCTACAGCGATCCGCAGATCGCCGCGCGCGATTGCCCGGCCGACATTCTGCCTGAAGAGATCGCCGGCATCCGTCAGCTGATGCTGGAGGTGATCGATCAGCCGGAGCAGTTCCGCCAGTGGTTCGGCGAGTTTATCTCGCAGTCGCGCCATGAGCTGGATGTCGCGCCGCCGGAGCCGCCTTACCAGCCTGATGAAATTTATGACGCGCTGCAGCAGGGTGACCGGCTGACGCGCCTCGGCGGCCTGCGGGTGCTGAAAATCGGCGAAGCGGTGTTTATTAACGGCGAGCAGCTGGAATCGGCCCATCCGGCCGCGCTGAACGTTCTTGCCGATAAGCAGACGCTGGGCCTGAATGATTTCGCGACGGCCATCGACGATCCCGCTTTCCTCGCGCAGCTGGCGGGGCTGGTCAACAGCGGATACTGGTTCTTTAACGAAGAGTAATCGCCTTAGCGGCTGGCGCTACGCCAGCCGCCTTTCAGCGACCTCGGGCGCTCCATCTTGCTTCCCGCCCTTCTGCGATCTTCGGGCATTCCGTCTTGCTTCCCGCCCTTCTGCGACCTTCGGGCGTTCCGTCTTGCTTCCCGCCCTTCTGCGACCTCGGGCGTTCCATCTTGCTTCGCGCCCTTCGGCTGCTTCTGCCGTTCAGTTCTTTCTTCGCGCCCTCTGGCTACCTTTGGCGTTCAATTATTGCTTGCCGGCGTTCACCGCAGCCAGCCGGGCGATGCCGACAATCACCTCTACCGTCTTCTCCATAATGTTCAGCGAGGCGAACTCATGTTTGCCATGGTAGTTATAGCCGCCGGTAAAGATATTCGGGCAGGGCAAGCCTTTAAAAGAGAGCCAGGCGCCGTCAGTGCCGCCGCGAATCGGTTTAACGTCCGGCTCCACGTCGCATTCGCGCATCGCCTGCAGCGCCAGATCGATACTGTGCGGATGCGCCTCGACGATCTCGCGCATGTTGTAGTAGCTGTCTTCAATCGTGACGTCGACATAGCAGTCCGGGTTCAGCCCTTTGCCCACGCGGCGGGAGATATCGATCAGCTTCTGCTTGCGCGCCTCGAAGCTGTCGCGATCGAAATCACGCACGATATAGTTCATCTCGGCACGCTCCACCGAGCCTTTAATATTGTTGAGGTGGTAAAAGCCCTCGTAGCCGCTGGTGAACTGCGGTTTTTCGGTGGCGGGCACCTCGGCGTGAAAGCGCATCGCCAGATCGAGCGCGTTGACCATCACCCCTTTCGCCGTGCCGGGATGCACATTGTTGCCGACGATCTTCACCGTCACCGAAGCGGCGTTGAAGTTTTCGAACTGAAATTCGCCAAGGCCGCTGCCGTCGATGGTGTAGGCCCAGTCGGCGCCGAACGCCGCCACGTCGAAATGCTCGGTGCCGCGCCCGACCTCTTCATCGGGGGTAAAGGCGACGCGAATTTTGCCGTGCGGGATATCGCCCTGCGCCAGCCGCGCCAGGGCGGTCATGATCTCCGCCACCCCCGCTTTATCATCGGCGCCGAGCAGCGTTTTGCCGTCGGTGGTGATCAGCGTGTGGCCGGTCAGCTGATGCAGCACCGGGAACATCACCGGCGACAGGATCTCCTCGCCGACGCCGAGCGCGATATCGCCGCCGCGGTAGTTTTCGACAATCTGCGGATTGACATGCTTGCCGGTAAAATCGGGCGAGGTATCGACATGGGAAATAAAGCCGATGGTAGGCGCCGGGTGGTCGATGTTAGCCGGCAGCGTCGCCGTTACGCAGCAGTGTTCGCTCAGCGTGACCTCTTCCAGCCCGAGCGCGATCAGCTCTTCCTGCAGCACTTTCGCCAGCGTCCACTGCCCTTCTGTGCTGGGAACCTGTCGCGCATGGGGCGCGACTGCGTATCAAACGAAACATAGTGTAAAAACCGGTCGAGTAGCGTTGTCATCTTTCTTCTCTCTCAATGGCCGTGAGCTATTATGGGAAGCCTGCTCCGCCAACATATTGCGTCAGGTCATACTGTTAAAGCGTAGTGCGCAAAAAGAGAATGCGCGTTTTTATCCGGGTAAATAGCGGTTATTGGCTTGCGAGCATGGAAATCATGCGGTTTTCAGGTATCATCGCGCCCCTGACTTTGCGGCCGGTCGACCGTAGCGATCGCGCTCTATTACATACAGGCAGCCCTGACTGCCGATAACTTCGGGCTGAGTGACTAAAATGACGCAAACACGCGCACAAACGGCGCTGGTTACGCTTTCTGGCATCAGTAAAGCTTTTGACGGCAAAGAAATTATTGCCGACTTTGACCTGACCATACACCACGGCGAGTTTATTACCCTGCTCGCCCCTCCGGCTGCGGCAAAACCACCATTTTGCGCCTGATCGCCGGGCTTGAAGAGACCGACAGCGGCGAGATTATTCTCGACGGCGAAACCATTACCGAAACGCCGGCGGAGCATCGTCACGTCAATACCGTGTTTCAGAGCTACGCGCTGTTTCCGCATATGACAGTGTTTGAAAACGTCGCCTTCGGCCTGCGCATGCAGAAAACCCCGGCGGCGGAAATCACTGCCCGCGTCAACGAGGCGCTGGCGATGGTGCAGCTGGAGAGCTTCGCCGACCGCCGTCCGCATCAGCTTAGCGGCGGTCAGCAGCAGCGCGTGGCGATTGCGCGCGCGGTGGTCAACCGTCCGAAGGTGCTGCTGCTGGATGAATCCCTTTCGGCGCTCGACTATAAGCTGCGCAAGCAGATGCAGAACGAGTTAAAGGCGTTACAGCGCAAGCTGGGCATCACCTTCGTGTTCGTGACGCACGATCAGGAAGAGGCGCTCAGCATGTCCGATCGCATCGTGGTGCTGCGCGACGGACGCATCGAGCAGGACGGCTCGCCGCGTGAAATCTATGAAGAGCCGGCGAACCTGTTCGTGGCGCGCTTTATCGGCGAGATCAATGTGTTTGACGCGGAAGTGGTCGCGCTGCTGGCGGATCGCCGCGTGCGTGCGCGGGTGGAAGGCCGCGAATGCGATCTCCTGGTGCCCTTCCCGGTGACGCCCGGCCAGAAGCTGCACGTGCTGCTGCGCCCGGAGGATCTGCGCGTAGAGGAGATCCACGACAGCGCAGCCGCCGACGGGCTGGTGGGCTTTGTGCGTGAGCGCAACTATAAAGGTATGACGCTGGAATCCACCGTCGAGCTGGAAAACGGCAAACTGGTCACCGTCAGCGAATTCTTTAACGAGGATGACCCCGATTTTGACCACTCGCTGGATCAGAAAATGGCAATTACCTGGGTTGAAAGCTGGGAGGTGGTGCTGCCTGATGAAAATAATGCGTAACCGTTTCCAGAAAACGATTATCACGCTGATCGTCGGCTGGCTGGTGCTGTTTGTCTTTTTGCCGAACCTGATGATTATCGCCACCAGTTTCCTGACGCGTGACGATGCCAACTTCGTCCGCATGGCGCTGACCGTCGATAACTACACCCGGCTGCTCGATCCGCTCTACGCCACGGTGCTGCTGCATTCACTGAATATGGCGCTGATCGCCACGCTCTGCTGCCTGCTCCTGGGCTATCCCTTCGCCTGGTGCCTGACAAAGCTGCCGGCGCGCGTGCGTCCGGTGATGCTGTTTCTGCTGATTGTCCCCTTCTGGACTAACTCGCTGATCCGCATTTACGGCCTGAAAATTTTCCTCAGCACCCGCGGCTGGCTGAATGAGTTTCTGCTGTGGCTCGGCCTTATCGATAAGCCTTTCCGCATCATGTATACCTCGGAAGCGGTGGTGCTGGGGCTGGTCTATATCCTGCTGCCCTTTATGGTGATGCCGCTCTACTCCAGCCTTGAGAAACTGGACAAGCCCTGCCTGGAGGCGGCGCGCGATCTTGGTGCCAGCAAGCTGCAAACCTTCTGGCGCATTATTCTGCCGCTGACCATGCCGGGCATCGTCGCCGGCTGCCTGCTGGTGCTGCTGCCGGCGATGGGGCTGTTCTTCGTCGCCGATCTGATGGGCGGCGCAAAAAATCTGCTGATCGGCAACGTGATCAAGAGCCAGTTCCTCAATATCCGCGACTGGCCGTTCGGCGCCGCCACCAGTATTGTCCTGACGCTGGTGATGGGGCTGATGCTGCTTTTCTACTGGCGTGCGGCGCGCATGCTGAATAAGAAAGTGGAGCTGGAATAATGGGCAAAACTTTACGCAGCGGCTTTATGTTTCTCATTTACGCCTGGCTGTATATTCCGATCGTAATTTTGATCGTCAACTCCTTTAACGCTTCGCGTTTCGGCATTAACTGGCAGGGCTTCAGCACCCAGTGGTATGCGCTGTTGATGAACAACGATAGCCTGATCCAGGCAGCGAAGCACTCGCTGATTATGGGGGTGCTTTCCGCTACCTTCGCCACGCTGATCGGCGCGCTGACGGCAGTGGCGCTCTATCGCTACCGGTTTCGCGGCAAGCCGTTCGTCAGCGGCATGCTGTTTGTGGTGATGATGTCGCCCGATATCGTGATGGCGATTTCACTGCTGGTGCTGTTTATGCTGCTGGGCATCTCGCTGGGCTTCTGGTCGCTGCTGGTATCGCATATCACCTTCTGCCTGCCGTTTGTGGTGATCACCGTCTATTCTCGCCTGAAGGGGTTTGATGTACGGATGCTGGAGGCGGCGCGCGATCTCGGGGCCAGCGAAGTGACCATTTTGCGTAAAATTATTCTGCCGCTGGCGATGCCGGCGGTAGCGGCGGGCTGGCTGCTCAGCTTTACCCTGTCGATGGACGATGTGGTGGTCTCCTCCTTCGTCACCGGCCCGGGCTTTGAGATCCTGCCGTTGAAGATTTACTCGATGGTAAAGGTCGGCGTCTCGCCGGAGGTGAACGCGCTGGCGACAATCCTGATGGTGCTGTCGCTGCTGCTGGTGGCCGGCAGCCAGCTGTTGCTGCGCGATAAAACAAAATAGAGGAAAGGCGATGAAGAAATGGGGTTACTGGCTGGCGGCTGGGGCGCTGGCGTTAGGCTTACAGAGCGCGCAGGCCGCAGACGACGGCAAAACGCTTTATTTCTACAACTGGACGGAGTATGTGCCGCCGGGGCTGCTGGAGCAGTTTACCAAAGAGACCGGCATCAAGGTGATCTACTCCACCTATGAGTCGAACGAAAGCATGTACGCCAAGCTGAAAACCTACAAGGACGGCGCCTACGATCTGGTGGTGCCTTCTACCTATTTCGTGGCGAAAATGCGCAACGAAGGAATGATCCAGAAGATCGACAAGAGCAAGCTGTCGAACTTCAGTAATCTCGATCCGAATTTGCTGAATAAACCGTTCGATCCGAATAACGACTATTCGATCCCTTATATCTGGGGCGCCACCGCCATCGGCGTCAATACCGACGCGCTGGACGCCAAAAGCGTTACCGCCTGGCGCGATCTCTGGAAGCCGGAATATAAGCAGAGCCTGCTGCTGACCGATGACGCGCGCGAAGTGTTTCAGATGGCGCTGCGCAAGCTCGGCTACTCCGGCAACACCCGCGACGCCAAAGAGATCAACGCCGCCTATGAAGAGCTGAAAAAGCTGATGCCGAACGTGCTGGCGTTTAACTCCGATAACCCGGGCAATCCGTTTATGGAAGGCGAAGTCAACCTCGGGATGATCTGGAACGGCTCCGCTTACGTGGCGCGCCAGGCGGGCACGCCGCTGGAGATCGTCTGGCCGAAAGAAGGCGGCATCTTCTGGATGGACAGTCTGGCGATCCCGGCCAACGCGAAAAACAAAGAGGGTGCGCTGAAGCTGATTAACTTCCTGCTGCGTCCGGAAGTGGCGGCGCAGGTAGCGGAAACCATCGGCTATCCGACGCCGAACCTGGCGGCGAAAAAACGGCTGCCGCCAAGCGTAGCCAACGATGCCTCGCTCTACCCGTCGGAAGCGGTGATCAAAAACGGCGAGTGGCAGGATGACGTCGGCGACGCCAGCGTGCAGTATGAGATGCTGTTCCAGAAGCTGAAAGCGGGCCGTTAAGGCACCCGCGCAAAAAAGGCGACCCTGAGGTCGCCTTTTTTATCGCCACATCGGCTCAGAGCAGACGATAAAGCCCTTTCTGAAACTTCTCTACCCATGCGGGCACCACTTCGCTCGCCAGCCCGTAGTGCTTTTCCGCAAACTGGTTGCCCACCTGGCTTGGCTCCAGATTCAGCTCGACGGTATGTACGCCCTGCAGCTTCGCTTCATGCACGAAGCCGGCCGCCGGATAGACATGGCCGGAGGTGCCAATGGCGAGGAAATAGTCCGCCTGCGCAATCGCCTGATAGATCTCATCCATGCCGAGCGGCATCTCACCGAACCAAACCACGTGCGGGCGCAGGCGCGCCGGGAACTGACAGCAGTGGCAGCGATCGTCGGCATTGAGGTCGCCGGTCCACGCCAGTACCTGGCCGCTCATTTCACAGCGCACCTTCAGCAGCTCGCCGTGCATATGCAGTACGCGCTCGTTGCCGGCGCGCTCATGCAGGTTATCGATATTCTGCGTCACCAGCAGAAAATTATCGCCCAGCACCGACTCCAGCTCCGCCAGCGCCAGATGCGCGGCATTGGGCTGGATCTCCGGCTGCTGCAGCTGACGGCGGCGCGCATTGTAAAACGCCTGCACCAGCGCCGGATCGCGGGCGAACCCTTCCGGCGTGGCGACATCCTCGATGCGATGCTCTTCCCACAGTCCATCATCGGCGCGGAAAGTGCGAATGCCCGACTCGGCGGAAATGCCGGCGCCGGTCAGCACCACCACCCGCGGCTGGGGGCGCGCCGCCAGCTCAGCATTACGATCGCGTTCAAAAATACGCTGCCGGAAACGCTGGTGCATTTTGCGCCGGGTTTTACGAAAGCGCGCGATGCGTAAACGGCGACGGGGTGTGCGCATAAAAACTCCTTTGGTTACCTGAGATGCAGGAATGCGGCGCCGCGCATTCCCCCTGCGTCTCCATGACGGGCGCGGGCAAAACGCGGCGGCCTGGCGACCGGCAGCAGGTGCGGTTTCACCTCCTCCGCCAGCCCGTCATAAAGCGCATCGAAATTGGATAATCCGCCGCCCAGTACCACCAGGTGCGGATCGATCAGCGTCAGCAGGTTGCCGAGACAAACCGCCAGCAGCGCGCGGAAGCGCGCGGTATGCGCCTGCGCCTGCCGATCGCCCTGATAATAGCGCGCGGCGATCGCTTCGGCACTGAGCGTCTGCTGATAAAAATGGCGAAACAGCCAGGCGAACCCCTGGCCCGAGAGAAACCGTTCAATACAGCCGTACTTGCCGCAGCCGCACTGGGGCAGCGGAATATCCTGGCCCAGCACCGTCAGCGCGTCGATCGGCAGACGCATATGGCCCATTTCGCCGGTAACGAAGTTGCGGCCGGAAACCGGCTTGCCCTCCACGACCAACCCGCCACCGACCCCGGTGCCAAGGATCAGCCCCAGCACCACCGGATAGGCCTGAAACTCGTCGTCCCAGGCTTCGGAAAGGGCGAAGCAGTTGGCGTCGTTATCAACGCGCACTTCGCGTCCCAGCAGCCGGCTCAGATCGCGCCCCAGCGCCTGCCTGCGCGCCGCCGGCACGTTGGCGGTAAACAGCGTGCCATCCTCAGGATCGATCAGCCCCGGCACGCCGACGCCGACGCTGCCGCGCCCGCCGGTGAAGGCGTCCGCCTCCGCCGTCAGGTCACGAAAGGCCGCCAGCAGCTGCGCGTAGTCGTCGCGCGGCGTGGCGACGCGTTTGCTCCATACCTGCCGACGCTGCGCGTCATAGACGCCGAGCGCGATTTTACTGCCGCCCATGTCGAAACCATAGAACATCGGATCCCCCGTCACGCCGTCACTGTCCGCTCAACACCCGCGCCGGATCGATGCGGCTGGCTCGCCGCGCCGGATACCAGCTGGCCACCAGGCTCAGCACGATCGCGGTCGCCAGCACCGAGGCCACGTCAAGCCAGTGCAGCTCCGACGGCAGGAAATCGATAAAGTAGATGTCGCCGGACAGAAAATGATGTCCGGTCAGCTGTTCCAGCCCGCGGATCAGCCGCGTCAGGTTCAGCGCCGCCAGCACCCCTACCACCACGCCGCTCAGGCTGCCCAGCAGCCCGGCGCGCAGCCCGTACCAGACGAAGATGGCGCGGATCAGGCCATCTTTCGCCCCCAGCGTACGCAGCACGGCGATATCGCTGCTTTTATCCTTCACCGCCATCACTAACGTGGAGACGATATTAAAACAGGCGACGCCGATCACCAGCACCATTGCCAGATACATAATGGCGCGGATCATCTGAATATCGCGGTACATATAGCCGTAGGTGCCGATCCAGCTGCGGATATAGACGTAGGCGCGTGTCACCTCGCCGGCGTCGCGCACCAGTTTCACCGCGTTAAAGGGATCGTTCATCTTCAGCGCGATGCCGGTGACCTTGTCGGCCATCTCAAGATACTGCTGCGCGTCGGCCAGCGGCACCAGCGCCAGGCTGTGATCGAGCATGCCGCTCAGCTGCAGAATGCCGCTGACCTGCAGGCGAATACGCTTCGGCTGCAGCAGCTTGTTCTGACCATCGCTGTTAGGGATCATGATCGTCAGCCAGTCGCCCTGGCGAATGCCTAATGATTTCGCCACGCCGCTGCCGATAATAATCTGCTGCTTGCCGGCGCTAAAACGGGACCAGGCATTATTTTGCACAAACTGCGGCAGCGCGCTGAGCTGTGTTTCCAGCGCCGGGTCGACCCCTTTAACCTGGATCGCCTGCAGCTTCGCCCCGCTCTCCACCAGCCCGGTAAAGTTGATATAGGGCGCGGCGGCGGCGATGCCCGGTACCTGGGTCATGCGCGGCAGCAGTGTGCGCCACTCCGCCAGCTGGCCGTCGACCGGCTCGATTTCGCCGTGCGGCACGACCGCCAGAATGCGGTTGTTCAGCTCGCGCTCGAAGCCGTTCATCGCGCTGAGGCCGATAATCAGCACCGCCACGCCAAGCGCAATGCCCAGCGTAGAGATAACCGAGATCAGCGACACCATGCCGCCGCGCCGCCGTCCGCCGCTAAAGCGCGTCGCCAACAGTAAGGAGAGAGAGGCCATTACAACGCTCCCGCCAGCGTGACGTGGTCACTCAGCTGGCCGTCGCGCATTTCACGCTGCGCGGGAAGACGCTTCGCCAGATGCAGGTCGTGCGTCACCACCAGAAACGCGGTGCCCTGACGCACGTTCAGTTCGCCCAGCAGATCGAAAATGGCGTCGGCGTTACGCGCGTCAAGGTTACCGGTCGGCTCGTCGGCCATTACCAGGCGGGGATTGTTGACCAGCGCGCGCGCAATCGCTACGCGCTGGCGTTCGCCGCCGGAAAGCTCAGAGGGACGGTGCGCGGCGCGTTTCGCCAGGCCGACGGCGCTCAGCATCGCCATCGCGCGATCCTGCGCCTCCTGCTTGCCTTTTTTGCCGATCAGCAGCGGCATCGCCACGTTTTCCAGCGCGGTAAAGTCGGGCAGCAGGTGGTGAAACTGATAGATAAAGCCCAGCTCGCGGTTGCGCAGCTCCGCTTTCTGCGCGGAACTCATGCTGCTCAGGGCGCGGCCGTTAAACAACACGTCGCCGGAGGTGGGCGCATCCAGCCCGCCCAGCAGGTGCAACAGGGTGCTTTTGCCGGAGCCGGAGCTGCCGACAATCGCCATCATTTCGCCGGGCCGCATGGTGAAACTGACGTCGCGTAACACGTCTGTCTGCACGCTCCCTTCCTGATAGCGTTTGCACAGCTGGTCACACTGCAACAGAATTGAATCACTCATAGCGTAAAGCCTCAGCGGGTTGTACGGCGGCGGCGCGCCAGGATGGATAAAGCGTCGAGAGCAGCGCCAGCGCCATCGCGGTCAGCGCAATGGCGATCACCTGCCAGAAAGAGATATCGACCGGCAGCGCGGCGCCGTCGAGGAAGATGCCGATCACAGGCATCAGGTTATTAAGCTGGCTGGCCAGCAGCACGCCGAGCAGCGCGCCAAGCAGCGCGCCGATAATGCCGGCGCTGGCGCCCTGCACCATAAACACCAGCATAATCTGGCGGCGCGTCAGCCCCTGGGTTTGCAGGATCGCCACTTCGCCCTGCTTCTCCATGATCAGCAGGCCCAGCGAGGTGATGATGTTAAACGCCGCCACGGCGATGATCAGGCTCAGCAGCAGCCCCATCATGTTCTTTTCCATGCGCACCGCCTGGAACAGATCGCCCTTGCGGTCGCGCCAGTCTTTCCACACCAGCCCCTGCGGCAGCGCCTGCTGGCTGGTGCTGTCCACCGCCAGCGGCTTATCAAGCCACAGGCGCCAGCCGGTGATATTGCCCGCCGGATAGCGCATCAGGCGCGAGGCATCCTGCTGGTTCACCAGCATTTGATAGCCGTCCACCTCGCTGTTGGCGGCGAAGGTGCCGATCACGTTGAACAGACGCTGGCTGGGCAGGCGGCCCATCGGGGTAAACTGGCTGGCGGAAGGCACCATCAGGCGCAGCTGATCGCCGCGCTTGACGCCCAGCTGGGCGGCCAGCTGCTCGCCGAGAATAATGTTGTACTGATTAGGCTGCAGCGCCTGCTGCTGCACATTCACCAGATAAGGGGTCAGCGGGTCCGCCTCGTCCGGCTGGACGCCGAGCATGACGCCCACCGCCACGCTGCGCGCGCTTTGCAGCACGACATCGCCGGTGGTGAGCGGCGCAATGCGCTGCACGCCCTGCAGCTTAAGTTCGCTGGCGGGATGCTGCTGCGGATTGAGCGAGCCCTTTTCGCCGGCGATCAGCGCCTGCGGCATCAGCCCAAGGATGTTGCCTTCCAGCTCGCGCTCGAAGCCGTTCATCACTGACAGCACGGTGACCAACGCCAGCACGCCAAGGGTAATGCCAATGGTGGAAAGCCAGGAAACAAACCGGCCGAAGCGGTCTGCGGCACGTCCGCGCATATAACGCAGACCGATAAATAACGCGACAGGTTGATACATGAGATCCATCTATGCGTGGCAAAAGCAAAAGTAGTCAGGATGATAAA
This sequence comes from Mixta gaviniae, assembly GCF_002953195.1. Taxonomy (GTDB): domain Bacteria; phylum Pseudomonadota; class Gammaproteobacteria; order Enterobacterales; family Enterobacteriaceae; genus Mixta; species Mixta gaviniae. Next base: position 1,816,605 of record NZ_CP026377.1, on the reverse strand, counting down.
GGAGCCGCCTGCTTTATGGAACCTTTACCCCGCCGAGTTAACGCTAAAGATGCGTCAGAATTTTTCAGCACTCGTCAGCTGCCGGAAAAAGCATCAGACGAAGCCGCCTTCCTCGCTCCCGCGCCAATCTGCACTATACTGGCCCTGACTATTTAAAGGGTTAAGGTGGTCAATCAGCCGTGCCGCTGGCACCGGAGCCGCTTATGAGTAAGTATGCAAAAGGCGCGATTGTCAAACATCACTCCGGGGAGATCCGCGGCGAGGTGACGGCGGTGTTTTGCCAGGGGAATTTTCCCGCCAGCTACCATGTACGCTGGGATGACGGCACCTGGAGCCTGCACGCGGAGAAGGAGCTGATCCCCGGCGATGACAGCGGCGATCGCCCGTATCATCTGCCGCGCCCCGCTTCCTGAGCCGCTGCGCGCCAAATTGGGCCGTTGCGTCTGTTGATGCCGCTGAGGTAAAAAGCACGCCTCAGCAGATGATCCGTGCCCTGTTCTGTGGAATGATTACGCCCCTGAAATAACAGAGAGAACGTCGAAACGACTATGCCTGAACAGATTCGCTATGCCCTGCCCGCCGCGGCAGCCGATCAACGCCAGCTGGGTCAGCTCACCGGCGCCGCCTGCGCCGTCGAATGCGCGGAGATGGCGGAGCGTCACCCGGGGCTGGTAATGCTGGTTGCGCCCGATATGCAAACCTCGCTGCGGCTGCAGGATGAGATCCAACAGTTTACCCGCCAGCCGGTCATCAGCCTGGCCGACTGGGAAACGCTGCCGTTCGACAGCTTCTCTCCGCATCAGGACATCATCTCATCGCGCCTTTCCACGCTGTATCGCCTGCCGACGCTGACGCGCGGCGTGCTGATCCTGCCGGTGAATACGCTGATGCAGCGCTACTGCCCGCACGATTTTCTGCACGGCCATGCGCTGGTGATGCATAAAGGGCAGCAGCTGTCACGCGACAGGCTGCGCGCGCAGCTGGAGCAGGCGGGCTATCGTCACGTCGATCAGGTGATGGAGCATGGCGAATATGCCACGCGCGGCGCGCTGCTGGATCTCTTTCCGATGGGCAGCGAACAGCCTTACCGCATCGACTTTTTCGATGACGAGATCGACAGCCTGCGTCTGTTCGATGTCGACAGCCAGCGCACGCTGGAAGAGGTGGAGGCGATTAACCTGCTGCCCGCCCACGAATTTCCTACCGACAAAGCCGCCATCGAGCTGTTCCGCAGCCAGTGGCGCGAGCAGTTCGATGTGCTGCGCGAGCCGGAGCATGTCTATCAGCAGGTGAGCAAGGGCACGCTGCCGGCCGGCATCGAATATTGGCAGCCGCTGTTTTTCGAACAGCCGCTGGTGCCGCTGTTCAGCTACCTGCCGCGCGACACGCTGGTGGTCAGCACCGGCGATCTGGAGGCCAGCGCCGACCGCTTCTGGCAGGATATTCTTGCGCGCTTTGAAAACCGCCGCGTCGATCCGATGCGTCCGCTGCTGCCGCCGGAAACCTTATGGCTGCGCACCGATCAACTGTTCGCCGAGCTGAAGCAGTGGCCGCGCGTGCGCATGAACAGCGAGGCGCTGCCGGACAAAGCGGCCAACACCAACCTTGATTATCAGCCGCTGCCGGCGCTGGCGGTAGAGCCGCAGGCGAAGGCGCCGCTCGATAATTTGCGCCGCTTCCTGGAGAGCTTTCACGGCGCGGTGATCTTCTCGGTCGAAAGCGAGGGCCGCCGCGAGGCGCTGCAGGAGCTGCTGGCGCGCATCAAGCTGCAGCCGAAAAACATTCAACGCTTCGACGAGGCGGCCGAACCGGGCCACTACCTGATGATCGGCGCCAGCGAGCGCGGCTTTATTGATAATCTGCGCCAGCGTGCGCTGATTTGCGAAGGCGATCTGCTGGGCGAACGCGTCACGCGCCGCCGCCAGGAGACGCGCCGCACCATCAACCCCGACGTACTGATCCGCAACCTGGCGGAGCTGCATCCCGGTCAGCCGGTGGTGCATCTGGAGCATGGCGTGGGGCGCTATATCGGCCTGACGACGCTGGAGGCAGGCGGCATCAAAGCGGAATATCTGATGCTGGCCTACGCCAACGACGCCAAACTTTACGTGCCGGTCTCTTCGCTGCATCTGATCAGCCGCTACGCCGGCGGCGCGGATGAGAACGCCCCACTGCACAAGCTGGGCAGCGATACCTGGTCGCGCGCGCGTCAGAAGGCGGCGGAGAAAGTGCGCGACGTGGCGGCGGAGCTGCTGGATATCTACGCGCAGCGCGCCGCCAAGCAGGGCTACGCCTTTAAATATGACCGCGAGCAGTATCAGCTGTTCTGCGACAGCTTCCCGTTTGAGACCACCCCGGATCAGGCGCAGGCGATTCAGGCAGTGATGAGCGATATGTGCGAGCCGCTGGCGATGGATCGTCTGGTATGCGGCGACGTCGGCTTCGGCAAAACCGAAGTGGCGATGCGCGCCGCCTTCCTCGCAGTGGAAAACAACAAGCAGGTGGCGGTACTGGTGCCCACCACCCTGCTGGCGCAGCAGCACTACGACAACTTCCGCGATCGCTTCGCCAACTGGCCGGTGCGCATTGAGATGCTTTCTCGTTTCCGCAGCGCCAAAGAGCAGGCGCAGGTACTGGAGCAGGCAAGCGAAGGGAAAATCGATATTCTGATCGGTACGCACAAGCTGTTGATGAGCGATTTGAAATGGCGCGATCTGGGGCTGCTGATTGTCGATGAGGAGCATCGCTTCGGTGTACGCCACAAGGAGCGCATCAAAGCGATGCGCGCCGATGTCGATATCCTGACGCTGACCGCCACCCCCATCCCGCGTACGCTGAATATGGCGATGAGCGGCATGCGCGATCTATCGATTATCGCCACCCCGCCCGCGCGCCGTCTGGCGGTGAAAACCTTTGTACGCGAATATGACAATCTGGTGGTGCGCGAGGCGATCCTGCGTGAAATCTTGCGCGGCGGCCAGGTCTACTATCTCTATAACGACGTGGAGAATATTGAAAAAGCGGCGCAACGGCTGGCGGAGCTGGTGCCGGAGGCGCGTATCGCCATCGGTCACGGCCAGATGCGCGAGCGCGATCTGGAACGGGTGATGAACGATTTCCATCATCAGCGTTTCAACGTGCTGGTCTGCACCACCATTATTGAAACCGGCATCGATATCCCGACCGCCAACACCATTATTATCGAGCGTGCCGATCACTTCGGTCTGGCGCAGCTGCACCAGCTGCGCGGACGCGTCGGCCGTTCGCACCATCAGGCGTATGCCTGGCTGCTGACGCCGCCGCCGAAAGCGATGACTACCGACGCCCATAAGCGTCTGGAGGCGATCGCCTCCCTGGAGGATTTAGGCGCCGGCTTTGCGCTGGCGACGCACGATCTGGAGATCCGCGGCGCGGGCGAACTGCTGGGCGAAGATCAGAGCGGCCAGATGGAAAGCATCGGCTTTTCGCTCTATATGGAGCTGCTGGAGAACGCCGTCGATGCGCTGAAAGAGGGCCGCGAGCCGTCGCTGGAAGATCTCACCAGCCATCAGACCGATATTGAGCTGCGTATGCCAGCGCTGCTGCCGGACGATTTTATCCCCGATGTTAATACCCGTCTCTCCTTTTACAAGCGCATTGCCAGCGCGGACGAGAGCCGCGAGCTGGACGATTTGAAAGTCGAGCTGAGCGACCGCTTCGGCAGCCTGCCCGATCCGGCGCGCAACCTGCTGGATATCGCCGCGCTGCGCCTCACCGCGCAGCAGCTCGGCGTGCGCCGTATCGAAGCCAGCGAGAAAGGCGGTTTTATCGAGTTTGCCGAGAAAAACAAGGTGGATCCCGCCTGGCTGATTGGCCTGCTGCAGCAGGACCCGCAGCAGTGGCGGCTGGATGGCCCGACGCGCCTGAAGTTCACGCGCGATTTGGCCGAGCGCAAACTGCGCATGAGCTGGATCCGCGAACTGATGGCGCAGATGCAGGAACATACGCTGGCAAGTTAACGCGTAACGGCAATCGCGCCATGTAGCGCGCGGGCGGGCATGGATGCCAGCCATGACGCCCTGGCGAAACAGCCGTTTCGCCGACGACGACAGCAATAAAAAACGGGGCCCGCGGGCCCCGTTTTTTTATGCGGCGTCAGTTACGCCTGATTACTGTTGCTGTTAAGAATCAACTGGCCGTTACGGTCCAGAGGAATGCGGGTACCGGGGTCGCTTTCCATACGAATTTTCCCCTGCTGGTCGCCTATTTTGTAGGTTACGTCGTAACCCAACATTTTATCCTGTTTGTCGTAGACGGTTTTGCAGCGCTGCTCGGTGGTGGTGTAAGTATCACGATCCTGCAGACCGCTCTGCACCTGGTTGCCGGCATAGCCGCCCGCCAGCGCGCCGGCGACCGTCGCCACATCCTTGCCGCGTCCGCCGCCGAACTGATGGCCGAGGACCCCGCCCGCCACCGCGCCCAGCACCGAACCGGCGATGCGGTTTTCATCCTGCACCGGACGACGATGGGTCAATGTGACGTTGCGGCACTCCTGACGCGGATTCTTGATGGTTTCCTTGATAGGCGTTGCGGAAATAACCTGTGCGTATTGGGGGCCAGGATTAAAGACATTCATGCTGGCCACGGCCGCCACACCCAGAGCGGCAACCACACCAATACCCATACCCGCTATCATTGATTTATTCACAGGAAATCCTCCTGATAATGTTACCGCGCAATCCTGCCGCTGCCGGTTCCGTTGCAGCGAGGCATACTCGGCGTGCGCGACTCGCCGTGCTAGTTATAAAAATTTTGCAGTCAGGGAGGAAAACCAACAATCAGATAAAGGGAAGAAACGCGTTAAAGCGGGATAAACACAGCCTTTTCAGAGAGTTCTTAGCGGTACTAATGCAGCTTTTGCATCACTGGCGGAAAAGGGGCTGCGCCGCAGGAGCGGCGCAACTCAGGACCGGCCTGGCCGGACCAGTGATTAATGCAGCTTCAGGCGCGGACGGATCACACGGTTAATGCTGCCCACCAGCATCATCAGGCCGGTCTTAAAATAGCCGTGCAGCGCGATCTGGTGCATGCGGTAGAGCGAGATATAGACGAAACGCGCGATGCGCCCTTCCACCATCATCGAGCCGCGCATCAGGTTGCCCATCAGGCTGCCGACGGTGCTGAAGCGGGAGAGCGATACCAGCGAGCCGTGATCTTTGTAGACGTAAGGCTTCAGCGTCTGCCCTTTCATCTGCGCCAGAATGTTCTCCAGCGCCTTCGAGGCCATCTGATGCGCCGACTGGGCACGCGGCGGCACGAACCCGCCCGACGGCAGCGCGCAGGAGGCGCAGTCGCCGATGGCGTAGATGTTCTCGTCACGCGTGGTCTGCAGCGTCTCTTTCACCACCAGCTGATTGATGCGGTTGGTTTCCAGCCCGCCGATATCTTTCATAAAGTCCGGTGCTTTGATGCCCGCTGCCCAAACCATCAGGTCCGCTTCGATAAAATCGCCGTTTTTCGTGTGCAGGCCGTTGTTATCGGCGCTGGTGACCATGGTTTGCGTCAGCACCTGCACGCCCAGCTT